>CAZGNL010000001.1:0-140484 GCA_964527475.1 uncultured Syntrophaceae bacterium
GGAGTCCCCTCTCCCCTGGCGGGAGAGGGTAGGGTGAGGGGGGGGGGGGGGAGCCGCAAACCCCATTTTCAATGCGTGGCACTATAGGACCGCCAGTTACCGACACCCTATGACGATTTGTCATTGAAACCCGCTGCACCGCTCTCCAAATGTTCCGGTATCACATCGCGACTGAATACATCCTCTTCCGTTTCCCTCCGCCTGATGATCGCGGCCTGATCGCGTGTCACCAAAATTGTGGCCGGTCGGGGCATCGCGTTGAAGTTACTCATGGAGACTTCCTGGTATGCGCCCGTGTCCAGTAGAGCGAGGATATCACCCACTTCCACATCCGGAATCGGTATGGTCGGCATTAATCGATCGCCGTAGCAGCTGCGTCCATTCACATCCGCCTTGTCAACCATAGGCGCGTCGGTCTTGTTGGCGAATACGTAATCGTGTAGATGGTGCTCGTAACGGCCGCCGGTGAACCAGAACTCCGTGGAATCCACAATCACCATATTCCACCTGATCGGCTTCCGCACACGCTTGATGTTCTTCACGGTTGTCAAATGAATACCCGCATTGCCGTGCATCGATCGCCCCGGTTCTATCTGCAGCATCAGACCTTTTGTGTTTATCCCGTGCTTTGGCAGTTCCTTACGCAGAGTGCTGGTGCAGGCTTCCGCGTATTCTTCGATATTGGGCGCGGGTGTTTGATTCGGCTTCATGACAATGGTGTCAATGAGCTTGGCCATTACCTTGTACCGCGTGTCCTCGCCCAGCAGGTTCACAGCCTTGGACACCGCATAGAGTGCGGCCAATTGCAGCGGTTCAGTGTAATCGGTCGCCGCGTTGAACGGATCCCGCGGGATGGCGAAGCCGCCGCCGATGTCGATCTCCTGAGGTTGGAATCCACCCAGCGCGGCGCACACTTTCCCGGCCTCTTCTGCAAATGCCTTCATCTGTTCTTCCCAGTACCGGGTGGAGCGATGATGACGACCGTGATGCTCATGAATGCCTACCAACTCAACGTTCTTCATCTTCAGCACCCGCGGCCCGATCGCCATGATGTCATCGAACACCAGCCCTCCCTTGTACACCATCGCGGCAATGTCAGTGGGCACCAGGCCTTCCGCGGCAAAGTCGGTACGATCTATGAAACCGGAGAGCGCGGGCTTTATCCGTAGGCGCACCTTTGCGACCTGATTGAGTTCATTGGCGGCCTTCTCAATGACATCCACCTCTTCCACACTGTCGATGGTGATGCGAGCGCCCTCTTGAACAGCTCTACGGATATGGGATTCATCCTTGGGAACCCCGTTGACCGAGATGAGTTCCGGATCAAACCCCGCGTTCAGGGCAACCGAGAGTTCCCCGGGAGAATAGGTGTCGCAGCCGCAGCCCTCTTGGGCAAGGATTCGCTGGACCGCGGGAATCCAATTGGCTTTCGCGGCCGGGAGAATCTTCACCGGCCCATCAGGCCACCCCTTTTGAAACGCTTCCTGGAAAGAACGCACATTGCGGCGGATCTGGTCTTCCGACATGACAAACAGCGGCGACCCGAATTGATCTATCAGATCAATTGTATCGCACTCCTCCACAAACAGATGCCCATCACGTTTGGATAAGCAGTCATCCATGCGGGTAATCTCAGGCATTATTCATTCCCCTTTCCATTTTGCCACAGAGGACACGGAGATCGTAATGGTTCACCGGGCTTGAAGCGGTTCTGCGCCCGGTGAGAATGGAGGGCCCACTCGACGTGGTGTCAATAGGTTCTCCACGATATATCCGTATCTTCGGCCAAGTAGGCCCATCCGTCGATATCCCCGTGTCTCCGTGCAAAGCGTAAACCCAAGACCTTTCTCGAAGCACCCACGCCCGGCGAGCCGCTACGGACTATTAATAGAGCTCCCACTCCAACCGGCTCGCAAATTGGCGCTACGCCCAGTAGCTCCCCCATACGTAATTCCGGGAGCTTGTACGGTTCACGGTGAACGGTTACCAGAGATCACCTAGTGATTCTGTCGACCAATCGTTTCTCGCCAAAGCCACTTGTTCCGTCATTCCCACGCTCGAACATGTTGCAGTGTTGTGATCAATCCGTCAAGTCCAAGCTTGGCCGGACTACCGGGAAGTCATCACTGCGGCGGTCATGCCTCAAAGTCGAGGCACAACGAAACACAAGAATATTTACCGCGGATCACGCGGATTACGCGCATAATAGGAAAAGCCTCTGACTCCACCAAACGCGTTTTGGTACCGCTTTTCATCAAGTACCGGTCTCAGAAGATTCAAGACCGACATGGCCGATCCCAAAATGCAGCTAATCAACCGCCGGGGAATCAGATCCTGTCCCGTTCTTTTCTTCCATATCAGCGCACATCCGCGTAATCCGCGGTCAAATACATATTTACCGCGGATGGCGCGGATTACGCGGATAATGGGAAAAGGCCGTTACTCATTGAAGCGCGTTTCCATGCGGCCCAAGGGTGTAACCTACCGGTCCGCAATCAAACGTCCACCCGGGTTCTGGACCTGAAATTCCGGCGACACTCCAGGTTCGATTCCTTTTGACAATTGCGACAATTGACGCTATTCTTAAGACAAGTGTCAAGAGCTTCCGGTGAGGTTAGAAAATGGAGTTGTCCGGCATCACGGAAATATTGGGCGGTCAGAAGGTTCTCCGCAAGAGAATTGAGAATCCGCTGGACTTAATTGAGTTGAGTAATGAGGGTGTTACAAAGGATGCCCTTTCACATCTTGCAAAAAAGTTGCACTTATCAATGAGTCAGATGGCCGAACTTCTGCCGGTCGCTAAGCGCACAATCGAGAGAAAGGTCCCTGGTGAGCCGTTTAAGGCTCACATAGCTGAACGGATCATACTGATTGCTCAAGTTGCCGTTAAAGGTATTAAAGTATTTGAGGATGAAGAAAACTTTCGTGCATGGTTGAATCTCCCTCATACAGCCTTTGCGAAAAAGACGCCTATCGATCTATTGGCGTCGAGCTTTGGAGCTGCAATGGTTCTAGATGAACTGGGGAGAATTGAGTACGGGGTATTCTCTTGACGCAAATCGCAACCGTTCGCCGTGAACCGTACAAGCCCCCGGAATTACGTATGGGGGAGGTTTGGAGGGGGAGATGAGTCTCCCCCTCCATTCTCGCCGGGCGCAGAACCGCTTCAAGCCCGGTGAACCATTACCGCAAGTCTTTCGGATTGCAAAGACCCGACGCATCAGAGATTTGACAGGAACTGGAGCCAGGAAGTATGGGGGGAGATGGAATGATAAAGGAATTAGTGTTATTTATGCTTCGGAAAGCAGATCCCTGGCAGCCGTAGAATATCTGGTTCATGTCCCTCTATCAATTTTGCCTACCGATCTGAGTATTGCTCGTCTTGAAATACCTGACGCCGCAATTCCAAAACAAATCTTGATAAATGACTTGCCGGTCAATTGGCGAGATTATCCTGCCCCACGAGAATTGGCTGAGTTAGGAACAAATTGGGTCTTGGAGAACGACTCGCTTTTGCTTCGTGTGCCTTCTGTTGTTGTTGCAAATGAATATAATATGCTGATCAATCCGGAGCACCCAAATAGTGGGGATGTTACCATTACACACATTGAGAGTTTTGCTTTTGACCCGCGCCTGCTTCGAAGAACAGGAGATTAGATGGCTGATTGAGTTTGACAGCAATTCACGATCAAGGAACGGATATGAGCCGGCAAAGTCGCAAGCGGCCAAGATTTTATGGGTGAAAGGCAGTTTGATGTGGGATTTCAGGGGCTTCTCGTTCGTGACAAGTGAAAATGGGGGAATTTCTTGCCAGGGTAGGCTCGGTATGCTGAGCTTTCGCTGGTATGCGTGAGCATTCAGTTTTACGGGGCAGATATTTTCATCGATCATGTCATTGCGAGGAGTGAAGCGACGAAGCAATCTCCTGACCAGGCAATTTGGGGATTGCTTCGCTGTGCTCGCAATGACATGTTCACGGGAAGCATCGCCCCGCCCCGTGTGACTGAATGGTTACTGCTATGCTCATTTTTCTCTGGCAAAGAACGGAATTTGATACTAAGAATGGGCCGGGGTCAGGGATCTCCCCTGATTAGGACCGGAGCGAGGGTGAATAATGGCAGTCCTTGGAACAGTGGTCGGAGTATTTGGTAGGATCAGACTTTGCTCGAGATCGTTGGCTTGTCTCCCATCAGGCAGGCCTCATGAAAGAACGCGCTCTTACGCGGCGCGGGCGGGGAGCCGCACACACGATAGGACAAGTAGATTGTTTCATAAATTCCCTCACCCCAACCTCCTCCCGGAGGGAGAAGGAGCAAACGGATTTACCGCGGTCACCGATGGCAAGGTGCTTGCGAAACCACATGCTGATCCCGCGAGTTTGATCCTCCTCGTCACAGCCGTGTTTATGGTCACCGCGTGCGTGATACCTTTACAGCAGGGGAAACAAGGCTCGGATCCGACACCGAAGTCTTCTGAGCGGAACACTGTCAAAGAAAGGACCACGGGTCTCATCAGGGCTTCAATTCCGGACAAACAGGGGCCCGGGTCAGACACAAGGAACCCCTCGGCCTTCAAGCCCGGGCCTGTGAGTCGCTCTCCGATTCCGAAAGACCGAGATCGACCGCTGCAATGGGAAGATGAGAAGGTGAAGACTGCTGCCAGAGCATTGGCCAAGTCATACCCGTCGGTGAAAAAGATCCAAGTCTGCTACGATGTGAAGGATGATGAATGGTGGGTGATACTCTACGACGACATAGGCAAAGCTTTTGATCTCAAACGCTTTATCTGGAATCGAGAGTCCGGAGAAATGGAGCCCTTCCTGGTTCCCAGGCAAATCCCCAAGAAGCAACTCAAATCCCATCTCGCCAAAGAAGAGCCCGGCAGGGCCTGTGAGATCCTTGAACCCTGGAAGGGTCCCTGACCGGCCAAATCACTTTAAGTTCTGTCGATAATATACCGGAAGAGCGATTCTTCTTGACATTCGTTCGTTCGGTATGATATTAGTCGCGTCACTGCTGCGCCCAAAGGGGCGAGCTTGTCGCAAAGCAAGATGCGGCTGGTCTGAACTTCGTCGGCCGAGACTTCGGCTCAAGCGGAGGGCGTGTGACCGCAAGCAGTTCCTCCAAGGAGGCTGTCATGATATCAGTGGCAAAGCGATCTATGGTTGTAATGGTAATCGTGTTCCTTTTGGGCCTGGGCTCCGGAATCGGTTGGACAAACGGCCCTGGAATCATAAGTGAGTTGAGACTAGGCCCCGACTTTAAGCGGCTCATAATCAAATCAGAGGGGCAGGTGGCCCTTCAGCAGGCGTTCACGATCAATCGTCCTCCCCGGTTGGTCATTGACTTCAAGGACGCGCGATTTGTCAGAATCCCCAAAACAGTAAAGTACCGGAACAAGCCGATCCGAGAGATGCGAACAGGAAAACATGGGACAGGAGCGCGCGTGGTTCTGGAATTCGGGGACTATGCTGTGCCGGAATACAGGATCCGGAAAATCGAGGGTTATTTCATAGTCTTTTTCGGCGCGCTCAGTCCCGCGGCCCCGGGGAATCTTCTGGCTGCGCAGGCGGACAAGACAGTCCATGGCCGGCGGTCTCGCACACGTGGAAGGAATACCGACACGGGTTCGGATGCTTCCCGCTTGTGCATCAAGACCGCGGAGGTCACTGACGGGCGTATCGTTCTTCGTGTTGCCCGTGCAAACGAGCCGGCCCGGCATTACAAAGTTGAGTTGGACCTGGATTTGAAACAAAGGGGCTTCAACATGGCCCACATTAGTCCTCTTGAGCCAAACGCACACAAGAGCACAATGGTCGCGGCAGAGACGCGGTCCCCACGGCGAGCAAAACTCAAACGTCGGCAGAGCTCCGGCTCCAAGAAAAGGAAACACGCCAAAGCCGCGGTCAGAAAGGTATTGGCGGGAAAGGGGCTCTTTGACCCATCCGATCTGTCTCCTGAAGGGAAGGGACTCTTTCACGTGGCCGACATCCGTTGTGAGGCGAATGGCCCCCGTAAAACCGGCAAGTGGTCGCCTGTGACCAAGTGCAGCTTTTCCCCCTCAAAAGACTGGCCTCCTCGCTGAAGCTGCGATGGAAGTTGGTATGAGGCATCCCTATCGGTACCTGGACGTACCGGCTAATCATTGTCCTTTGAAGATCGGCTTCCTTTTTCCCAAGAACGCGGCAAGGGCTTCACTGTGGTCTTCAGTCAACTGGCACAGCATGAACTGGTCCGAATCCATGTAGCTGGCCGCATTGTTCAACGCGTTGGTAAAAGCATTAATAGCTTGTTTGGTCATTCTGACCGGCAAAGGGGGCATGGCTGCCACATCTTCAGCGATAGCCAGGGCCCGCTTGACGACCTGGCCGTCCTCAACCACTTCCTGGGCCAGACCCCAGTTCAAGGCCTGCTCCGAGGCGATCTTTTCCCCGAGAATGACTATCTGCTTGGCCCTCGCAGGCCCAACAAGGCTCGTCAATCTGGGAAGAGTTTGCCAGCTCATGTTCATTCCCAAAACCAATTCCGGGACCCGGAAGGCTGCGCCTTGACCCATGATCCGTAAATCGCAGGACACGGCAAGAGAAACGCCTCCACCGACACAGTGGCCTTCAATCGCGACTATGGTAAACTGTTCCATGGATTCCCAGGCGTTACACATTTTCGGGCCCGCATTCACAAGGCGCCGCCTTTTCCCGAGTGGGGCCTGAAGGCCTTCAAGGATCTTCGGGTCCCGTAAGTCAAGTCCCGCGGTAAAGGCATTCGCAGCGCCGGTCAGGACCACCGCGGTCGTCTCCAGGTCATCTTCGAATGAAACCGCGACGTCTGTCAACTCCCTCATCAGATCCGCAGACAGAGCGTTGAGGTTGTCTGATCGATCAAACCTTACCACCGCCACGCGGCCGGTGCGCTCAACTTTCACATGTTTCCAGGTCATAACGCTTCCTTTCCGTTAACTGATCGAAGACTTCAGCAGCCGATTCCTTGTCACGCCACTATAGCCCAGGTAGAGGTTTTGTGTTAAGTTTTACGACCGATTTCAAGATCGTTTACCGGTAGGGGGTTCAGGTCTTGCCGGAGTATTCGAGACTCATTGGATCTTTCCCCAAAAGAATACCGTCTGCCGGGAATTTTTGTAGGGATTCATGAAACACGCGGTGAAAACGGAACGGGAAATCATAACCATTGAGACCCCGGAACATTTCGATCTTCAATTCCAGCTTGCGGGTATCGGAAGCCGGATATTGGCGTTCGTCATTGACAAGTCCATCCAGTGGGGCGCTCTGCTGGGCCTTTTCTTGACGTTTGTACTGGTTATGAGCCTCCTGAGCAATGTCTCGAGGGATTATGCCAGGTATGTGTCTGAGTGGCTGTTCGATGTGCGAAATGTCCTTGGTCGTTGGTTCATCGCGGTAGTGATTCTGGTTTACGGTATCATCACAAAAGGCTATTTTATTTTATTTGAATACCTGTGGAGCGGGTCCACCCCGGGCAAGAGATCGGTCAACATCAGGGTTATCAGGAGTGACGGCCGCCCCATAACGTTCCTGGATTCGGCCGTCAGGAACATTGTCAGACTCATCGATCTTCTGGGGGACATCTATCCGCTTGGGATTGCGGTGATGTTCTTTGATTCCCGAAACAGGCGTCTGGGAGATCTCGCCGCGGGCACGCTGGTCATTTTTGAAAAGGATTCGACCGCGCCGATGGCCGGCGAGTCAAGGGATGACTATCGCATGTCCGATCCTGTGATCCGTCGTGCAGCCGCAGGCATGAACGCAGAGGATTACCAGCTTGTCAGTAGATTCCTGTCAAGGAGGGAAGGATTGGAGCCGGGACACAGGACGAGTTTGGCCAAAGCGATTTTCGAACGAATCCTACAAGAGTCGGATTTCACGGCCAGGACTGAACCTGAACACGAAGCTGTGCTGGAAATCATGGCCGTGCTGTACCGGGAACGGACCCGGGTCCTGTGAGGATGTCGCATAACCCGGGTTATGGCGGATTTCGGGTGTCCGGTTCCACTCTTCATGCCTCTACAGACTCGACGCCGATGTTGACAGGCAGCCTCGGACCGGCATGGCAAAGGAGTACCTATGGTTGAGCGACCCTCTATAACGCGCCACGCTATTATCATAACGCAGCTCAGAGATGATACGAACAGAGCCAAGGTGGCTGAGACCTTAGCGGGTCTCAGCAAGGGCTCATCAGCAGATCTGATCGTGAAGCGGCTCGACAGGCTGCCGTGGACAATAACCAGCAAAGCCTCCCCAAAGAATGCGGCCGCGCTGACTCGAATGCTGGAGACCTTGGGAGCGAAGACCGTGGTCAGGCCACCGCTGCCCACCCCGACAGCGAGTGAAAGGGCGCCGGCGCAGACCTCGCCTGAAGCCCATGTTTCCTCCGAGAGGGATCCGACGCGGCCCCATCCGATTCCCGCGGCTTCCACAACAAAGAATGTCCGGGGAATTGACGCTATCGAGGCGCCTGCCGCGGGTACGCGGAAGCCCCCCCCGATTCCGCAGACCCCCGGGTTTGCAATAGAACCACTTACCTTGGCCGGAATGCTGGATAAGAGCTTTCAGATCTGTAGATCCAACTTCTGGAAACTTCTGGGAATAGTATTGATCCCAATATTGGTCGTGTTGGCGATCACAGCGGTCATTGGCGTTGTCACCTTGATCGTGGGCCTGGCCATGGGACTCACGTGGGATATTGAAAGTATCAAAAGCGCGGCGAGTTTGCTCTTTGTCGGCTTCGCGCTTCTGATGGCCATTGTTGTGCTGGCCGCTGCTGTGATAGCCTATTTCCTTGCCAAAGCCGCCCTGATCTACGCGGTCTCATCCATATATTTGGGAAGGGAGGTTCGGTTGCGGGAGGCATTTGGTTTTGCGCTGGGCAGACTGGCGCCACTCTTCTTGACCTCCTTGCTCTATACTTTTTTCTTGTGGCTGGTGTCCCTGGTCTCATTCATAGCTCTTGGCATTGCTACAGCTCTGCTGCTGATTCCGCTGTATTTGGCAGATGCGCAGTTCGCTCAGAGCTATGGCGGCATTCTCCTCATCGGGCTCGTTACAATACTGATGGGGGCAGTCTGGATTTCCATAATCACCTATGTGATCTTGAAACTCCTGCTCTTCCAAGAAGTTGTGATCATTGAAAACGTGGCGTACACAGACGCTCTCAAGAGAAGCTGGAGACTGCTGACCGGCAAGGCGGAGGGTCCATGGCCGAGGAGGTATTTCACGAGGGCGCTCGTTCTCATGCATATTTTTGTCGTAGTCTACTTGGCTGTTTACTCGCTCTTTTGGCCACTTGGCGCGTTGATCCCTTATCTCTGTCCCGAATCACTGGCCGTTCTCGGTCAGATTGCCGCCGGGACCCTAAGGAATGTCGGGGCTCAGGTCGCCACGCTCTTCATCTCAGTCTGCGGAGTAATCTTCTACTACGACATCCGCTGCCGCAAGGAGGGATTCGACCTCAAGGTGCTCGCCCGGATGGATGAGTGAACCGACTTGTGATCGAGGTGTCAAAACGGAAGAGCATCGGACGGTTGGGCCGTTAGTCGGTGACGTGCCTCTCACGACCAGAGCGGCGCCTCGTATTTTGGAAGACCGATGTTCATAAAACTATTGAGTTTGGCGTGGATTTTATTCATAATCCGACTATGATTAAGAGTTGAAACACTCATTCAGGAGGAAATATGGCAGACGAAAAAAAGAAAGAACGCAAAGATAAGAAGGAAAAACCCCTGGACAAATGGACGGTCAAGGAATTGCGCGAAGAAGCCTTGAAGATCGGCAAATTCGCCGGTATCCATGGAATGAACAAGGGAGAGTTGGTCGAGATTCTCGGAAAAGAAAAGGGTATCGAGCCTCCGAAGAAAAAGGTCGGCAATATTCGCGAGACCAAGGCAAAAATCAAAGAGGTAAAGACCCAGAGGGAAGAAGAACGCAAAACAGGCACAACAAGGGCTCGTCTCAGTATTCTCAGGAAAAAGATCTCCCGAATGAAAAAGCGGACCCGACAATAGGAACTTCCATCGCAAGAGAGAGGCAACAAAACATGAAAGTCCTTTCCGCGGTTCAGTAGTCCGTGGCTTCGCCTCGGACAGGCGTGTGAAGAGCGCGCACGCTGCGCATGGACTTGGAGGGGAGACTCAGCTCGCCTCCAAACCACCCCATACGTTGACCCGCAAAGAGGTGGTTTCTTCACTGGACTTTCAGGTAAACGCTCATGCCGTAAAAACGGAGACACAACGAAACATGAAAATGCCCACCGTCCAGGTGGGTTACGGCCGTAGGGGCGACGCATGCGTCGCCCTCTTATTGGCACAGATGTAGTACCTCTCAGTTGCAAGGGTTGTTTCGTTGCGGGCTCTTAGGGCTTGTCAGAAAATAAACGTCTCAATTCCCAGTGTGTCGTCACCCCGGCGAACCCCGGATCGGTGTCCGGGGCAGGCTCTGGAATGACGGTAATGAGTTCCGGCAAGGTTTCAGGATTCATAGGTTGTATAGTCTTCCGCATCGAACTTCGCGCCGAAGATGTCACCCTCCCCCAGCCCCTCCCGTCAAGGGAGGGGAGTCCTTTTCCCTCTCCCCTGGCGGGAGAGGGTTAGGGTGAGGGGGAACTTCCAATGAAGTTGCATTCGCGCAGAACTGAGTGCGGAAGACTATATTACTAATTTCGGGACAAGCCCTTAGCAGTGCATCCATCTTGGTAGGAGCGCTCATGCCTGATAAGAGACACGACGAAACATGAAGATGTCCGTCATCATGCTGGGGTACCGCGTCGTAGGGGCGTAGCACGCTGCGTCCTCTGAGACGTTCAAGCGGCCCCTTCGGTTGGGCGGCCGCTATTTCGGATTACGGCCACTCTTGTAGCAACTCCGCGCTTTTCTCATGGGCGACACTCATATGAAACCTGATAAGAAGCGATCCTCCAGGGGTAAACGTGTCGCCGCGGCTCTGCTGGTAGTCACTATCGCGGTTGTGTCTTTTCTCGCGGGAATAATGGTTTTCATCCGGGTCGGTCTCAAGGACGACCAGTTGGTAGCTTTCTTGGCAGCGCGCGCCGGGCACGCCGCGGGCAAGGAAATCTCCTTTTCGTCTGCCAGGATTGACTGGCTCTCTTTTGAAAAAGCGAGGATCACCATAGGCGGGTTGGAATGCCGGGATGGTCCGCGAATGCCTGTATTCCTGAAGATTCACAGAGCAATATTTGAATTGAGGCTGCTCCCGGTCCTGCGCCGGACTCTCCTGGTCAAAAGGGCCGAATTCTCAGAACCCGTTCTGGTCATTTCTTCATCAAAGGCGCTTGAAAGGAACGCGTCGCCTGAGCCGGCGGCTCCTTCGCGTCCGGGCCCTTTTTTCTTGTACCCGGTGATCGAGAGTCTGGAAATAGACAATGCCCGGGTTGAGGCGAGTTCCCTTGCGCCCAAGACAGGATCGGAGAAGGTGATTTTCAGCAAGATCCGGGCGATGGGAAAACATGTCACCGTTAACGGCGCGGTGAGCTTGAAGGCGCATGGCACGATTCCGTCCGATCAGGGACCGGGTTTGTTTGATCTGTCCGGCAATCTGGCAGCCACGCCTCTGAGTGGCGGAGAGTGGCGAGGCCGCGTTCGGGTCCGACTTACCAACTGTTCAGTGAAGCCTTTGGGAGCGATTTTGTCGCATTTTGGAAATGATCCGGGGCTGTCCAGGGGCGTGGTGAATCTTCTTGTGGAGGCGGACGGAGGGCCGACCAAAGGCCGGATCAGGGGAGATGTGCAAATCGAAGACGCGCTATTGCCTTCCGGCCCGTACTTTGGTCACCGGGTCAGCGTCAAGAACGCCCGAGTGAATTTCGTAGCGCGAATCCGCGAAGACAGTCTTGATTTGGAAATGTTGAAGCTCGCCTTACCTGGGATGAAACTTGTGACACAGGCTGCTGTGAGGCATCGGAGTTCACCCGATCCCACAGCTACCATCACGGTCAACGAGGCGGTTCTGGACCTGAAGGAGATCTTTCCGCTTGTGCCGCTGAGACTCATTTCGGCTGAGGATCGGAAGCGCTTGTTGAAGGCAGGACTCAAGGGCCGTATTGTGGTAAAGGGGGCAATGTGGACCGGTCGGATCTCCCGGTTGTTTCACGCCGAGGATTGGCTCGGCTCGCTTGCACTGGATGCTCGCCTGGAAAGAGTATCCGGTTTCATTCCCGGGTACGGTCTGCCTGTCAGGGAGGCCACCGGCGGCATTCGTCTGAGCGCGGATGAACTGAGACTCACTGACATAAGGCTGATCTTAGGGACTTCCCCCATAATACTCAATGGTTGGGTTACTGATTTGCAGTCTGCGCCGCGGAGCAATCTGTTCGTTTCTTTGACCGCGAACGGGGAAGACCTTGTGCCGATTCTCGAAAACAAGGCGCTTGTGAGCCGGTTTCCGTGGTGGCTCCAACGTGTGACCAAACCTCGCGGTCATATGTCGATGAAGCTTCACATCAAGGGTGATCTCAGCCGACCTTCACTGAACGGGAGGGTTTCCCTGGATGATTTTCAGTGCAGGGTACAGGATTTTCGGCTGCCGCTCAAAGGAATGAACGGCGCGGTGGAGTTTCGGAAGTCCGGGCCGGCAATATTAAATTTTCGGGGATTCATAGGGGGGTCTCCTATCCGGATGCGCGGAAAAGTGCTTCCGGAAGGACTTGACGTGAAGATTGAATCGGATCTTCTACCCGGGGATTTGAGAAAACTCGGGTTATTGCCCGCGGGTTGGAAAGCTTCCTTTAAGGTCCCAGTGTCTGTTTCTCTCAAAGGGAATCCGGAAAACGCGGAGTTCTTCTTCCAGGTCGATCTCAAGGGAAACCGTTTGAGTGTAGGGTCAGTGGTAGACAAGAAACCAGGGGTTCCACTGCGCGTGGAAATATCGGGAAATAGAGATGCCGGTGCGACAATTCTCGAAGAGGTTTATCTGATTCTGAACAAGACCCGGGTATCGGCAAAGGGCGCCATCGACAAGAACGGCCGGTTAAGTTTGAAGATCCATCTTCCGCCAAAAGGAATAGCCACAGAAGCATTGGTCCCCTTCTCCCACGGTTCGTTGGCCCTGAAGCCGGGAGGACGCTTCGATGGTGACGCCGTGATAAAAGGGTCCTTCCGGCCAAGAGACCTGAACCTTGAAGCCACTATTCTATTTAATCATGTCTCCCTTCATATTCCCGGATTCTACAAGCCTATGAAAGGCGGAACCGGGCGAATACGATTGCGGAAAAACTCCTTGACCTTGGTTGCGGAGAGGGCGCAAATCGGCAATTCCATGATGTCCGGACACTTATTCGTGTCGGACTTCAAACATCCGAAGCTGAAGATCAAAATTGAATCATCATTTCTGGACACCACGGATTTCACGGCGCCGCCCGAATATGTCAGCGATGTCTCATGGGGTGAATGGATCCGAACCAGCCCATTCATCACATTCCTTGCAAGAAGCAATGGAACAGCCTCGGTAAAGGTAGTCAAAGGCAAGACGGCGTGGAGGCGTTTTGCGGATTTTCAGGCTGATTTTAAGGGCCGGCAGGGCTTGATCGAGGCGCAGGAGTGGAAACTCCGTTATGCTGACGGAGTGCTATCGGGAAACGCATTGCTGGACGTGCGAGCCGGCGCCGAAGAGCCACTCAAACTCGACTTTCAGGGCGATCATTTGAACATCTCCACCGTTCTCCTGGCTGATCCGGAACAGGTCAGTGTAGAAGGAGACACCCTGATGGACGGCGAAATGGCATGGAAGCTCTGCGGCAAGCACATAAATATGGGCTTGTTCAAAGAGGGCCGTATGAAGGTTAGTGTCCGTAACGGTGTAATTCACCGCTTTGAAGCACTCTCCAAAATCTTCTCGCTCTTAAACCTCGGCTTCATTCTCCGGGGCCGGCTGCCGGACGTCATGGCACAGGGTCTGCCCTTTGAGCGTAGTACGTGGAGCATGGACATTTTCGACGACAAGTGGCAAGTGAAGGATTTCAAACTGGCTTCCGACGCTGCTCGAATAACCGCTTCAGGCCTGTATTTCAGCAACCAACAGAGGGTTGATTTCCTTGTGACTCTTGCTCCACTTGTGGGACTGGACACCCTGTGGAAGGGCCTCTTCGGGAATCTTCTGACAAAAGACGGAAAAACTCTGACTACCACGTTCCGGGTCCGAGGCCTGTACAGCAGCCCCGATGTACGACTGCTACCGCTCGAACCCTTGAAAATCGGCAGATGACCGACCCGCTCCATTTCGCCACAGAGATCACATAGATCACAGAGATAATCTAGTACAGCGGGGCTCAAATTCGTATACAGTTTAGAATCAATCCTGGTGGAGGATTTGCCATTTCAAAACCGTGTAGAAATATCGGTCTAGCATCACTATAGCTCCCCGTGAACCGTCATTCCAGAGCCTGCCCCGGACTCCGATCCGGGGTCTGCCCCTACAATTGCCACAGCAACCTGTTGCAAGGTTTATTTTGTGACAAACCCTAAGGCGTGTTGCTTTCAAATGGGAAAGCGTTTGGGCCTTGGCGACTTCGGGCAAACGGCTGACGCACTTCAATGGCCGCGCCGATATAGCTGTTGCCGGAAGTTATGTCCGAATACCCTCGCACAAACCGCGTAATGACCCAAAACCAGACTTGACCGCTGTCTCTGCCTCTCGGTCCTGCATTGCGATCTTGCTACCTTGCGGAAATAGGTCCGCGCTTGTTCCGCGCGTGGGCCTTGAGAACGCGCACTATTTGTCTTCGATCCTTCAAAGGAACATAGCCCGCACCAGGAGGAGGAAAGGAAGCCCATGTCAATGCGCTATGGCCTAGCCTGTCAGTTGCTTGGACGTCTGCTCCCAGGGCCAGAACCAGCCTGACCATTTTCAGGTTTCCTTTTGATGCAGCCAGCATCAGACACGTGTTTCCCTCGCCATCCTTGGCATCGACATCCGCGCCGTTTCGCACAAGCGATATGACAACATTGGTCCGGCCTGTGGTGGAAGCCTGGAAAAGCTCGGCCCTGCCCTTTTCTTTGTCATGAGCTAAGAGCGACTTCAGGACCTTTGTCTTGCCCGCTTCGCAGGCCTCCATGATGGCAGTGAACCCTTTTGCGTTCTTGAGTGTTGGGTCGGCTCCGCTCTTTAGGAGCAGGTTGACGATTGCGTCTCTGCCGTCGCGGGACGCAATGATCAATGCCGTGTCACCGTTGACATCCTTTGCGTCTGCATTCCCGCCGCGTTCCAACAGAAGTTGCACAAGTATCGAGTCACCCTTTTTCACACCATAAATAAGTACTGTGCCGTCATATCCGGACGCCGCCGGGAGCCTGTCTTCTTTGTGCACTGATGCAATCCGCGGCCGAGGTTTTTGCACGCTTACGAGCCGCGGTTGCGCTCCGGGCTTTGGTTTCTCCACAGTCCTCAGATCCGTGGTATCTTTCAATCCCACAGGACGGGCCCTCTGTGTTGCAGCGGCTTTCTTTGGTTGGACAACCTTGACGGCCTGTGCCGCGCTTCGGACCGGCGGCGGTGACCGTTTCTTTTTCAGGGGACGTTTTTCTTCTTTCAGTGAAGCCTGCTCTTGACGCTGGACAACCTTTTCAGGACGAGCCGGCTTGGAAGGTTTGGTTTTTTGAGATCCGGTCTCCAGAGCGCGTTTCGCAGGTTTCGGCGCGGACTCTTTTGCGGGCTTGACTGCTTTCTCGGGACGAGCAACCTTATGGCCGCGAGGCTCTCGCTTCACCTCCCGTACTGGAGATCTTACTTTCTTTGGCGCCTTGGGTTTAGGCGCCTGAATATCCCTATTGCCGCTTGTCCGGCTCGGACTGCGGTGCTTTCGCGATTTCGGTTTAGTTTGAGGTTTTTCTCGTTTTGCTGCGACCCCGGCCATCTTGGGGCGGTCTGTTTTCCTGACTGTCCGCGCATCAGATTTCAAAGCCGCGGGCAGTGGTATCAATTCAGTATAAAAGCCGATCGCTGTCAGGACTATCACGGCAAGCGCCAATTGACCCACGGCAAGGAGAATCCGATTCCTACGTTTCCGCGGTCTGGGTGGGAGTTCGGGCGCAGCCCCCTCAACAAACGGCTCTTTGTCAATAGCGGTCTTTTCCCAGGCGTCCTGCCAGTCATCTTTCCATTGATCCGCCAATTGGTTTTCAGGGATACCGTCCTTTCCATCTTCCGGTTCCAGATCAGAAGTGACACCCCATTCAAAGGACGTACCCTGATCCGACATTTCCGTTTCACCAAGTTCACCCTTGAGAAGGGCTTCAAGGGGTAAACGTACGGTTTGGTCTTCCTCCCCGGGTATGCGGGAAACAGCAGTCTTTGCATCGCAATGAGGGCATGTCTCGGAATCGACCAGCTTCAGGGCCCCGCATTCCGGGCACGTGGAAGCCAGTTCAACCGTGGCTTCGTAGACTGTGCGATGATCTTCCAGATCGGACTGTTCGAGTTTTCCGGAGTCAAGGAGCTGTTCCAGGAGATTCTGATATTGCTTTGCGGAGAGTCTGTACTTCCTTCTCAGATCGTCATCCGTCAGTCCGGCGCGGACATCCTTGACAAAGCCGTCGGAATGTACCTGAATTTTCTTTGCCATCAAAGATTCCCCAATTACCACTATGTTCTCATGCCGGCTTCCTCAAATCAACAGTGGCCCGAAATTTTGTCGAAAATGGGGTGGGGTCTTCAAATGCGCGAGAAATACGGAAACACGCTCAAGCAGATCGGAGAATAGCAGGGAATCCACTATTCGATTGTCAGCAAGGAGATCTCATACCGCTTCGCCATTTAACGAGCAAAATCTCTGGGCCTACGATGGGGGATGCTCGAAGGGGGAGATGGGACCCCCCTCCCCCTAACCCCATGTGCGTTAACTTACCGCTGGAATCCAATGTGTCCCGGGGGGATGCTGAGATAGTAGGCCGGCAATTCATTGCCGGTTTCTCGCTAAAGATGAGGCGCCACAGGCCTCTTCTGTACGGCGCGACCAGCGGTCGCCCGAAGGCAAGGCATCACATTCCAAGAAAAAGGACATTCTCATACAGAAACGGCCGTACTCCAAAATGGCGGGCATTATTCTGTTTTGTTCCGCCTCGATTTCCGGGCCTGAACGTTCGCATGAGAAGAGCCGATTCAAGAATACTACCTGAGGTTCTCGTGAAACTGCGCGGTCGGATCACGCGCCTGGGACAATAGTGAAATCGAGAACATCCACTATGCTGAATCCGTAGTAAAGGTAAATCGAGCCGCTGCCTAGAAATTCATCAGGATGGTGGATCGTGAACTTGTACGAATATTTGCCCTTGGTATTCCGTAGGTGCACGGTCTTCTCGTACTGTCTTGCGTCCGGAAGCTTGATGACGAACTTTAGAGGGATGTCCGATCTGGAACTGTCGTAGGAGAACCTGACCATCAGGGTCAAGCGATCGCCGTACAAGCCGGCGTTGAAAGTACGTATGTTTCCAAGGAAGCGCCACTTCTTGTTTGCCGGTGTGGCGGGCCCGAACTGCAGATCGTAGATGGATATGCGCCCGGGGATTTCCCAGGACTTTTCTCCACTCACCTGCCCTTGGACCGCTTGATTGTGACCTGAGGCCAAAAGGCAGGCCGCAATCACAAGCGCCCGGCAAATCACCCCACAGCCTATCCCGACGCCTAACCCGGAAATCCGCACAAGGGTATTCAAGGCTCGGATCATGCCCCCCACCATCTGGGCTTGATCGGATTGGGCGTCACGACCGGAGCACCGTAGCGATCCGCGAAATCTCGGACCGTGGGTGGCTCAGGGCCAATCTCTCCCGGCGCGTCGGGGAACCCAGGGCCAATCACTCCCGGCTCGTCGGAATGCAGATAATCCGGACTGTCCGGCGGTTCTTCATCCGGGCTCGGGGAAAAAAGGCCAAAAATGTCGGGGCCCGCGTCGTTGTCGGCCTCTGCCTCTGCTTGTTCCGTCCGCTTCTTCATTCTTGAGCCAAGGGCGCTGAACAACCAGGAGAATCCTATTATGAGGATCAGAGGAATCAGGCTTCGGAGCAGACTACCATCATCCATGTCGAATCCCTCCAGAGCATTACCACTACTTCATCGTCCATTCTTATAATCGCACAAAACAGCGTTCGCTTCAATCCCTTTACGCTGCTCGGCCGGCCCGGGTCATGATGGATGAATGGTTCTGATACGGATTCCTGTGTGCGCGCCGTACACTCTGCCTCACGAATCTGGGCCCAGACGTAGGGGCAGACCTATGTGTCTGCCCTCCCCCTTGCCCCCCGTAAGTGAATGGTTACTTGATGGGGAAGGTTTTCTATTGAAATGAGTGCTGATTGTGCGGTAGACTAAGATGTTTTTTGCCGACCAATCCCATATGGAACATGTCACAGGAGTAGAAAATGCCGTCTCGTATTCACAATTTCAATGCCGGTCCGGCTGCTTTGCCGCTGCCTGTTTTGGAAGAAGTTCGGGCGGAGATGCTCGACTTCAAAGGCTCGGGCATGTCCGTCACTGAAGTAAGCCACCGATCTGTCTGGTTCGACGATGTGATCAACGATGCCACGGAGCGCGTCAAACGACTGCTGGATTTGCCGGAGAACTTCAAGGTGCTCTTTCTGCAAGGAGGCGCCAGCACGCAGTTTTTCATGATTCCCATGAACATCCTGCCCGACGGGGCCTCAGCGGATTACATCAATACCGGAACATGGTCCACCAAAGCCATCAAAGAGGTGGAAATCCTGGGAAAACAGTGCAACGTGATTGCCTCCAGTCAGGATCAAGACTTTCGCTCTATTCCAAAGGATTTTTCGATCACACCCGGGGCGGCTTACCTTCACATCACGTCCAATAACACCATCAAGGGTACCCAGTGGGCAAGCTTTCCTGATGCAGGGGATGTTCCGCTGGTGGCGGACATGTCCTCCGACATCATGAGCAAGCCGCTGGACGCAAAACCGTTTGGAATCATTTACGCGGGCGCGCAGAAGAATCTGGGGCCCTCCGGTGTCACCCTTGTAATCATCCGGGAAGATATGCTGGACCGAGTCCCTGCAGACATCCCCACGATGCTCCGTTACACAACGCAAGTTGATAAGAACTCGCTTTTCAATACGCCCCCCTGTTTCAACATCTACGTGGTTCAGTTAGTCCTGAAATGGATTGAGGAGACTGTTGGGGGACTGGAAGCAATGGGCAAACTCAACGAGCAGAAGAGTGAATTGCTGTACAGCTTCATGGACCGCGGCGACTTCTACAGCGGCACGGCAGATACGGATAGCCGTTCCATGATGAACGTGACGTTCCGTCTACCAAGTGAAGATCTGGAGAAACAGTTTGTGGCAGAGGCGCTCGATGCCGGCTTGGGCGGTTTGAAAGGACATCGTTCCGTCGGCGGCTGCCGCGCGTCTATATATAACCCGACAGGACTGGACGGCGTCCGGGACCTGGTCGACTTCATGAAGACCTTTGCAGACAAGAACGGCTGATCCCGGTTGGGCTTAAACGGGACCGACTCGTTGAGTCGGAGTTTGTCCATTCCGCGGTTTTCGTCAACACGGTGAGTCAGGCGGGCTTGGGCCCTCGGTCGGTAAGACACACGTGGCGGACAGTTTGGGGCATGCTCCAACAGGACACTGGAAATGGCTTACAAGATCCTCATCTCCGACAACCTCCATTCACGAGGAATAGATCTGCTGGCAAGCCGCGAGGGTGCTGAAGTTGACGTGAAGACCGATCTTTCCCCGGGTGATCTGCTTGAGATCATTGGCTCATACGAAGGCCTGGTCATTCGCAGCGCCACCAAAGTGACCGGCGAAGTCATAGCCCGGGCGAATAATCTGAAGGTCATCGGCAGAGCCGGTACCGGCCTGGATAACGTGGACATTCCCGCGGCCACGCGACGGGGCGTCGTGCTCATGAACACTCCCGGGGGAAACTCGGAGGCCGCTGCGGAACATACGCTGGCTCTCATCATGGCCGCTCATCGCCACATTCCACAGGCTGTGGAGTCGATGAAGGCCGGGAAATGGGAGAAAAAGAAGTTCCAGGGCCGGGAGATAGCGGGGAAAACTCTCGGAATAATAGGACTTGGAAAGATCGGCGGCATCGTGGCCGGCTTGGCTTCTCGCGGCATGGGGATGACCACGCTGGGATACGATCCCATAGCGAGCCCCGAAGCGATTTCCCGGATCGGAGTAAAGGCCGCGGAACTTGATGAGATTTTCAGCAAATCGGACGTGATAACCGTCCATACCCCTCTCAATCGGGACACGCTCAACCTTATCAATGCCGCGGCATTTGAAAAGATGAGGGACGGGGTGATCGTAATCAACTGCGCTCGCGCGGGAATTGTCAATGAGGACGACCTGTTGCAGGCCTTGGAATCAGGGAAGGTGGCAGTGGCCGCGATCGACGTTTTTTCGAAAGAACCCCCGGGCCCCACTTCCCTCGTACAACATCTCAGGGTCATTGCCACACCGCATCTGGCAGCATCCACGCAAGAAGCCCAGCTTAATGTCGCCGTTGCCGTGGCGGAACAGATGATCGATTATCTGGAGAACGGTATTGTCAGGAACGCTGTGAACGTTCCGGCCGTTGAACCGGCCGTAAGAGAGAAAATAGCGCCGTACCTCGATCTGGCCCGCAGAATCGCCCAATTTGGCGTCCTGTTGGTGGATGGAGGGGTCAGTGAAATAGAAGTGGCATACCGGGGCCGCATAACAGAGGGATGGGATCTGACACCGGTTACCAACGCGGCTTTGGTAGGGTTGTTCCAGCGGTCCGAAGGCGGCAATGTCAACTATGTGAACGCTCCCGTGATCGCCAAAGAAAGACAAGTTCACGTCTCAGAGACGACTCAGAAGCAGAACTCCGATTCCCGATCTTCCGTGGCTGTCAGGATACTGTTGACCGACGGTTCGGGCGTTAGAGTGGAGGGAGCGTTGATCTGGCGATCAGGCCACGAGCCCAGGATTATTGCACTGGATAACTATGTCACTGAGGCTGCGCCTTCGGGTCCTATGCTCGTCGTTACCAACAGGGACATTCCCGGAATGATAGCGAAAATGACAACCGCGTTGGCGGACGGGGGAGTAAACATAGCTCAGATGAACCTGTCTCGGGACGGCCCTGGGGGCACGGCCCTCGCTATCATCAACACCGATACCCCCGTGAAAGACGCGACTCTGGAACAGATCAGAAAAATCGCAGGAATCCTGAGAGCGAACCGTGTCGTGGTGGATGATTAGGGCTTGTCACAGAATGAACCTCTCAATTCCGACAGCGTCGTCACCCCGGCGAAAGCCGGGGTCCAGAAGGGTTTGAAAGAGCCTGGATTCCGGCTTCCGCCGGAATGACGGATAGGGCGGCCGTATCGTGAACAGGCCCTTTGGGACAACGGCATTGGGTGGAATACACGACCGAACTTATGAAACGGAGTACTTAGGTTCCGGGGATTCTTGATGCGGCACGTCTATTGGATCGGGAACCGGCACTCATAGAGAGTCGGTTGGATCTCAAATACGAAGAAAGGTATGGAAACTTGACCACACTTGTCATTGACAGGCCTCGAAGTCAGAGTTCCCTTGTCGTAGTGGGGGCCCAGTGGGGTGACGAAGGCAAAGGGAAGGTAGTGGATTTGCTGGCCGGCAGAGCCGATGTAGTAATTCGTTTTCAGGGCGGCAATAACGCCGGGCACACACTCAATGTCGACGGCGAACAGATAATAGTCCACTTGATTCCCTCGGGAATTCTCTATCCGGACACCCTGAATATCCTGGGCAACGGCATGGTGGTGGACCCGGGGGTTCTGCTGTCCGAAAAAGAGGAGCTTCGTAAGCGGGGATATTTTCCACATGACAAGCAGCTCCTAATTTCCGACCGGGCCCACGTTATCATGCCGTATCACAGAGTGATCGATCACTGCCGTGAAGAAATCCTGGGAAAAGCCAAGATCGGCACCACGGGCCGTGGCATCGGCCCGGCATATGAAGACAAGGCTTCGAGGATGGGCGTCCGAATAGGAGATCTGTTGAGAGAGGATCGACTCAGGGAACGCGTTAGTGCTGCCTTGGGAGAGAAGAACTTCCTCATTGAGCACATGTTCAAGAAACCTCCACTGGATCTAGATGACATCGTGAAAGAATATGCCCAATTTGGCAAGCAGCTTGCCGTTCACGTTACCGACACCGCGCAAGTTGTTCACAATCATGTGGTTGAAGGGAGTCGAGTCCTCTTTGAGGGAGCACAGGGCGCGCTTTTGGACATAGACCACGGTACCTACCCCTTTGTGACGTCATCAAATGTTGTTGCAGGCAACGTGTGTTCCGGATCGGGAATCGGTCCGAACCGACTGGGCACGATCTGGGGAGTGGTTAAGGCGTACTCTACTCGGGTCGGCGCCGGGGGATTCCCCACAGAGCTCCTCAATGATCTGGGAGAGAGCATTCGAGAAAAGGGAGGAGAGTACGGCGCCACAACAGGCCGTCCCAGACGATGCGGATGGCTGGATCTGGTCATACTAAAGCATAGTATCCGCCTCAATGGGCTCACCGGTCTGGCGCTCACCAAGATGGATGTCCTCACCGGGATTTCGCCGATCTATGTGGCAACCGATTACGAGCTGGACGGCCGGCTTACGACCCAAGTGCCTGCTGATATCAAAGATCTGGAACGGGTCAAACCTGTCTACAGAGCCCTTAAGGGATGGAACGAACCCATTGACCACTGCCGTCGATTCGATGACCTACCCGATAATGCCAAGGAATATGTGGAGACTCTGGAACATCTGCTCGGTGTTCCGGTGACGCTGGTCTCCGTGGGCCCGGGTCGAGAACAGACCATCATGCGGGAGCAGGCCTTCTGATTCGGCAGGCTTGGCCGTTGCTATGGAAGTGATCCTTGGTGGAGAACGCGGTGGGAATCCCGCGAGTTTCGCCTCAAACCGAATATCCAAGAGGGCGTAGCATGCTGCGCCCTCTTATGATGTTCATGAACGGATTGCGGTGAACATAACTGCCGGAATCGCGGAAACAGGTCCCAACACGCGCGGATTGGAATTCGGATTCCGTTATTACCCTTAGTGAAGAGGGCGACGCATGCGTAGCCCCTACACCCGGGACCCGGCGCCTTGCCGGCATTTTCATGCTTCGTTGTCGCTCTCTTGCGATGGAAGTTGGCATGACACCTCTCTTGCCGGTCGCCGCTCTTGCGCCCACCTGAATCACTCGGCCGAGTCGGCCTTGTACGCGCAGAGGTCTCCGCACATGGTACAGGTCTCATGGTCCTCGGTACAGGTTTTGGCCCGGATTTCCTTGGCAAGTTGTGGATCGAGCGCCAGCCTGATCTGTTCTTCCCAGTTGCGTTCCTTGCGCGCTCGACTCATTTTCTCGTCCCATTCCCATGCTCCGGGCGCCCCCCTCACGAGATCGGCCGCGTGTCCGGCGGCCCTTGCGGCCAGCACGCCCATACGAACCTCTTCCACGTCGGGAAGTCCGAGATGCTCGGAGGGGGTGACATAGCAAAGGAAATCCGCGCCCGCGGCTGCTGCAATGGCCCCGCCTATTGCGGATGTGATGTGGTCGAGTCCTGGAGCGACATCCGTTACCAGCGGTCCGAGCACATAGAAAGGCGCGTTGTCGCAAAGCCGCTTCTGCATGAGGATCTGTGCGGGTATCTGATCCAGCGGAACATGCCCGGGCCCCTCAATAATGACCTGAACACCACGTTCCTTCGCGCGGCGGGCCAGCCTGCCTAGTGTCAGCAATTCTTCCACCTGGGCCTGGTCCATTGAATCCGCGATCGCGCCCGGTCTGAGTCCGTCACCCAGGCTGAGGACCATTCCGTAATGTTCACAGATATCGAGGACTTCGTCATAACGTTCGTACAACGGATTCTCTTGCTCGTGTGTGCGCATCCACCGGGCGAGGAAACTCCCACCTCTGCTCACGATGCCGCACACCCGCGGTTGGTTCTCCAGGCGTTCGATGACCGAAAGGGTGACACCGCAATGCACCGTAACAAAGCTGAGCCCATCCTCGCCGTGGAGACGAATCGCGTCCAGCATCTCATCCGCGGTCATTTGCTCGCCGCCGCCCCTCTTCCTCACCGATTCGACGATGGCCTCATAGATGGGCACAGAGCCCACAGGAATAGTTGATTCCCGGACTATCTTCTTTCTCACCGAACGCAGATCCCCACCGGTGGACAGATCCATCACTGCGTCCGCGCCCGCATTGATCGCGGCTTCCAGCTTCGTCAACTCCAAGTCCTCGTCGTGCAGGTCACCTGAAGTTCCGATATTGGCATTCACCTTGACTCGAAGGCCTTCTCCGACGGCCACTGCCTTGCCCGCCGGGGGCGCTTTGAAAATCGACACCGTCGAATTCGCAAGACCGTTTTCAAGCTTTTCCGCTGTCAAGCCCTCGTCACGGGCGACTTCTATGAATAGATCATTCAAGATTGCGCTCTCCCAATTCTTTTTCCCAAGTATAATACCATTTCGCGAATATTATTGTAATCCGGGTTTGCCACGAGAGAGGTCGGTGTCAACAAGCAGTCCGTGGCTCCGCCTCGGACATACGCATTGTAGCAGTTCTCGAAAGCTCTCTGGGATTCGCAGGCTGGAAAGCCTGTGCCACAGAATGAAGTTTCGGAGGAATACGAAATTGGCTTCGAGAACCGCTATATAGGCCGCGACAATTACTTGCCGGACTTGGCCAGCGCAGTCAAATTCTTGCCCGGCACGAAGAACTTCATTGAAGCCTTGAAGGTGGCGTATAGCAGGGACGGGCTCACTGGATAAATACCCGGGAAGATGGTCACCCCCGTCTTCGTGATCATATAAGCGCTCCCCAGGAACTTGTAAATCCAGAGCGCCGGGACTTTCAGCAGTAATCTCAGGAGTGGTATGAAGGAGTCCGGGAGCGAGCAAAACAAGCATCCAAGATATGCCAGTGCAAGCTGTTTCTTCTTTTCCGACGGAGTGTAGTTATTCATGGGCGACAGTGCTCCCACCTGATTACTGCCGTCGTAATCTATCGACAGAACACCGATTTGGATGGCGTACTCCGTCAACACCGTCTTGTGATAGGGATTGAAAATGGCGAATGTGGGAACAGTCATGCCGAGTTTCTTTGTGAACAGGAAGGAGTTGAAATCATCCTCGAGAGTTGTTCCGGGGATGGCCAGTAGAGTATTCCCGTACGTCTTTATGTTGTATTTCTTCGCAAATCGAAAGGAATCTATAATCGCTTTGTCGGTCAATCCCCGCTTCAGGATTTTGTTTCGAGTGACCTCGTCGCCCGTTTCAACCGACATGCCGATTGAGACGCAGCCCGCCTGATTGAGAAGTCTCGCCATATCTTCGGTCAACGTGTTTGAGCGCATCAAGCAATAGAAGGGGAGTCCTATCTCTTTCTTGTATCTGTCCGCGAACTCCAGCATCCAGTCGTCTATCCTGTAGGCAAAGGTGTCGTCATTGAACTTGATAAGTCTCACGGGCGGATACTGTGTACAGATGTGTTTGATTTCACTGATTACGTTCTCCACGGATCGTCGTCGAAGAATGTTGCCGCATTCTCCGAAGAATTTGCGAAATGCATGGTTGTGACAATACGTGCATGCGTATGGACATCCTCGGCCGGCCATCAGTGAGCGCATGGCGAGGTTCCTGTATATGGGCGCAGCCTCGTAATAGACTGATTTGTCCGCAAACGGAAGGTCATCAAGACTGGACACCAATTCTCTCGGGATCTGTTCGACATTGTCTTGTGGGGTAACCACGTTGGGAATGCCTGAAAGGGACTCGCCATTCTCAAATCGAGACATCATGCTGAGGATGGCGTTGTCACCGTCTCCCACACAGATCGCATCCAGCGACAGTTCCCGGACGACCTCGGGAAAGTAGGTGGGATGAGCCCCTCCCATAATGCGCAGAATTCTTCCTTTTGAACCCTCTGCCCATTGTCGAACCAAGGCATCCCCGTGGGCGAACAATTGAGATTCAGGAGTCATAGCGCTGTAGGCAACCACATCCGGCTCGTAAGTGACCAATTCTTTTAGAAGATCATGCCTACGTAGCGCCACCAACTTGGTTTGATGACCTGCTCGCTTCAATATGGCGGAGATCAGCAGAATCCCCAGCGGTTCTCCGAGAAACAGATCTGACACTATCAGCAAAACTTTCATTTGTCATTCAACCTCAACAGGGAGTGATGCCCGCGAATCCAACCGCTATGTGAAGGTGTTTTCCAAGTCCGCCTTGTGGATACCCTCACCACACTGATTGCGGGGCACTCACCCGATTGATAACGGCTTCTCATATGGTAGAAGCAGTGTCCGCGGCAGGGACGCCAGATGCAGAACCCTTGGATGAATGCCGGAGCAACAATCGGCTCACATGGGTTATCTCCCCTTGGAGATCCCAGTTCAGTCCCGGATGCTCTTTTGCACTCCGGCCTTGTGCGCCTCGATTACTACGCTCTCGTAATGGAAGGGGTTCCATCTTGCGGTTAGCGACAGCACGTGAAGCCTTCCGCGGGTGACACCGGTGATGGAAAAAACATCTCGGATCAGTGAGACATACCTTTGCTCACTACGCAGGAAAGCTCCCCGCTCCAGTTGCATGAGAAGTCGCCGACCCAATCCGCAGGACTCACCTGGATCCAACAGATCAATGAGGAGCAACGTTCCGTCCTCGGCCAGCAGGCAGTTAATAAACGCAAGTTCTTGAATCAGTAATTCGTCCGGTATATGATGAGCGCAGCAGTTGAGCACTGTCAGATGGAATGGCCCGAGGCTTTGAACCAAGTCCCTGGAAGTAGTAAACCGACAGTCGGAATAGAGGTTGCCGGCGTAACTCGTCAGTCGAGAATCTATATCATATCCTATGTATTCCAAATTCCGCCTGCGGAAAACTTCGGCAAACAATCCCGTACCACAGCCGAAATCCAGGACCTTTTCTCCGCGCTTGAGATTCATACGAGACAGAACATGGGCCAGGTTGCGCCGTTGCTCCAGTTTGTTGAGGGTTATGGCCCTCTGAAATATGTCGTTCAGGAGTGCATAGAGCACGTAAATCCGCTCCATTACTACATGAAGAAGCGCTTCAGACAGGCCGATCTCCACCTGATACCATCTTCTTTTCCGGGCCCTGCTTCTGCGTCAATTCTCAGTAAGTTTTAGTGCCTTGGGTCTCAACCTGAACGTGCGTGTGCAGTATCCGGACCCGGGAATCCTCTCCGAGCAAGAATTTCCGTCTGAATCCGCGTACCACGAACTTGCCGATGAGTGCCAAGGTCATAAAAATGCCACCGAAGAGCAGGCATGTCAAGCTGAGCCATACCAGCACCCCCAGAACCAGGTCCGGTGACTGCCCCGAAAGGATCCGATATGCTCCCAGGAGGCTCATGCCGAATCCCGCCAATGTCATCAACAGGCCGAAAATCAAAACTGCGGAGAAGGGGAAAGATGCATAGGAGGTAAAAACGTCCATGAAGTACTCAAGGCGCATCATGAACGTCCATTTTGACTCACCGATTTCCCGCGGCCGGTGTTCGATCGGAATCTCTACGAAGTGCTTGCTGAGCGTGAACGCGGCAGCCTGAATGGACATGTAATCCTGGGGGAGACTGAGAATCCCATCTACAGTGCGCCTGCTGTAGGCCTTGATGGACCCGAAGTCCTTCTGGCGCACACCCATCACCAGGCTGATGGCGTAAGAGCCCAACCTGGAAGTGAGTTTTTTCAAGAAGTTGTCGTTGCGGTTAACCCGCACTCCCCCGGCAAAATCATAACCCTCCATGACCTTTCCCGACAATTGAGGAATGCACTCCGGAGCAAATTGAAGGTCCGGGTCAAAGGGTATGACGATCTCTCCGCTACTAAACTTCAGCCCGGACAGGATGGCCTGCACCGCTCCCAGGTTCCTGGAGTGCTCCACCACCTTGACTCTTGAGTCTCGTTCCAGGAAGCTCAGCAGCTTTTGCAAGGAGTCGTCCATACTGAAGTCATCGATAAAGATGATCTCCCAGGTCTTTCCGAAATCTTCCAGAGTCGCTAGCAGATCCCGGAAACAGTTCTCCAGGACCTGGTCACCCTCATTGTAGACCGGCACAACCACGCTCACGAGAGGTACCGGCGGAACCCTTTTGTCGTCTTGTGAGACGCATGAGGAACTGGATCCAGCAGGAATTGATTGTCCCATTTCTCGGCTCATAAAAACACTTTCTCAGGACTTGGCCACAACAACCTGGTCGGGTGTGCGGCTTTTGACAAAATCTCTCGACCTGGGACCCAAGTTGGCAATAAGGTCCAATACCGTCACTGCGCCTTCAAACCTACCCCAGGGCTGATCGTAAGGCAGGTAATCGTAAGTCTTGTAAGCCAGTTCGATGTTGTGTCGCCGGAACAGATCCTCATCGAGGTAAGATTCGGCTGCCGGACCCGAGAGGTAGCGAGCCGCGTCGAACTTCCTCAGTAATTCCATAAGTCGATCGGTCCCGGAACCGCTGAGGTTACAGTCCCGTGAGTTGACGATAGGAGTGCGGATTTCCAGGAATTCGCACATGATCTTGATCAAGAGTACGTTCAGAGGGCTCAACCGATCATGAGCCTCGGCGACGCCCTGCTCCCACAGTTCCAAGGCAACATCTGCGTATGGGGCCGGGCCCAGGGCTTCACGGAGAATCCCGCGGTGGCTCTTGCGCCATGGTTTGTTGGACTTCCCTATCGCCACCTCATCCACACTCATTCCAAGTCTGTGACTCACAGGAACGGTCAACCATTTCAGTCCGTTGGAGGTCTTGACCTGGTTCCGGTTTCGCCAGGTCCCGGTGGAGTACTGGACGTCGTCATAGATAACGAATAGATCCACGCTGTCAATGAAGTCGAAATAACCTCGCCACGGCACATAGCAAGACTGGATGGCGCCCAGACAGAGGCCTTGCGCGCGTTTCTCAAGTATTCCGGCGGGATTCGTGCTGTTATCCGTCAACGACTTCTACGGCTCCATTGGACATTAATTGCTGCAACGGACCAATCAAGCGGGCCGACAATACGCCCTTTCACCGGAACAACTTGCCGGGGAGATCAAGGAAACGGCCAACCCGGGTCTCAAACTTTCAGGTTCCTCGTCCCGCGAAACGGCAAGACGCTCGTTGTTTAGGCACGGTCCCTCGCCCTGAGCATCCCACGGCCCGGGAGTCCTGAGTTCATTTCGAGGACTTCAATTCTTCGACCATGTGCCGATAACTGCGGCCCTCGTCAGGCCAACGCGTTGCACTCCAATCAGGGCACTGCCCGCAGAAGAGGTGTTCCCTGAAGTTATTGGTCAGGTGGGCCTCCCTGAGCTTCTCGTAGGCCCGTCCTCGCCAAGCTTCCACTATGGTGGTCGAACTGTAGTCGACCAGGGTGGAGGCGTGCTCCCAGTCCGCGGGACAGAAGGAGAGACAACCTCGCGGATTGAGCACGATCCGCTCCCAGGGATACGTGCAGGGTCGCCGCATTTCCCCGAGGTTATCGGACCGCATCTTCTCGGCAGTGTCCGGGATCATTCCTGCACCGGAATGGAGTCGCCGAACTACCACGAAGTCTGCCCCCCGATCTTGCCAGAATTGCTCGAAATCCGTGGTTTCGTGGATGTTCCGAGGCTGTTCAATGTAACTCACGACAACCTTGGTGCGAGATCCGGTCTGTTTCGCCATCTTGATCAGATTGAGCACATTGGATCGGGTGACCTGGAGATCACCACGAACCCGAATTTTTGCGTACGTCTCCGGGTGGTAGGCATCGATGCTGATGTCCACCATGTCAATGCCTGCCCCCACAAGTTCCTCTGAATGTGTTTCGTCCATGACGGTGCCATTGGTGGTCAGGGTGACTGCGCTCCCGGAGCGCTGGACTGCGTAGGCCACCATGGAATGGATGTCCTTGTGCAGCAGTGGCTCACCCTCACCGGAAAACCGGATATACTCCGTGATTCCGGCGCCGTGTTCACGAGCTTCATCTACCGCCTTGTTACTCAAGCCTGGATCGAGAAAGCAGCCCTGGTAGTATTGGGTCTTCTTGAAATCGGAATGTGGACAGTGTTCGCAAGCCAGATTGCACACGTCCGTAGCGTCTATGGCTATCTGCGACGGAAACTCTTTGCTGAAGCCGACCGCAAATCCGTAAGTGTTGCCGGTGTCAGCGTCCATAGTCGTCGCCTTGGTCTCTGGAGCGCTCGTGCCAAGGTTCGACCTCATTGTGCTCGCGGCCTGTGAGCCGACACGGTTGTCTTTCAAGTTGTCAGTGGGCGGCAGAGCAGGAGTTGATTTCCGTGAAGCCGGCGAGTGCCGAGTGTCGTATTGAATGGCTTCGAGAAAATGCTCCATCACATATTCGGCATCTTCCAGGGTCAACGAAGCGCTTATGGGGAGTGTCAGGATATCCCGATAGATCCGTTCCGTGTTCGGAAGAACAGGGCGTTTGCCCGCTTGATGGTAAATGGGCATCATGTGAAGTGGCGGATAATGGACGGAAGCCCCAACGTTTCGTTTGCGCAGCTCAAGGAGCAAATCATCACGCCCCATTGCCATCTGTTCAATCGGTAATCGTACTACAAAAAGGTGCCGGGCATGCCATGGATGAAGGAGATCGCTCTGAAAACCGACCTCCGGCGCCGACTTTGCTAAACGACTGGTGTAGTGTTCGGAGATTCTTAGCCGTAAAGCCTGAAAATCGGCCTGACGGCGTAGCTGAACCCTGCCGATGCAAGCCTGGAAATCGGTGTAATTCATCTTGTACCCGAGTTCCAACTGATGTGACGGAGACAGAACCCTGGGGTCGGAAAAACGCTTCCAAGCGTCCTGAGGCATCCCGTGCTGTCGGAGTGACCGTAAGCGCTCGGCCAACTTCTCATCCTTCACTGCAACTGCTCCACCTTCGGCGGTGGAAAGATTCTTGTTGCCGTAGAAACTGAAGCAAGTCAAATTCTCCGAGGAGCCAACCTTCGAGGAATCCGGATAACATGAGCCGAAAGCGTGAGCCGCATCTTCGACAATAGTCACATGCCGTGGTAGAGACTGACGAAGCCCGGCCACATCAACTGCCAAACCGCCGAAGTGAACGACCACGACGGCTTTGGTGCGCTCAGTGAGCTTGCTCATTACGGTTGCAGGAGTGACGCACAGGGTGTCAGGGTCCACGTCACAGAAAACCACTTCAGCGCCGAGATGTAGCGCCACGTCGGAGGAACTGCACCACGTGAGGCTGGGGCAGATGACTTCATCTCCCGAACCGACACCGTGAACCAAAAGGGACAAAAAGAGCGCGGAAGTGCACGAATTAACTGTGACAACATGTTGTGTTCCCAGGTAGTCGGCCATTTCTTGTTCAAAAGCCAGGGTCTCCGGCCCCATGCCGACCCATCCTGATGTAAGCACGCGGGTAACCGCTGAAATCTCCTCGCTCGAGAAATCCGGCCTTCCAAAGGGTACGTAGTCTTCTCTGATCATTCAAGTCCCTCGTTGCGCGCATCTTCTAACATACGAAGATTCTACCCACTATCGGATACGATTTCAAGAGTGAACTTTGTAGGCCCCGATTGGGGCCGACCGACTATCGTTGGTTTTCCCCTGCCAGACATAGCACGTAATAATCCCGTGTTCCCGGGACGAATCGCCAGCCCTCGCCGGCCAGTTCGTCTAACTCTGCTCCTCTTCCAACCACCAGTTTAATTCCGCTCTGCTCCAGCTTCTCCCTGGCCCTCTGCCTATTCTCTTGGGACACTGCCAGGTATTCGTCTCTATCGGTTATCAGGCCTACAATCCTAACTCCGGCCATTCGGCCCCAGTAAGTGGCTACGGCTGTTCCCAAAATGGCGACATCGCCCCCGGCAGGCCTACAGTTGTCCTTGAGGAAATCGGAAATGGCCAGCTGTTCTTGATAACGCCTTTCATAGGACCATTTTCCGTTGCTCGACACAAGACCGCTCTTGCCTTGGTCGACTACCGAAAACGCCAAGAACCCCAGGCAGAAGACAGCCAGGACTCCCACGCCGAACATAACCCGGTTCCTGGTCTTCAGTTCCTTCAACGGATACCTGAGACCGGCGACAAGCCCCAAAAAGGAGAGGAAAAAGAAGGGGCTCCAGTATCGCGTTTCAAAGTAAATCAGCATAAAGAAACACGTCGCCAGCGCTCCCAGCGACAGGAATATTGTGACCGTAGACGGAGGAAACAGTTTGCCGGAACGAAACCGACCGATTCGGGTTTGATAGAAGAACCAAACGAGTATGAGCAACAGCCACGAATAATCCCGAAAAAAGCCTCCAATGTTATTCAGCACTACCTTGGCATGTGCCACCAGGTCAATCTTGGGTCGCATCCCGATGTGCCAGTAACATATATCGAACCCGGCAGGGTACGTGCAAGGAATATGGTAGGAGTACGAGACGACTTCAGGGTGATCGTGTATCGTCAGCGGTTTGAACTTAGATTCTCCCTGACCGGAAATAAAAAACACATACGCGTATCCGCTCAATTCACCGTACGAAAAGCGCCCCATCCTGCTGGAAAGGGCCCCGACAAGCGGCGAAGCGACCACAGCCATAACCAGGAGCAGAACCGCCATGCGCGGAATAGCCTTTCTGATGGGTCCCGAGATCGCCGCAATAACGAGGATTAGGGCCGGAGAAAACATCAGGAACCAGGCCTTGGACATGTAGCCGATACTGAAAAGGGCCCCAGTGACCGCGTACTGCAGGTAAGTCCCGCCATGGTTCTTGATCCAGAGAATTGCGGCCACACTAGCCAGAACTATGAGATTCATAAGTGTGTCCGGCGAAATCAGACCGAGCTTCACCCAGATGAGAGTCACCAGAAGGAACATACTGTATCCCAGAAGGCTCACCGCCACCAATGGGAGCGGCCGCTCATCCTCTCCCACCAGCGGTTTCAACTCCTTTCTAACGCAGGACACGATAATGTCACACGCGGCCATGGCCATAAGAAAACACAACCAATTCACAATCTTGAGGACGGGAATCTCATTCAGGGGGGCAGTCTGAAGAATCAACTGAGCGATACCCAGCAGAACCGGGTACCCAGGACTGTAGGTGAGGTTGGCCAAACGCCACCACTCCCCGACCCTCAGACCCTCCCCCATCTCAACGTATGTAATTGCGTCGCCGTTGATATAGAAGCGAGTACAGTAGACAATAATGGCGCTGCAGACCAGCCCCACCGCCCAGAACGCAATACGCAAGCGCGAGTTCAGGGACTCGGAATCCAGAGATAGCAGCCGGGTTGTCATGCTTCTTGCCAGACCTTTCTGGAACAACTCCATTGGCGATGCCAAGAATTCAGACTGAAAGCGCGGGTCGCAGTGAAGATACGACCCCAACTGTCGGTTCGATCCCTTTTTCCGAAAGTCTTTCCGCCGCTGCCGTGATGCTACCGAGCGAGACAATTAGCAGGTCCAGGCCGTCTCGCACGATTTCGCAGCGGCCCAGCTTGAATCTTCCTCCCAAGTTGGGTATCACGTAATTGTCGCGTTTGTCGATACGGAAGTATATGGGGCCGGACATATCGTACGTCTCATGAATCGCGTTTTCGGCCTGGAGTGGATCTGCCGGCGCTATCACCCCAAGGCCCGGCTGCATTCTCGTAATCGCCAGGTCTTCCAGCGCGTGGCTCTCCCTGGAGGCTGATCAGGCATGATTCCCGCTCCCTCAAAGGCACTGATCCTAGTCTTCACCAGGTATGCGAGTATAAACCATCAACTGTGGGCCGTCAAACATAATTGCTCCCTTCCTGGCAGCCTTTCAGTTTCGCGGGGGGGAAGGTCGGATCCGAACATGTCATTGCGAGCGTAGCGAAGCAATCTCGTGCTCGCTGAATATGGGGATATCGAGGGATGGGCCTACTTGGCCCAAGAATATATCGTGGAGAACCTATTGACACCACGTCGAGCGGGCCCTCCATTCTCGCCGGGCCCAGAACCGCTTCAAGCCGGGTGAACCATTACGTTACTTCTTTGAAAGCGCATTAGTACTGCCATGTCACAAACCAATGGCATTTACAATTTCGACCATCTTTCGGGACTTTCAACACGAATGAGTTCCGGATACGAGGTTCCGGGAACTTCTCGGAACTTCTGTTTTCGGCCTAATCGAGGAGAATTGGCTCAGCGATTGTGGTTGATTAAAGAGGGCGTGGTGAGTTACACTTGAAGAGAATATGGAGCATGGGATGAAGCCCCGTGCCCCCGGCGGGAAGAAACCAAGGAACACCTCGACTGCACGACAACTGAAAATCTTCACGGCGGGCAGCTTTGGCAATATCTGATGAGATGAGGGCAGAATAGTGGCGAACCATGATGTTTCCGAATTGATTCTTCCATGCGGGAGGGGCGATGGTTGAGAGGAAGACTGGAAGCGTTCCCCGGGTGCTCGACGGGCTGTCGGAAATCATGGTGTTGTCCAACTACCCCGATGCAAAGAATATCATGCTCTTCGGGTTTGACCTGGAAGGCCCGCTCGAGGTTGAGGCTTTGAATTCGGCATTGAGCCGGGTAGTAGAACGTTTTCCGCAGTTTGCAAGCAGTGTGAAGCAGAACAAGGTCTCGGGAAAATGGCGCCTGACTTGGTCCCGAGATCCGGACTTCAAACCCGAATTGCGGGTGTCCCAATTGGTAGAGTCTGATCCGTCAGTCCCTTTTCAGCGATCATTGCTCCGCCATCTGCATCAGAGCCTCGAGAAGGAGTGGGACCTGCTGCGCACGATACCCACAGAGTTTCACATAGTTCGCGTGGCTGAGGAACGGCACAGTTTGCTGGCGCTGGTCCATCACGCGGCCGCTGACGGACGGACTCTATCCTCGTTCTTTAAAGATCTCTTGGCGAGCTATCACCAGATCCTGACTGGTCGAGAACCGGGATGGGCCGGGCAGGCCGATTATCCTGCCGCGGCGAAGAGTCAACTTGCCGAACGGAAAACAGGAAAGTGGCGTGACGCTCTTTTTCTTGCCGGCCACACTGTCGCTATGCGCGCGAGCAGGCCGTCCATTCCACAGGGAACCGGCCGACAGCAGGGCCCGGGCAACCACTACGTCAAATCGGTACTCACAAGAGAGGAGACTGCACGCGTTGTTGCGAACCTGTCCCGAGCCAAGAGGCCTTTTATGGATGTGTTGGTCGGGGCTGTCGGGACCGCTGTAGATGAGTGGAACGCGGCGCTCAATGTTCCTCGCGGAGTCATTGCCATTTATGTCACGGTGGAGATGAGAGGCAGATACGGGGACGCCCAAGCTCCAAGCAACAGCTCCTCAATCGTCCTGAAATTCGGTCCTGACGAGCGAGCTGATCCGGAAAAGTTCTCGCGGCGCGTGACCGAGGGGCGCGAGGAGCAGTTCGATAGTCTGTGCGACGCCAAGTTCGTGCAAGCCACGTACACTCTATCGGATGTCATGCGGCGGCTCCCATTGACTGCTAGACAGAAAATAGCCCATTCAGCATGTCAAATGCCCGTCATCCCCCTACTAATCGCACCATTTGGTGTTATGTGGCCCGAAATCAAGAACGGACGGCGCACCGGAGATTCCTACTTGACCCGGGCCGGAGATCTGGATCTCACTGAATTCCATGCGATTCCCTACAAGCTGGGGTACCACTGCCCATTGATTCTAGGCGCGTATACATTTCGCAGGAGACTCAACCTTCAACTGATGTCGTTAGTCTCCCACTACACATCGTCCGAGACTGAACGCTTAATGGATCTCCTGGTAAGGGTAATGCTCGACCGTCCATTCGGAGCGCCCACCAACTGATTCTCACTTGTTTGAAAGCGAAGAGGTCTCAGATGCAAGGCACCGTAGATTTTCTGGATCCCAACTCCGAGATGATAGCGCTTTCCGGCGGTTCCAACACAAAAAACTTGCTGATAACCGCGGTCCAGATTAGAGGTCCGGTGGACGAAGAACTGGTCAAACTGGCAGTCACAACAGCTGTGGAAGGTTTTCCCCGGCTCCGCAGTTGTCTTGGGGAGATGAAGACGAAGGGGAGGCATCGCCTGCACTGGCATCCTCGGCCTGATCTTGAGTTTCCTGTCAACGTGTCGGATCTGAAGAATCATGAGATCTCCACACCGCTTCTTGATGCAGTACTGAACCACTTGGCGCCGATCCTGGACAGGGACTGGGACCTTCGTGAAGAGTTGCCGGGAGAGTTACACCTTGTCCGAGTGTCCAACGACCTACATGTGGCCGCAATAGTGGTCCATCACGCGGCCTTTGACGGCGCTTCGGCTTCAGAGTTCGGCAGGTGCTGTGTAATGCAATACAAGGAAATGATCGAGGGTATCAAGACCGATTCCGTGCATCGTCAGGCCGATTCGCTGTCCACTTCCAGGAAAAGAACGGTAGAGGTAAGGAAACACAGGTGGGAAAACATGTTAACCAGCGCACGACTAGCGCTGATGCCCGTCATGTCGAAGCCCACGTTACCCGCGGGCAGTGGGCTGCCGCAAGAACACGCCCAGTACCATGTCAAGAGAGTTCTTTCAGTCGAGGAGACCGCACGCATTGGAATGTCCTCACTTAAGAAGAGAGGAGCTTTTATCGACGCTCTGACGGCCTGTAGTAGTCTCACAATAGAGCGATGGAATGAGCGACGGAATGTGAAAACAAAAAACGTGACCACTGCCCTGACCATGAACATAAGGGGCAGATACCAGGACTTCGATCACTCCAACAGCGTCAGCGCGCTCTTTTTTGAGTCCTGTCCGAAAGACCGAAAAGATCGCCGGAATTTGGTGCATTCCATCTCCATAGCCAGGATCAACCAGCTACGGAAACAGATGGACCTTAAACACTACGATAATGTTGCCAGGATGGTCGGCTGCACAAGTTTCCTGTCATTCAATAAAAGGCGAAAGATTGTCCATAGTATCGTCCGGAAGCATCAATTCTCGATGGCAATCACACTCCTGGGTGTGGTGTGGCCGGTAATGAAGAACGGCAAGCCTACATTGGATTCACATCCGTCCAACATAGGCCAGGCCCACATAACCGAAATACATGGAGTAGGTTACAAGCTGATTGGGAGTACTCCGTTGGTACTTACGGTCTATTCCTATGTCAACAGACTCAATTTCGTCATGGCCACTTCGGGCTGGCTCTTTACTCGCTCAGAGGCAGACGCGTTCATGGATCTGTTCATGGAAACGCTGAGTGGCTAGTACTGCACGGCGGAAATTCCCGGGCGGTTTTTACCTATAGCGCCACGCATTGAAAATGGGTTCTACGGCTGGTCCCCCCCCCCTCCCTTGACGGGAGGGGCAGGGGGAGGGTGATCTTAACACCCAATATCAATGCGCATCACTATAGTTCCCCGTGAACCGTCATTCCAGAGCCTGCCCCGGATCCCGGATCGTAGTCCGGGACAGGCCCCGATCCGGGGTTCGTCGGGGTGGCGGCCAGGACGGATGGACATCGGAGAACATACTGACAGCGAACTTCTGCCCATGAGTACTAGCGGGCCCTCCTTCGCGAGGGTTTGCGCCTCCACTTTCTCTGAAGCCAGAATCCCTGATCGGGATGCTCTCTCAGCCATTGCTCAAATGTGTTGTGAAATTGCTGACTCAGTTCCGTCAAGTCAGTCAGGCGATCACCGGTCAATTTTACCTGGATCTCCTCACCGAATTCGCTGTAGTATCGCCCGTCGTCCCCCCTCACGGTGTGAAGAGGCATCACACGGGCTTTGCCGTCAATTGCGATCTTCGCAAAGACCTCGTTGGCCGGCGCACTTTTCCCGAAGTAGGAAACAAAGACACCCCGCTCAGCATCCCCTCGCTGGTCTGCCAGACAGGCCATCATTTCTCCGTTCCCAACACGCGCGATCAGATGCTTGACGATGCCCTTGTCGCGAAAGGTCCGTATTCCCGTGTCCTTCCCGGCTCGGCTGAAAGCGTACCGATCCAAAAATGGATTTTTCACTCCGCTCTGCAAAAGGTTTAGCTGTAGTCCTAGAAATTTCGTGGTCGCGGCGCTGACCTCGAAACATCCAAAATGCGAGTTGAGCAGGACTATCCCGTGTCTTCCGGGCATCATGGTGAGGTTGAAGGGCAATCTGCCTTTGAGGACAATCCGTTCAGCCGTATCCGTCTCGCTCCAGCTCCGTATCCGGAAGAACTCGACCGCCAGCATCCCCACATGTTCAAAGCTCTTTATGGCAGTCCGCCGGATCCATCGTCCAGGCTGTTCCCGGCCGAACGCGATGGTGAGGTTTTCCAATGCCGCGGATCTCCGATCAGGCAACATGACCCAAACAAGTCTTCCGATGAAACGCCCGAAGGCCATTGCCGCGCTCTCCGGCAACCGTGTGAGACACAGATCCAGCAGCAGCACCAATAGGTAAATCATGTAGTCCAGAAAAAGGCCGTAGGTTATTCGCCTTGTCATAGCGCTCCGCCTAAGGTTTCTCGGTGACATTTCTATGAAAATGGATGCGTTGGGAAGTCCCCCGAGCTCCGGCTTGGGCTGACTATCTAATACCAATGCGCGTTCAAACAAGTGATAAAGAGCACTGCTGGGCAAGCCGGCAGTGGCACCCAAGAACCCGATCTCACTCTCTTGATTGCGCATTGGTATAAGAGAGCGACCCATGCGTCACCCCTACGCCCGAGACCCGGCGCGTTGCCGGCATTTTCATGTTTCGTCGTGCCTCGATGTTATTGAGGCATGTAAGTTGGTATCGGTTGCTCTTTATTCCCGCGTCATGGGTCAAGCACATAACACAACCTGACGTGATGTCAAGTAAAAGAGCGAAGTGACGGTAACCATTCACTTGGACTAAACCGCTTGGCGGTGGTTTTGGGGCTGCGGGGCGATTGACAGGATGAGTTTTCGCGTTGCCTTCGAGAGGCTTGGGGGGTGACCCGTGGAGCAGATCTTCTCCACGGGTTCTGCCGATTTGTGCCAAAAAAGCGTAACCTTTCCATGATCAAATAAAAGACCGTTGGAGGTCCAAGATGGGAAGGCTACGCGATCAAATGATATCAGATCTGTTTCTGAAAAACTACAGCGAAAACACAGTCCAGTCTTACCTTCGGTGCTGCCGCAATCTTGCCAAGCACTACATGCGCTCACCACAGGAATTGCGGGAGCAGGAAATCCGAGCTTTTCTCCTCTATCTCAGACAGGAGCGCAAGGTCTCTGCCGCGGACTTGAGAATGCATGTGGCAGCGATCAAGTTCCTGTACCGGATCACACTCAGAACACCAGATAAGGTCGGTCAAATCCCGTGGCCGAAAGTCCCCAAGACTCTTCCCGAGGTCCTTACCAAGGAAGAGGTCTTTCGGCTTCTCGATCAGATTCGTTCCATAAAACACAGGGCCATTATGGTCACTGCCTATGCAACCGGAATGAGGATCTCTGAAGTGTGTTCGTTGCGTGTGCCCGATGACATCGACACCGAGCGTATGTTCATCCATGTTCGGGCCGGAAAGGGACGCAAGGACCGCTCGGTCATGCTCAGCGACCGCCTGGTCACCTTGTTACGTCAGTACTGGAAACAAACTCGCCCCACAGGACCCTATCTGTTTTCCGGACAAAAACCAGGGCATCACATCAGTCCCTCCTCAGTCCGTGAGGTCTTGAAAAAGGCTGTACGTGCGGCAGGGATCTCAAGACCCGTCACTTTTCACACGCTACGCCATTCTTTTGCTACTCATATGTTGGAGTTTGGAACAGATCTCCGGATCATTCAGGCCCTCCTTGGACACAGTTCCATCGCAACGACCACAAAATATACGCACATAAGCTCTCATCTGATTCGTGGCACAACAAGCCCATTGGATAGGCTGCCGGACTTCAATCCAACCTGCTGAGGCGCACCATATATGCACATAATGCTCTCTCAGAGGCTGTAGCGCTACCGAGACCGAGCCTGGAGGTGGCCGATATCTTCCGCATTTACGGTGAAAACTACCGAAATGGGCATTGGCTGAATTCACGTCAGCGCAAGGCACTGCCCGAAGTGTCAGGGCCTGCAAAGCGCCCGGTGGCTCGCGCAAAGGCATGCCAGGATACTTCCCACTCACTACTTCCATATGGTTTTCACCGTGCCCCACGAACTCCACGCAATCATCTTCCAAAACCGCCGAGTCCTTTTCAACATCCTGTTCCGGGCTGCTGCTCGATCTTTGCTCCAGTTGGCCAAGGACTGGAAACATCTACGGGCAGAGGTGGGATTCACAGCCATTCTCCATACCTGGAACCAAGAGATGCTCTTCCACCCACATCTCCACTTGGTCGTCACCGGTGGGGGCCTTGACCGGTCTCACACCAAATGGATTGCTTCGTCGTTTCACTCCTCGCAATGACACACGCGATGAGAGGATCTGCCCCGCGAAACTGAAGGCCTACCCCCGGGTCAACAACAATCTTGACATAGGGAAACCGTTTTTGTAGTGTGGATGAATCGGTTTCAGAGATTTCAGGGTCGTCCATTGAGATTCTACCGGTAACCTTCTTTCAAACCCCGGCCGATTCCGGGTATCTTTCGGTTCACGGCTGGAAGGCACTGCTTTCCACGCACTTCATCAGGTCATATAGCACGTTTAGGATGTTCAGGTTCAGGTCCTTGTTGGGACTCGGCAGATACTTCCCACGGCAGCTTTGGTCTCGAATTCCAGGACTCGGTTGAGCCGGGTGAGACCAGGAACGTCGGGGATGTCTACCCACGTTTTCTAAAAGGGGAATGACTCGCTCCGCGAGAGTTCCCCCAAGGGGAGAGGAGAAGTCATGAAGAAAACAGCGTTAGTCATTATGGCATGTGTCCTTGCTATGGTCTTGTTCGCTTTCGGCCCCGTTGCTGCCAAAGAGATCAAGGTCCTGTCCCAGTTTCCCATGAGCGGACCTGTGGGGTCCCTGCCGGAATTCGGATGGGGATACATTGACGGCATGAACTGGGTCAATGGAGAGGGAGGCGGAGTCAACGGCAAGAAGATCAAATGGTACCTGGAAGATATGCGCTACAGTCCCACTGTGGAGGTGGCCAATTTCAACAAGTACTGTTCGGAGTACAGCAAAGACGAATTCCTGATGGCCACGGGATACATCACCGGGGGCCTCAAGCCGTTGATAGAGAAGGTTAACAAGGAAGAGAAGATCCCCTGGCTCGACGGCAGCTATTCCACGGAGATCTTCGGTAAAGACGGCGGCCCGTCAAAGTACCCGTACTATTATTCACTTGGCGCCACTTACGGTGACCAGATCAAGGTGCTCGTGAAGTGGATCAAAGAGAATCACAAGGGCAAAGACAAGCCTAAGATCGGTTTTGTGTTCAGCCCCACGGCATGGGGCAAAGACGGTACGCCTGAAGGGATCGCCTACGCCAAGAAGCTGGGCATTGAGGTCGTGGCTGAGATCGAATACCCCTACACCGCTACCAGCGCCACCAACGAATGCATGCAACTGCGTAAAGCCAAGGCCGGGTACGTAATCTACCATGGTTATTCGGCCGCCGGGCCCTACACGGCCATATTTTTCAAGACCGCAAAAAAGATCCTCAAAGGCGTCCAGTTGCTGGGAACTCATTACACCACGGGAAGATTCGGTATTCTGGTCGCTCAAGAAGCTTACGACGGATACGTCGGGGTAGCCACCCGACCTGTCATGGATGCCGTGCCCAGGCGAGCGACCCCGATGACCAATCCAATGGTAAAGTTTGCGCACGAATTCGCAAAGAAGTACCGCCCTGATAAATACAAGGATGAAAATCCAAGGGGAAAAGGAATCAAGGACATGTTCCTCTACACGGAGGGGCTGACTTATGCCCTAATGATTCAGAAGGCCCTGACCGATGCCGACAAAGCCGGCGAACTTACCAGGGAGGGGATCAAGAAGGCCTTGGACAATATGGTCTGGGACTTCAAAGGTATGTTCGGCGGCAAGACATTCGCGTACAAGTCACACACCATACCTATGCTGAGGATCTTTAAGGCCAAGGTCAAAATGGTTGATGTGAAGGGCAAGAAGGTACCCACAGGAGTGCTGGTCCCCATCAGCGAATGGATCGATACCACCGAAGTCAAGTGGTAGAGATAGACTGTTCCAACTGCGTCCCACACGGATTTCCGTGTGGGACCCTTAGCGCGGTGTAGCGTCCGGAAGCTCACGCACGAATTACGATCACCCTTGCTCCGCTCGCTATGGGAGGGGCCGAGAGTCCCCACTCCCCCGGGGGGCATAGGCGTTAACTTAGAACAAAGAACGGTTAAAATCCGGCAACAGAGGCATCCCAGATGCATCAGTCTCTTCATCGTCACCCCGGCGAAAGCCGGGGTCCAGGCTCACCGGATGAAGAACTGGATTCCGGCTTCCGCCGGAATGACGAAGCGAAAAATCGGGTCTGGAGTCTTAAGTTAACGCCTATGCCCCCGGCGGGAGAGAGTTAGGGTGAGGGGGGCCCGGCAGTAGGATCCATTTTCAATGCGCGGCGCCATAGCTTGGATTGAGCGCTGAAATCTTGTCTTTTCTCCAGCGGGCAGGGAATTCACCTTGTAGTGAGGTCACCATGATCGATCTTATTCAGACCCTCGGCTCAGGACTATTGGTGGGTTTGGTCTATGCACTCTTGGGTCTTTGTATTGTCATCATATTCAAGGCTTCAGAGGCATTCAATTTCGCCATCGGAGAGTTCATGGTCATCGGGGCCTTCCTCTTCTATATTCTGTTCTTTGATCTTAATCTTCCATTCTTTGTAGCCTTTCCCTTGGGGTTGCTGGCGGCAGCCGCTGTGGGGGCTATCATTGAACGGCTCACGATCAAGCCCCTTCTTGGGCGATCTCCTATCTCAATGACTGTTGTGACCCTCGGGCTGGCCTTTTTCTTGAGGGCCACCGTTCAATTTATCTTTGGATCGCACTCCTATTCGTTCAATCTTGAACTCCCTGATATCACGTTGGAGGTCGGGGACCTCTTGTTCCTGTCCGACCCGATCTGGGCGGGTATATTGTCCTTGTTTACCTTTGGTTTGGTCATCGTGGTTCTTTTTCGGTCACGGTGGGGTCTTGCCATTCGGGCTACCTCCGAAGACCAGGCCAAGGCCATGGCTTTTGGGATCAACGCCCGACTGATTCTAATGATTGTCTGGGCTATCAGCGCGGTCTGCATCGCGGTCGCCGGGATCATGATCTCCAACTTCGGGGCCCTTGCCTCCCTTTCGGGGATCGTGGGCCTTCGGGCCATTCCAGTGGTTCTCATCGGCGGGATGGACAGCATCGGGGGCGCCCTGGTCGGCGGGATCATCGTCGGGGTCTGTGAGGCCCTTGTAGGAGCGTACATAGAGCCTATGGGCCTGATCGGCTTCAAAGAAGTGGCTCCTTATATTCTGCTGTTGATTGTGCTCTTTATACGGCCTTACGGCCTTTTTGGAACCGTCCGGATCGAGAGGGTTTAAGAATGCTTGCCATTGAGAACCTGCGGGTGGTGTACCATGACGTGATCTCCGTCTTGAATGGAGTCTCCCTTGAGGTTAAAGACGGGGAAATCCTGATCATTATCGGGGCCAACGGCGCGGGAAAGACCACCCTTCTGCGCTCCATCGCGGGCATGATCGATTTTTACGATGGAGATATCATCGAGGGGGACATCAAGATGGAGGGCGCTTCCATCAAGGGACTCGATGCCACCGACATCATGAAGCGATACAGCGTAACCTATGTAATGGAGGATCGGCCCATATTCTGGTACCTCACCATGGAGGAAAACCTCAAAGCCGCGGCATTCTCCCGGTGGGACAAGCGGGTGAAGGCCGACATGGACGAGGTCTACGAGTATTTCCCGGTGCTCAAGCCGCTTCGACACAGGAAGGCCGGCTATGCCTCGGGCGGGGAACAGCAGATGTTGGCCATCGGTATGGCCCTGATGACCAAACCCAAGATATTGTTGCTGGACGAGCCTTCCCTGGGACTGGCCCCGCTCGTCACCGAGGAACTTTTTGGCATCATAGAGCAGCTCAACGAGTCGGGAATCACCATAGTGCTCGTGGAACAGAATGCCCACGCGGCGCTCGATATCGGCACACGCGGCTATGTCATTGAAATGGGGCGTATCGTTCTTGCCGGAGAGGCGCAAGAGCTTCTCAAGAACGAAGATGTGCGGGAGTTCTATCTGGGGTCCGGGAAAAAGGAACGCAAGAGCTACAAGGACGCCAAGCGATACAAGAGGCGGAAACGATGGCTATGACTGAGGCGAACAACGATATCCTTCTGGAGGCAAAGGATCTGCACCTCTCCTTCGGAGGAGTGAAAGTGCTGGTGGGCATAAGTCTGTCGGTCCAGCGAGGGAGTATTTTCTCCATCATAGGGCCGAACGGAGCAGGCAAGACCAGCTTGCTCAACTGTATCAACATGCACTATCGGCCTGAACTGGGCGGGATCCTATTCGACGGCAAGGAACTGAACGGCTTGAAGCCTCACGCGGTTGCCGCGCTCGGGTTGGCAAGGACCTTTCAAAAGGTGGAACTCTTCCACGGCATGACGGTGCTGGACAACATCAAACTCGGCCGCCACTTCCTCATGAAGTTCGCCTTACTGGGGAGCTTTCTGCGACTTCCCAATATGGTTCGTGACGAAATGAGGCACCGGGCCGAGATCGAGGAGGAGATCATCGATTTCATGGGTCTTTCAAGCTTTCGCTATTCACCGGTCGGGATACTTCCCCTCGGTGTTCGCAAACGGGTCGATATGGCCCGGGCGTTGGCAATGGGGCCCAAGTTGCTCCTTTTGGATGAGATCATGTCGGGAATGGCCGTTGAAGAGAAAGAGGACATTGCCAGCTATATCCTTGATGTGCACCGGGACCTGGGGGTGACCATCATCTGGATCGAGCACGACCTGGCGGCCGTCATGGACCTCTCGGATAGAGTATGCGTCTTGAATTTCGGCACGAAAATCGCGGAAGGTACCCCCGACGAAGTCCAGCAAGATCCCCAGGTCATCGAGGCTTATCTGGGGCGGCAAAAGAGGACTTAGGGATTATGCCACAGTATAGAGGCAATACCATGCTGAACAATACCTTGCTCGGTCTCATCGTAAGAAATGCCACGGACATGCGTGATGATGTTGCCATGCGAGAAAAGAGATACGGCGTATGGAGTCCGATGACCTGGCGTGAGCTACATCAGAATGTCCAACGGTTTGCGCTGGGCTTGCTAGCGTTGGGCTTGGAGAGCGGCGACACGCTGGCCATCATCGGGGACAACAAACCCGAATGGGTTATAGCCGAATTTGGATGCATGGCCGCCGGAGGACTCCCCACCGGCGCGTACCCGGACAGCCTTGCCGTGGAGATGGAATACCTGATCACCTATTCAGAGGCCCGGTTTCTGGTGGTGCGGGATCAGGAACAGGTAGATAAGATCCTCGTCGTCTGGGACAAGATCAAAGACCGCGTGGAGAAGGTGATTGTCTGGGACTCACGGGGCATGAGCCATTACTATGGGGAATACCCTTTCCTGGTTCGTTTTGAAGAAGTTCTCAAGATCGGGGCCAAAGAAGAGACCGGCCGAGAGGACTACCTTCTGAAAAAGGCCCAAGACACGCTTCCCACGCAAGCGGCAGTGATGCTGACCACCTCCGGGACTACCGCCCTGCCGAAGCTCTCGATACTCAGCCACGAAAACCTCCTCTTTGCCTGTGAGAGCTATGGAAAGTTCGTGAGCATGGAAAAGGGGGGTGAAATCCTCTCCGCCGCTCCCCTGGCGTGGATCGGAGAACAGATGTACAATCTCACCCATTTCCTGATGGTCGGCGCGCATTACAACTTTCCGGAGGAGACCGAGACGGTTCGGAAGGACTTGCTTGAGCTTCAACCTTTCTATTTCGGCGGAACCCCGATGGTGTGGGAATTTCTCATATCCACGATTCAGGCTGCTATGGACAATGCGGATTTCGTCAAACGCTATTTCTATAACCGGGCTATCGGGACGGCTCTGAAATGTACCGAAGCCGATCACGCGGGCGAGAATCCCGGGCAGTGGAACCGATTTATGAACCGCATCCTGGGTTTCCTCGTGTTACGGCCCCTTAAAAACAAGATGGGCCTTGGACGGGTGAAGGTGGCCATAACGGGGGGTGGGGCCATTTCACCGGAAGTCTTCAAATATTTCAAGGCCATCGGTCTCGACCTTCGCCAGGTTTTCGGTCAATCCGAGTGCGCAGGGATCGCCACCACCCACAAGGGAGACGATGTGAGACCTGAGACCGTGGGCGTGCCGATCCCCGGGGTGGAGGTCAAACTTTCCGATGACGGTGAAATCCTCGTGCGAGGGAAGAACACTCACATGGGCTATTTCAAGAACGAGAAGGCCACCAGGGAAGGCTTTACCGAAGACGGTTTCCTTCTAACCGGTGATGCCGGATATTTCGGAGAGGATGGGCACCTCTACGTTTTCGACCGGGCCAAGGATGTCATGACCCTCGAAGACGGTACCAGGTTTGCGCCCCAGGATATTGAGACCCGGCTGAAATTCAGCGCGTACATAAATGAGGCCATGGTTTGCGGAGCCGATAAGCCCTATGTCACGGCCGTCGTGAGCATTGACCTGGAGAATGTGGGAAACTGGGCCAAGAAACGAGGTATCTCCTTCACCACCTTCCAGGATCTCTCTCAGAGGCGTGAGGTCTGTGAACTCGTGCGAGGAGAGATGGGAAAGATCTGTCGGCGATTTCCGGAGAACATCAGAATAAGGAGATTCGCCATTCTTCTCAAGGCGCTTCATCCGGATGACGGGGAACTGACCAGGACGAAAAAGGTCAGGCGTGCTTTTGTCAACGAGCGATACCATGACCTCATCGAAGATCTTTACCAGGCCAAGAAAGAACACGATCTCGACATCGAGATTAGCTATGAAGACGGCCGTGTCTCGACCTTCAGAGGGACAGTTGTAATAGAGGAGGTGGGCGCGTGAGATCACTGTCCGAGATCTATAGTGACTATTTTTCCTCCACCGCGGTCTTTAGTTACCGGGAAGACGAGAGGATTTTTCGCACGCGGTTCAAGCGGGCCTGGTTCGCCATTTTTCTTGTCGTTGTGGCCGTCACCTGCGTGGCATCAACGTTCGGGATTGGCGCCAATGAGTATCACTATTTTATTATGAACCTGATCCTGATCCACCTCATTGCCGCGATCGGGCTCCAACTGCTCGTCGGGTTTACCGGGCTCCTTTCCCTGGGGCACGCGGCTTTCCTGGGTGTGGGCGCATATACTTCAGCCCTTCTGATAACGAAATATGGGTGCCCGTTTGTCTTGTCAATATTTGCGGGAGGCCTGGTCGCAGCCGTGTGCGGAATCATAGTCGGTATTCCTTCGCTTCGGATCAAGGGCTTCTATCTCATGGTGGCCACGCTGGCCTTCCAGTTTGTGATCGACTACATCATCATACATTGGGATAGTGTTACCCGAGGGATCAGGGGGATTGAACTCCCAACACCGCTCCTTTTCGGAATCTCGCTGGAAAAGCACAGTGCCTTTTTTGTATTCCTCTTTGTCCTGACGGTTTTCATGATGTGGGGCGCCAAGAACCTCACCCGCTCGAAGATCGGGCGGGCCTTCATAGCGATTCGTGACAACGATGTCTCAGCGGAGATCATCGGAATATCCATCTTCCGATACAAGCTCCTATCCTTTGCAATCTGTGCTTTCTATGCAGGTGTGGCCGGGGCCCTTCTTGCAGGACTGCTGAGAACTGCAATCCCCGAAGAATTCACTTTCCTTGTTTCCATCGTTTTTCTTGCCATGGTACTGGTGGGAGGTCTGGGAAGGCTCGTCGGAACCGTGTTCGGCGTCATTTTCATCACCCTCGTGCCTGTTCAGCTGGATCACGTTGTCAGCTACATAGCAAACGCCTATGATCCCAACTTCACCATGTACCTCGGACCCATGAAAGAGTGGGTCTTCGGTGGACTCATCATTCTGTTCATCATCTTCGAGCCGGAGGGCCTTGTGGGGGTATGGATCAGGATCCGCGATTATTTTAGGATCTGGCCTCTTCCTTATGTGTCGGAGTAGACTTCCAAAGCTCACGATGGTAACGCATAAAGAAGGAGCATGGCGGAAAATAGTGATACCAATGCGCTTTCAAAGAGGGAACTTATGGCTCAAGTCTGGAAGGGAAAAATTCCCCCTGCCCCCCCCTTTGAAAAAGGGGGGTTAGGGGGGATTTTGAGACTCGGTCCCTCACCTGTACACTGTACTGCTTTGAACGCAACTTCGCATGAAAGTCCCGTGGACAAAGCCACCCCTTTACGGGTCAACGTATGGGGTGGTTTGGAGGGGAGATGAGTCTACCCTCCAAGTCCATGCGCAGCGTGCGCGCTCTTGGAGTACCCTGTCCGAGGCGAAGCCCCGGACCAGTAAACAACGGAAAAGACTTTCATATTTCGTTGTCGCTTTCTTGCGATGATAGTTGGTATGACTTCTTTCCCGACCCATATGGAATTGTTCACATCCCGATTTCACGCGTTACACTAACCTTGGCGCCCAAGAAAGCCACAATGAAGCACAAAAGTCCCGTCCATTGGTGCGGGTAGTCCGTGGCTTAGGCTCCCACAGCGGTACAAGAGAAGGAAGACACGGCAATGAGGGTTGAACCGGCTGCAAACTCGCGTTCCTTGAAATCTCTGTTTCTCGATCCTCGTTCCGTGGCCTTCATTGGAGTGCCTCGCAACAGCGGTCCAGGTTCCCTTAATCCGGTCGATCATCTGAGGAATTGGGGTTACGAGGGTGACATACATCTGATCCACCCCCATGTAAGTGAGATCGCGGGCCTTCCGGTTGTGAAGAATATCGCTTCAGTCAATGGGAACGTGGATCTGGCGGTGATATCCACCCCTCGGGAGACAGTCCCTGAGATGATCAAAGAATGTGGTCTGAAGGGAATCCGGGCGGTAGTTGTCACAAATCAGGGGTTTGCCGAGGCGGACGCCAGAGGCAGTGAGCTTCAGCGAGCCATGCTGGATGAAGCAAGACAAGGAGGAGTGCGCATACTGGGACCCAATACCCTGGGAGTGTCCAACGCATTCGATCGCTTCACTTCGTCCTTCATGCCCCTGGATCGGGAAGAATTGCCCATTGGGTTGATCTGCCAGTCAGGGGTTTTCTTTGTAGGCGCTTCCCACCTTGTCGGCGGAATGGGTCTCGGAGTTGACATTGGAAACGCGTGCGATCTTGATCTGGCTGATGCCCTGGAATGGCTCGGCACAGATCCGCGCATGCGAGTGCTCGCTGTCCACGCTGAAGGCATTACCAGGGGAAGACGATTTCTGGAAATTGCGAAGCAAGTGTGTACCCGGATACCGGTGGTATTGCTGAAGACCGGTCGGTCTCCTGAAGGCGCCAGAGCTGCGGCCAGCCATAGCGGTTCCATGGTCGGCGAGGATGCCGTCGTGGGCGCCGTGGCGGCCAAGTCAGGTATGATCCGAGTCACAGAGACCCAGGAAATGTGTGATCTTGTCCGAGGTTTCGTCCGCCTCCCCCCCATGTCGGGTCCCCGGGTGGCGATCGTGACCTTGACAGGGGCCGGCGGAATTCTTCTGTTGGACTCCATAAGTGCGTGGGGACTGGAAGCGGCTCGACTCTCGAGCACGACCCTGGAGCGGGTTCAGTCGTTGGCCCCTTCCTGGATGCCCCTGAGCAACCCGATGGATATCTGGCCCGCACTGATGAAACACGGGATGCGGAAGGTCTACGGGATGGCTTTGGAAGACGTGCTCCGTGATCCTAATGTGGATGGGGTCCTGTGTGTTGCCCTGGGATTACCGCGCTCCGAGCAGGCGCATTTGGGCGCTGTCGAGGTGATTCAGGAAGCCTCCAAACATACGGAAAAACCGGTCGTAGTCTGGTTCTACGGCTCCCGGATTGAAGAAGCACGGGCCCAGCTGGAATCGGACGGATCTGCCACGGCCGTTCACAGCCTGGAGCAGGGTGTACGTCTGTTGGCCCGGATGGCCCAATATGAGCGCTGGAAGAGCACTAGAAGCGGCTGCAAAACCTAGAAGAGTTTGAAGAGTATGCCGGGGAGGGCCTTTTTGCAAAAACTGCTCCGCGCAGGGCGATATGGCCACATTGAAGTCTGGTTCCTTTAGCTCGAAGCGCGGATACATTGTGCCGGCTCATTGCCTGCTTTCTTGCCGTTGGGTAAGGCGGCTGACACGGCAATGCCGTGGCAGGCTTTGGCCCGGAGCAGCCCAATCCACCCGGGTACCGCATATGATGAAGTCTTTTGGAAGGGGTCCGGGGGAACCTTTTCTACCGAGAAAAGGTTCCCCCGGTTTACTCTTCAGCATCCCGCTACTCATCTACCAGTTTTTCAAACTTCTCCCGACTCATGAGGACGTAGGTACCGGTGGCCTTTGTGCAGACATCACCCGCGCTGTTCTTGATTTCCGCCGCGAGGTTGATCTTTGCCCCATCTCTGGAATCAACACGACAGCGGACCTCGATTTCTTGCTCCACGAATAGGGGCTTCAGGAACCGGATCTCGATGTTGCTGGTCACCCCTATTTCGTTGGTCCGGTGTAGAGCGGTCCAGCCCATGATCTCGTCAAAGAGGCCGCTCTGTATGCCGCCGTGCAATACCTTTCCGAGTCCCTTGAAAACCCGAGTCGGGGTCCATCGGCAAACCAACTCCTTTGGCTCGGTTTCGGTCTCGTAGAAGGTCAGCTTCAGTCCGATCGGATTATTTGGACCACAGAAAAAACATTCTCCCGCGCCATAAACACTGGCCAACTGTCTCATGGGATAGGTTCCTCCAATAGATCATTGTGGTTCGCGATGAACTGCTATATCCGCGCCCATCCGCGTAATCCGCGGTTAAGATTAAGTGACCGCGGATTACGCGGATGGGCGCGGATGGGCGCGGATAGAAGAGATAACAATGGTAACCGTTCACCGCGAGCCCCCGGTTTAGGTAACAGTTCAGCGGGACGCAGTTCATATTTCTTTCGGATCTTCGCTCTCTAGCTCCAGTCCGGTTGGCGCCGAGTTCAAGCATAGGAAAAGCCTCAATGAAAACTCTCTAATGAAGCAACCATGTTTGGCGGCCGCTACCAGCTTTTCATGAAGCTCCCAAGCCCCTCGGCCCGTGAAATGGGAGTTTTTGGGAGGGGGTCCCGGGGGAGGCGTTTTTGCACAAACGCCTCCCCCGGTGAACTCTTACCTCACCTTTACCCTCTGTCTGCTCATCTCCACAGGATTCACGCCTGCTGCGAGCGCGGGTTCCGCGGTCTTTGTTTTGTTGTCGATTGTCTGTTGACGCGCGCCGGCCTGTTTGTACCCGAACCCGTTTGCGACAGCGATCACGCCGGGTCTGATTCCGGGAGCCACCAGAGCTTTGCACAAGAGTTTGGTTTTTCCGTCCAGGGTTTCGATGACCACTTGATCATGCTGATGGATATTGAGTTTCCGGGCATCCTTGTTGTTAATTATTACTCTGTTTTCCGGCATTACCTCCAGGAGCCATTTGTTTAGGCCGGATGGAGGTGTTCTGTGGAAGGGAAGAGTGTACGTGATGATCTCCAAGGAATCAGGGTGCGCGGGTGATTCAGCATAGTTCGGAATAACGGCCGGGGGTTTGTACTGGTTGGCTGAAGATCGGACCTCTTGTGCCTGATTTGTCTTGTTCCTGGGGGCGAAGATTCCCCCACGTTCCAAAACCCTTGTCAGGTCCTGCTTCGATCCTGAGACAGGGAATCCCGCGGATTTCATTGCTTCGAGCAGCGCGGAGAAGGCTTCCTGGCACCGGCTCCAAGCGGACTCGAAATCTTTGGACGCAGCGGCTTGGGATCCGGTCAGTTCGAGTTTCGCGCCCATCTCAGTCAGTATGTGCTCCATGAGCTTGGCCTGTGGAATAATGGGAAAATAGCGCTTTGTCTTGGGGTCAACGCTTCCCACCACAGGGGCGCGGACGCCGATACCGGGCTCTGTAACAGATGGCGGGGATGCGCATATGTCCCATCGTTCCAGGTACGTGGTGTCAGGGAGGATATAGTCGGCCAGGGCTGATGTTTCTGTTATCGCGTGGTCGATTGCAATGAACAGCGGGACCTTTTGTCTGTTGTTGAAAAAGGCTTCGGCTTTGTCGGGCGCCTGGTACACAGGATCGGCCCGCCACTGGATCAGGGCCTTGACCGCGGGACCGTATTCAACAGGTTCATCGTTGTGCTCCGAGCCGTTCAGGAGCTTCTTCTCAGCCTCTTTGAGGAAGTCATCCCGTTGGTCCGTCAATCCTCCGGTACCCGGGGATGATCCCACCATCAGGTTTAATGTCAGCACAGCCTTGGCTGTTTCCAGGCCGTTTGGTTGGGCTGTCACGCCCTTGCCGGGGATCGCGGCCGCGGCGGGCCCGGCTTCGGCCATGTGTTGAGCCACCCTGTTGATGTTTTCCGAACTGATTCCGCACGCGTTCGCGTAGTCTTGCAGGGTTCTGCTCTCCACGATCTGTTTCAGACCCTCGGCCGGGAACTTCGCGGCATCCGCGAAATTGTCGGCGAGGGCTCGCATGATCCCAAGAGCCAGATCCATATCCTTTCCAGGTATTATGGGCAGCCACTGATCAGCTTTTGAAGCGGAAGTGGAAAGCCTGGGGTCCACGACGGTCCATTGGAAGCCCGAAGATCGGACCCGAGCGTCCGCGATGTCCCGGGCCAGAGAAACCAGTGGAGCGCCCGAGTCGAGCGGAGCATCCCCGAAACTCAGCACAAATCTCGCTAGTCGGTAATCCGCGGTAACAGGGCCTGTGCCCGGACCGAATACGGCTTCTGCCGCCTCAGGGGCGATCCGGTTCAGCATGACCTCTCGATCTCGAAACAATCTTGCCCCGGGAAAGCTCGAGATGAAACCCTTCAGAAACATCTCCGCTCCCCAGTCTATCCGACCGGCCAGGAATCCGAGTCCTTCGCGGGAGGCCTTTATCTCCCCCAGGCCTTCAACTTTGCCTTCCCCGAACAGATTGCCGCCCTGTACGATTTCTCTTAGAGCTTGCTCCCAGGAGAGCGCTTTCCATTTGGACGAACCTCTCGGACCCACTCTCTTCAAGGGCCTTGCGACTCTGAACGGGTTGTAGAGCGTCTGTACGCCGCTTCCGCCCACAGCGCAGACCGAGCCCCCGTGCAGTGCAGCCTCGTCAAGACGCGTATCAAAGGGCAAAGCCGCGGCCGTGGAGATGGGATTGTACGGACTGCCGTCTATCTTCACCAGGACGCCGCCCGCTATTCGGCAGCGGATGCCGCAATTTCCCGGGCACAGACCGCAGACCGTGTAGATGTTCTCGATCCCCTGAAGGGTTTCAACCGGGTCTACACCAGGCGCTCCTTCTATGTATCTGGGAACAGGACCGGCTTGATCGAACAGATTGCATCCCGCGAACAGAGACGCGCCTCCCATGAGGCCGGCCATTCGCAGGAATTCTCGTCGGGTCACGTGGGTCATGTGATTCTCATACCGCTTTGCCATCTCAACTCAACGGCACGTCGAAGCCGATGAAGACAACTGAATACCTCATCAAAAAGACCCCGCCGATTATCAGCAGGGAGGCCAAACAGATCCAGGCCTTGCTCTTTCTTGTGATCGGAAACAGCAGAATAGCCAACGGCACGAGCATGCCGCAGACCAGCTCGCCCCACACGTAGAGCGTCTCGTGAAGGGCCAGCATCACCGATGCGTAACCGTCCGCGGTGGAAACCAGTAAGGTCAACCAGAAGCACCCGTTCCAGAAGAGGTCGGCCACGAGTATGCCGATCATCATCAGTCGCATACTGTTGAAGAGGCCCGGATCAAGTTTCTCTTTCCTGTACCGATCCATTACAAGCGCGACCACAAAGAGCAGCGCTATTCCGGAAAGAAGGGCTGATGTTAGAAAGAACCCGGGCATAAGAGCGGAATGCCACCATGCTCGCGCTCTTACCAGGGCAAAGGCAAACCCGGTGTACGCATGCACGAAAACGGCAAGCGGAACAGTGATCATCCCAAGGATTCGCGTTATACGAGCGTTCTTCACCAGGATGAAATAGATGTAGATCAGATTCGTGATCGGATAGAGCGTGAGTAGCCACGAGCCGAAAGAGAGCGCGGACGTGCGATTGAAATATTCCGGCGCCAGCGTATGCCAGAACCGCAACGGCTGATGCAGGTCCAGGATGAGGCACGCGGGCGCGACGAGCAACAACAGGAATGAGATAATAGCAGCGGGCAGCGCCATAGGCTTAAACTGCTTGATCCCGAACACGGTGGAGAGCGTGGAAAGAATAAACGAGCCCGCGGACAGGCCGGTAAAATAAAAGTACAGCGGGATATAGACTTGCCACGGTACAGCATGGGGCACGTTGTAAAGGACTGCTGCTTCCATTTACTCCTTGTCCCCTTCTTCCCAGTACGAGGCGTCAGGACTGGGAATGCTGTCGCTGTAATTGTGGATCTGCTCTTCAAACGAATCCGAGTACGTTATGCGACCCTTAAGGGACTGATCCGCCCCAATGTAGAACACCTTGGGTCTGGTCCCCAGTTCCGGTTTGATAACGGTGGTTCCATTTGACGCGAGCATCTTTGAGATTTCCGATTTGGGGTCGTCCAGGTCTCCGAACACGATCGCTCGTGAAACACAGGCTTCTGCACAAGCGGGCTGAAGCCCCTTGTCGATGCGAGCCACGCAAAAGTCGCACTTGTCGGCCGTGTGGCGTATGGGATTGAAAAATCGGGCGTCGTAAGGGCACGCGGCTATGCACATGCCGCATCCGATGCACTTCCCATAGTACATCACCACAACGCCGTCCTCTTCCCGCCTGACCGTTGCCTGAACCGGACAAACCTGAACGCAAGGAGGCACGTCGCACTGATTGCAGACACGGCGCAAAAAGAAATTGCCCGCGTCCGGGAAATTCCCTTTCTGAATACCCTTTACCCACGAACGCCAGTACCCTAGCGGCACATTGTTCTCGCTCTTGCACGCGATGGTGCAACTGTGGCATCCGATGCACCGACGCTGGTCGATCAGCATTCCCCAGCGTTTGGGTTTCTCGTTCGGAGGTTTGGCGTTATCGTTCATCAGTTGTTCGATGCTCTCTTTCATCGTGCCCGGCTATGTTCAGCACGAGGCTCCAACTAGTCAAGACGAGGTCCCCTCTCCCTCCGGGAGATAGACAGGGCACCAGTTCACTTGCCGTCCGTCCGGCAAGCCCGGTTGATCCAAGTCACCGTCGCTTGTGGCATCCGAGGCAGTCGAACCTGCCAAAGGATTCCTTGCCGTCATGGCATTGGCCCGTAGCGCAGGTTCGGCATGCCCTTGGAACTGCGTATGTCGCCATTGGCGCGTCCGGAGCGTCTCCGGCAACCGGGATGTAAAGCGTGGAGACTTCTTTTCCAATGCGCGCCTTCCTGGCGGGTGAATCCTCTAATGTCCTTATTACATAAGTCCCGTACGCCTGTGCCGCGAACAGCTTGTCGTGACACACTTTGCACGACTTATATTTCCCGCTCTTGAACCACATATGAGTGTAGTGTCTGAACTCCACCGGCCCTGGTGAACCTTTGGCCTCATAGGCAATGTTTCCGCCTCCGAAGATTCCGTACAGGCCCAGCACCGCGGTGAAAGTAGCGCCCGCGACCACGATCACAAGAACGATTCCCCATGCCAGGGCCTGAGTCCGCCAGTAGGCCGACTGATCCCTCAGATTGAGGAGGTAGTCCCATATTCGGTTGTAAATGCTCTGTTGCCCGGTGTCGCGCATCACTTCAAAGCCTTAGCGTAGAGTCCCCACGTACGTGGTGGTCCACTGCCTCTTCTTGACCTCTTCGGTTCCGTAATAAGGGAGGACCATCGGCGACACCCGATCGGTGTCGATGCCCGCGTCCTCAAGTTCCTTGTGGTATTTCCTTACGTGCTCCACGCTGAGTTTTCCGATGTCGTCGCGTTCCGCGGCGAATTTACCCGCGGTCTCTCCTGCCAGCCGTCCGAACACGGTGATGTCCAGCAAAGAGTTGCCCATGAGGCGGTTGGCCCCGTGAACGCCGCCTCCTACCTCTCCGGCCACGTAGAATCCGGGAACCGAGGTTGAGCCGTCCGATTTGTACTCCAGGCCTCCGTTCTGGTAGTGGAGCGTTGGATAGATCAGCATGGGAACCTTGGCGATGTCTATACCGTACCGCCCAAAGAGGATGTGCTTGCCGGGAAATTCCTTTTCCACGGTCCCTTCACCCTCGAGCAGTTCGATCATGGGGGAGTCGAGCCAGATCCCGAACTTTCCCGCCTGCCCCGGTACCGGGACTCCCTTGCCGACCTTTGTGCATTCCCGGATAATGCCGGCTGATTCGATATCTCGCGGTTCCCGTTCAAATACGAACTGTTCCCCGTCGATGTTCACAAGGTTGGCGCCCGCTCCTCTCACTTTCTCGGTGATCAGCAACCCCTCAGCCTGTTCGGGAAAAACCGCGCCGGTGGGGTGATACTGGGTAGCGTGCAGAAACTTCACTCCGACTCCGAGGCGATACCCCATCACCAGCCCGTCACCGGTGGCCCCGTAGTGGTTGGTGGTCATGAAGCCGCGGATGTGCAGCCGCCCGGAACCGCCTGTGGCCATGATCACGGCCTTGGCCTTCACAAGAAAGTACTCCTCGGTTTCCAGATTGTAGAGCACCGCGCCGGAGCATGCCCCGGAACCGTCCACCAGCAGTTCAACAGCTGGTGAGAACTCGAGCACGCGGATCTGATCGATCCGATTTCGAGCTTCATCCCGCAGTGTTCTCATGATCTCAGCGCCGGTGATATCAGCCGCGTAGTGCATCCTTTTGCGAGAGGTCCCCGCTCCGTGCAACGTGAAAAGCTTGCCGTCGGGCAATTTGTTGAACATGCAACCGAGCTTTTCGAGCCATGAGATCGCTTTGGGCGCTTCAATGACCATGGTCTTTACCAACTCACGGTCGTTCTCGAAATGCCCACCCCCGAGCACGTCCAGGTAATGGTAGTACGGAGAATCCTTCCAACCTTTTGTGGCGGCCTGCATTCCGCCTTCCGCCATCATGGTGTTGGCGTCTCCGTGACGGAGCTTTGTGGCTATGATCACATTCGCTCCCTGTTCCAGAGCGAGAAGCGCGGCCGCGGTGCCTGCGCCTCCTCCTCCGATGACCAACACATCAGTCTCGTAGTGAACCTCATCCAAATCAATGTTGTCGGGATCGACCCGGCTGCGGGCCTCGAACTGGTCGGCAATCTCTTGGGCCAGGGCATATCCCTTACTCGGACCCACTTTCAGATCTCGTAGAGCGCCCTCGCGGTAATCCGGATGGTATTTTTCGAGCCTTACCTTGCGTTCGTCCAGAGAAAGCGCAGGGAACTCCTCGCCCGCCTTCTTCCGGGCCACTCGTTCCAAGCGGGTCGCTTCAACTCTTTTGATCAGTTCAATGAGCTCCGGCGTATATCCCATAATTCCCTCCGCTAATTCTCTCCGATGCAAAGCGTGCTGTTCCAGGTTACCCTTCGGGCCCAAAGGCGCCAACTTAAGAAGTTCATGGGTCTTCTCTTGCTCGTCACCCCGGCGAAGGCCGGGGTCCAGTCAAACAATCGTCCAGTACAGATCTTGCCACTTCGGATTCGCGCTTTCGATAAGTCTCAGTTTCCAGGCTCGTTTCCATTCTTTCAGCCTCTTCTCCCGCAAAATGGCAGATTCCATGCTCTCGTGCGGTTCGTACCAAACCAACACATGAACGCTGTAGCGTTCGGTAAATCCTTTCACGACATTGTTCTTGTGTTCCCATATCCTCTTAACGAGATCTGAAGTCACGCCGGTATACAAGGTACCATTTCTCTTGCTTGCGAGAATGTATACAGCGGGCTGTTTGTTCATTGGTTTTCCATTCGCCGTCTGGATTCCGGCCTTCGCCGGAATGACGTACGAGGAACGGCACTCGCTCCAAATCTGCTCCTATGCCCTTCCGGCCCGAAAGTGGCAGGGCGTTCCGTGGAACCGCTGTCCGGCGTCACAGAAACTCCCGTTCGTCCGGCTCCCACTGTTCATCGGCTGTGTGCGGCTCCATTTGTCGTTCAACGTACAGCTTTTTCAAAGTTTCCTCATCCGATGCCACCAGGGAGTTCAACATGTCTTCGTACCGGCCCGAATTGATTCTCTCCACCATCTCTTTGAGATGCTCGGCTTGTGGCCTGATATATCTGCCTGTCAGGCGACGACACAGGCTCGCGATATGGTACTGGCTCAACTCCGCCGGGCAGCGGGACGTGCAAATGCCGCACATAACGCATGAGAGCGACATTTCCGCGACCCTTTCAATGTCTCCTCTCAGAGCCGCGGAGATGTATTCCATTACCTCTATGTCCATTGGGCACGACTTGGTACACGTGTTGCACCCCATGCACTTGGCCAATTCCGGATAGTGCTTCAGCAGTGTTTCGACGTTGGGTTCCAACTCCTCAAGGTCATATACCGTACGATTCGCCGGGAAAAACGGAACCATTGCAAGGTACATGTTGGGCTGGACCACGGTCTGGCATGCAAGCCCCACGTAGATCCTGGGGCTGTCCGGCATCCGGTAGATCGTGCCGCATGCGCCGCAGATACCGCCTCGGCAACCGCATCCCCGAATGAGCTGGTATCCCGCGAACTCGAATGCCTTCTGTATGGTGAGAGTGCTCGGGACATCATACCTCTTGCCCATGATAAATAAGGGAATCAGGTCGGTTCGCTCAGATACTTCGGCCGCGTTGCCGGTCTCCTGTGCTATGTCTTGTTCAGTGGGCGCCATCATGTCCATCCTTTCGTGGGAACGCCGATCAACTGCGGTTCATCCTCTTGGTCAATACGCGATAAACACGCCCAGCACAATGCCGATTATCATGGCCGTGATCGCCATGAAGTAGTTGTCCAGCGAAGTGATCCCGGGCGCGGGCTCGATGGTCTCGGGAACCACCTCGTCCACTATATAGTCCTTGTAACCGGTGTCCACCTGTGGACAGGCCAGCACACATGCGTAGCATTGTTCGCAATCTTCGCCCACACAGGCCTCCAGTGCAAAGGAAGTGCGCTGCTCGGTCTTGTCGAACCGCCCCGGTTCTCTGCGAAGCACCGGGCAGGAGTCGGTGCAATTCCCGCACGCCATGCAACCCTTGTCTCCGATGATATCAGAATCTGGATCTTTTACATCGAGACGATGATAGGGCTCGATTCCCCGGGAGAGGAGGCGGAACCTTGCCACCGGAGGCTCTCTGACATCCAGGATTATGTCCGCTACCTCACGGATGATTTTGTCTTTGGAATCCTCTCTGATGGAAGGCATCATCAACACTCCTGGTCAACCACCCGCAGCCGCGTTGCGCGACGCGGTTGTGAGACTGTTGGACTCTCTTCTGTGTTTCTCAAAGTCTTTCCTGCTCATGAGCGGGTGGCATTTTACGCAATTGTCAAAATTGTTTCCCCGCGTGCAGTCGGCCCGGAATATCACCGTTTTGTAGTGGATCTTTCCGTTGTGACAGCGTTGACAGGACTCCTTTGTCGGGAAAGCCACCATCCATCGAGGATTGGTGGAGAGCTTCCCCCACGCGTCCCGCGTCGCTCGATCGAATTGATCCGGGGTCATGGCAAGCGGCCGTCCGCTGCGATAAGCATGGGATGAATAAACGTGACACGCGTCGCAGGCCAGATGATTTACCTCGGCATAATTCACGGTCTTATCGGGCGGGCCCGCGGTCTCGCCTTTGTACCGCTCATGGCACCTGGCGCAGGTCTTGTCACGAGTGAGCACATGTTTGTGATGGTCCATAGCCAGGCCGATCTTCTTGAGCCCGGCCGGAAGGTCCCTTCGATAAACAGCCTTTCGCCTGACTGAAGCAAAGTGGCAGTGCCTGCAATTCTCGCTTGGCAAACGTACCCGGGCAAACAGTTCCGGCTCAATGGGTCTGCGAGGGTCAATTTGGGGGACCAGGTACGTGATCGCGTGGTACAGGCCCCTGAATCGGGACATCACCGTGCCCGCGGCCGCTCCTTTGATGTGGCATTGCGCGCACGATATCAGTTCGTGTGAAAACCCTTTTTTCTCAGCTTTCAACTTCGTGGCCATCCATCGCGCGTACACGGCTTGTTCGGTGTGGCACGTCATACACGTAAAGGTTCGCGTGGATATATCAGCCGCGCCTCCGACCACCAGAACCAGGGTTGCCACGGCAACAATGTATCCTGTCAAGCGGCCCATCAGGTTGTTTCTCCCTGTTTCAGAAGGCGTTCGGATTCTTCCTTTTCTTTGAGGTAAGCCTGAAACGCCGCGGAGATGACAAGCGGACCCGAATTGCCGATGGGGCACTTGGCAGCGCACCTTGCGCAACCCACACAGTATTTGGAGAGTTCCCGGACTCTCTCGTAATCACCCAGCCTTGTGAGCAGAATCAGGCCCATTGGGAACGGTACTCCCTCGGCCTCCTTTACCGGGCACACGCCCACACAGCCGGCGCAGTTGTAGCAATTGATGGATCGACCCGTGCCGGGCGTCAACATTGACAGCAAAGTGTACTCGAATACCATGAAAACCGCGAACAGTATGGCAAGCGCGTTAAGGGTCACACGATCCGGGGCCTTGCCGATGAATACGTTGAGGAAGATCCGCGAGAATATTCCATATTGGGGATAATCAAGGATGCCCTGTGTGAGCGCCGACTCTATCGCGCTCACATAGCCGGTCACAGTACGGCCCGATCCGCGCAACATTTCAAGCCGGCGAGGTACCACCGGCACTCCGCTCTTCAGGATTTCCCGTCGCAGTTTCGCTATTTCATTGTCTTTGACGGAAATCAGGTCCGGGTACTTCAGAGTTTTGAGGCCGACTATGCGATGATCGCGCACGTGGACCTTAACTTTGATCGGTCCTCTGAACCCTTGTGCTTCACCCGTGTAGGTCCCGTCCTGCACCGATTCGATCCCTTTTCCCCACGGGCTCTTGGCAATACGCAGTTCATCCACGCGGTTCACGTCGATCCAGGCGACCACGTACCCCAGGACAATCAGGCCTATTGCCGCGGCCAGGTAAATGACGCGCGGGCTCTTATCTTTGCGGTAATTCCCGGCCCACATCACCGCGAGGGTAACGATCAGGATCAGCGCCAATATGAACCTGCTCGAAGGAAAGAGCGCGGCTGTTATCACGAGAAACAGCGTCAGCCGCACACCTCGAGTTCGCACCGCGATCCACAGGAATCCAACAGGATCATGCAAGAGCCTTGACCACATCATTAATGAATTCCTTTCCAATCAGTCCTTCGGTCATGGCCCGTCTCAGGGAGTAACGGGGCAAGATCCCTCTTTTTATGGCTGTTCGCGTGTCTTCCTGCATGATCGCGAAAATTTCAGGCAAAGGAAGATACTGCACACAAAAACCCTGACAATTCCCGCACCGGATGCACTTCAGACCACCGTTGCGAATGAACCTGTCGTAATCGAGCACGCGGCCCGCGACAACGAGTTCAGCCTGGAACGCGATGCCCACAGGGCACCTGTCCTGGGTAGCGTAACACGCCCGGCATTCGTAACAGTATATGGTGGCCGGGTTTCCTCTAAGTATCGGCTTTATGACCGAGGCCAGAAGAGACGCCACTATCCCGAACAGAGCCACCCGATCCAGGTTCATGGTCCATCCGCGGTCCTTCAGATTCGTGAAGAACTGGTACCGATGAATCCCGGGCAGCACCATGGGCTGGTCCGGGTCGTCTCGTTTATGCCTTGTTTTTTGTTCTTTCTCGGACATCAATGAGCCTTCGTTCTATTGCTGTTGCCGAAATTCTTGTCTGCTTGGAAGGTGATTTCCGCATGACGGCGAAATCCCGCGTTGCCCCCCTTTGACAAAGGGGGGGTTGGGGGGATTTTCCCACTGTGAGCATCGGAACCACATCTGAATACCGGTCAACTTTTTGGACACTTGCCATATGCAAAAGCGCTCCTGGATTCGGTTTTGACCGCCTGCGCCTCAATGCGGCAACATGGCCGCCATGAGCAGACCGGCTATCAGCCCTCCCAGGGCGCCCTGAAGCAGCTCTGTGGGGGACTTCATGTCCAGGGCCCAGGCCAGGATCGTCCCTGAAAGGGCTCCTACAAACAAAAAAATTATCCATGTCAGCAATGCCCTAACCTCTTGTTCCGGAAGCGCCTTCTAGAGTGGCGGTCATCCGCTTGGACAAGGTTCGAGGAACCATCAGGCCGATAAGACAAGCGGCCACAAGCCCTCCTGCCACGCCCTGACCGATGGCCGCGGCGTCAAGCTCGAACAGTGCGAATGCGAGCACTCCGCCCGCGATTCCACCGGCCAGGAGAAATCCCACAAGCTGGGAAAAGAAGTTTCGGGAAGGATCGTTCCCGATGATCCTGCCCAAAAGTGAAATGAAACCGATGTTCACTGCGGCTATCACCAGGGTGAAAGCCCCTATGGTGACGATGTCCCTCACAAACGCGGGATCATCGGGCTGAAACACCGACAGATTGAGGAATTTCATGTAGATCGCGGCCAGAGGCGCCATGACCGCCATAGACGCGAAGGTGTATGCGCCCTTTATGAATCCGGTTTCCGCCCTCATGGTCCCTTCGCCCATCATGCCTCCACCTCCCAGTGGAGACGGCCCGCAAGAGGTGGTCGCATTGATTATGTACGCGGCCATGACTATGGCGAGCTGGGACCAATCGAGAAATCCGAACTTGGCCGGGCCGAAGAGGTACAACACCGGCACCAGCGCAGCGGTGAGTATCCGGGAGCACGAGAGTGGAAGTATGGTCTGAAACTGCACAAATATGGCCAGCATGCCGGCCACCCCGAGAAAGGGCACCTTCACCAGGCTGTTCAGGAGCACGCCCAGTGCGTCGAACCCACCGGTTGCCGCGAGAGCGCCCGCGGCCAGGAAGCCCGCGGCCATGGCGGTAACCGGCAGCAAGATGATCCCGTCCATAAGGTCGGTCAACCGGACCCTGCACAGGACTATCATGGCCAGCCCGCCCACCACCAACACCGTCTGGACCGGCATCTTCCCAAGGGGCTGAAAGATCGCTATCAACAGGGATCCCACAAAGATCACCAGGGACAGGTATCCCTCAAATGGAGCGCTGATTTCCTCAGTCCTTTTTTCCGCGCGGTCCTGAGACGCGGGCGCGTCACGAAGAGCCACATCATTGGGATAGAGCCTTTGGCTGATCACCTTGAGAAAGAGCGCCACTATTGCGGTACCCAACATCAAGGAAAAGGCCTGGGGCGCGCGGAGCATTCCTTCCGAAGCCGTGGTAAAGAAGCTCCCCAGAAAACCTTCTCCGATCTGACCCACCCCTCCGATGGGGGATGGACCGCACGATCCCATGGCGTTTCGTGTGAACGCGCCAATGAGGACGATCAACTGGGATTTCGTGAGAATCCCCATTCCGCCCTCGAGCCCGAAAGTGAATAGGAGCGGCAACAGCGCGGCCGCGAGAATCCGTCCGCACGGAAGAGAAGTGATCGCCGGAAGATTTATCAGGATCACCAGCGTTCCCACCAGCCCGATGGGGCTCCTGCGCAGATAGCCCAACAGCACCTTCAAAGCCTCGAATCCGCCCGAAGCCTTCATGGCCCCGGCAAGGAAAAGCCCGGTGAGTAAAGCGGTGATGGGATGTAGTATTATTCCCCCGATGAACTCGTTGGGCATCAGCAGCACAGCATTCCAACCGGAAACAACATACCGAAAGAGGCCGCCCACGATGAGACATAACACCATGGAAAGAACCAATACCGTCTGAACCGGAGTTCGGATATACCCGAACAGGGTCAGAAGCATCAGACCCAGGAATATGCTCAACGTCATGTAACCTAGAATTTCCAACGGGAATTCTCCGACGATCTCAACTAAGGGCCTGTCACGAAATAACGGTGGCATTCTCCTGTAGGGGCGGACCTATGTGTCCGCCCTTTCCCGCGTGCGCATCTTGCATTGGGGCAGGCCCCGGGGTCCAGTCAAACAATCGTTCAGTACAAATCCGGCCACTTCGGATTAGTGCTTTCGACAAGTTCCAGTTTCCGGGCTCCTTTCCATTTCATCGGTTTTCCGCTCGTCATCTGGATTCCGACGAAAGCCGGAATCCAGGCCTTTGAATACCTCCTGGACCCCGGCTTTCGCCGGGGTGACGACGGAGACTGGTTGGCCTTTTCTTAAGTCACCAGCTTTGAGGGTTAGGGTGAGGGGGTTCCAGCCGTAGAATCCATTTTCAATGCGTGGGACCATAACACAGTCCTCGCGTCGGTTGGTGAGCCGGTGCCGGGTTCAATCGATCATCCACAACCGCATCGATTTTTCCGAAACCATGGAAGGTCGATCACAAAACCGTCCTTGGAATCACAGACTCTAACCTCATCCCCTATCTGCAAGCGTCCCAGGCACGCGGTGCATCCGTTGAGGGCCGCGGTAACTTCCGGGCCGTGGTCCAGCCTGACCCTTACCTGGAAAACCGGGAGCATCGCCTGAGCCAAGCCGCTTTCATCCACAGCAGTTATCACGCCACGCTTCCCTCGTCGGAACCGATGGATCTCCGCGGCGCCGAACAGAATTACGAGGAATAGGACTGTTGCAGATTCGATAGTCATCGAAGGGGGGTTCGCTTTCTCCTGCAAAACCTATGCGTTAGTGCAAAATCAGGTCCGCGAAAGAACCCGAATTCTGCCGTCTCCGTTGTCTGCCACGTAGATCTTGTTCTCAGTCAAGGCGATCCCGGTGGGAGCGATGAATTCCTCGGGGACTAAACCTTTCCAGCCGATGCAGGAAACCAGGGCTCCTTCCGGACTGAATTGCTGAATACGGCGATTGCCCGTGTCCGCGACCCAGACATTGCCCCGTGAGTCGAGCTTCATGCCCTGCGGCATGTTGAGCTTCCCGGGTTCGCTTCCAACGCCTCCGAAGCTCTTCTTGAACTTGAGATCTCTTCCGAATACTTTCACAAGCCCGTGCTTGCTGTCCAGCACGAGTATTTCATTGTCAGCGTTCACTCCACAGGCTGTGGGGAGTCTGAACTGACCAGGATCGTCACCGAGATCTCCGAGCACCGCGGTGAGTTTCCCCTGCTCAAAAATCTGGATTCTGTGATTCCGAGTGTCAGCCACCAGGACCCGCCCCGCCTGATCCACGCAGATGCCTTGCGGAGTGGCAAAGGTCCCGCCGATGGCTCCTATGGAACCGACAACCTGTTTGACCTTCCCGTTCGCGTCAAAGACCTGGACCCGGCAATTATTGGAGTCCACCACATAGATGAGCCCCTGCGCGTCGATTGCCAGCCCCCTGGGAAAGTTGAGCTTGCCGGTCTCGGCCCCGGGTCCGCCAATTCCTGCGATCGGCCGATTGGACGAGTCCAAGCGCAGAACACGGTAGCCCGGAGGATCAGTCACCAAAAGATTCCCGGAAGGTTCAAAGGCAAGGTCAAAGGGGCCGGAAAACCCTGGAGCACGTGAGACCCGTTCTTCCGCGCGGGCCGAGCCACGCGGCCGGATAAAATCGAGCAGGGAGAACATCCCTGCCGTGCCGACGGATTGGATGAATGTGCGCCGCCTCATGGCGTGTTCCACAACTCCAGGAGTCTCAAGGGATTTTTCGTACTCTTCCAAGACCCGTAACAAGCGACCGGAACGGAGAGCATCTTAGTCCCGCGGGCGACCTCAGTCAAGCCTCGTTTCTTGCCGCTCCGCAACGCTTCAGTCATTCGGGGGACTCTCGTAAGATGTCATTGCGAGAGCAGCGAAGCAATCTCCTGCTCAGTGAATATGGGGATTGCTTCGTCGTTTCACTCCTCGCAATGACATGCTCAATGAGAAGATCCGTCCCTCGTAACCGAACGCTTACCCCGCTCCCCAGCCAAGGGAGGCTCGCGGACCGCGAGGTCTGCCGCGACTGAAAATCGCCCCGGCACTGCAAAGTCGCGGTCAAAAATTTCACCCGAATGTAAGGATATTATCCACGGGCTCCCGGTCACTTCTGAACAGACTCGCGGGAGCGTCGGGATGGGGTACTCCCAGCGCGATTCCGATCACGACTTTCTTTGTGTCGGGAATCTCCAATACCCGTCTCACGATGTCGGGGTAGTGCATGGAAGCAGCGAGATAGATGGTCCCGAAGCCCTCCTGATGGGCCGCGTAGCAAAAGGTCGTCCCGATGGAACCGGTATCCAGGCAAGAATAGGGCTCGTTCAGAGCGCCGTCTATGGTGAAGTAGACCACAGTGGGAGCGCCGAAAAACGAGTACATGTTCATGTAGTGTTGCATTCGCGCTGCCTTGTCCCCGCGCTCGATGCCCATGGCAGTGAACAGAGCTTTTCCCAGACCCATGTATCGTGATTTTTGAGCATCCGGAAAATCAATGGGCATGTTTATATCGGGCCGAGGCCCTTTTCCACCCTTGACTTCCGCCACGAATTCCTCTGCAAGCTGCCGGGCCTTTTCCCCGTCAGCCACCACGATCTCCCAGGGCTGAGTGTTTCCCCAGGAAGGCGCCCATCGGGCAAGGTCTACCATTTTCGTGATCTTCTCCCTGGGCACCGGATCGGAAAGAAATGCTCTTATACTGCGTCTATCGTGAACCGCGTCATTGAGTTCCATGTCTCCTCCACTGAAGTTGAATGATTTCATAGAATAACACGAATTCCGCGGGGTGGGTCTTGAAATCTCGTGACAGGTCCTAAGCCCCTTGCCCCCCAAGCGCAAGCTCTTTCCATCATTCCGGCGTAAGCCGGAATGATGGAAAGACAAAGCGGTCTGGACCCCTTAGGGCTTGTCACAGAATAAACCTGACAGCAACAGAAGGCGCCGCGGGCCAAGGACGTACGGCGCGACGCATGCGTCGCCCACTTTATCGCAAGGATGAGGCGCGAGTCAGTCGCAAGGGTTATTCCGTGACGGACGCTTAGGTTGGCGCCTTTGCCTCGAGCGGGGTTCAGGAAAAGCGAAAGCTGAACTCTTCGTAGGTTCGGCCGACGACATCGGGTCGGTCAGGCTTTCTTGATCAATCCAATAATAAAGAGAAGGACTATCGCTCCCACGGTTGCCGTGATCAGAGATCCGATGAACCCGTACGCGGACAACCCCAGGACACCAAAGAGGTATCCGCCGAGAAAGGCCCCTATGACCCCGATTACCAGGTTGATGAGCAAGCCCTGACCCTTGCCCTTCATGATTACTCCGGCCAGCCATCCGGCGATCAGACCAATGACCAAAAATGCGATCCAACCCATGATTCATCTCCTTATTCTCTTTGCTGATTCAGACGGACAAATGACTCTGAAAGTCCTTCGTATTGGGCAGTCCCTAGAAACAATACACAATCAAGCTACCACGCGCAAGCTGAGATAGCAATTGCCAAAAGTTCCGTCTGATTGGAAAGTGCTGGACAGGACCTGAATCGGCAGTGTAGAATTTGCAGCAGCGTTGTAGCGGCCCTAGCCGGAAAAAGATCCTTAAGGAGTGGTGAATCGTGATGAAGAGATCCCTTGCCGTTGCCCTTGTTTTGTTGCCATTGATGGCCTGCGCCCAGGGAAAACCTTTGCCCAGAGGGCTGGAGGAAACGGGCATCACCATACCGGTCAGACTCGATATGGATTCCGGCGACGTCCGGAAAATCAAAGGTAACGTGGTGGTGAGCGGTAGGTTTGTGAGTATTGCGCTGGACAACGGTCAACAGCTCAGCCTCACCCTCGATGCGGCCGCGAAACGGGTCGTCAAGATGGTCGTCCTCTTGGATAAGGAGAGATTCGTAAAATTGGTGAAAAAGTCAAGAGAGCTGTACAGCAAGGGGAACGAGTACGAGCGCGAAAAGCTTGATCTCTACGAATCGCACGTGTGGAAGGATAAAAGTACGACACTCTCGTTCATTTGGAGCCGGGACAGCTACAGGTTGGAGTTGAGTGACCGGACAAAGTGACGGGAGAAGTCTCGTCTACTCAAAATGCGCAGGAGGTGATTGGAGATCCCAATCACGATCAAAACATGAAAAGGCTTGTGCTGGTTGTCCATACCGAGAAACAGGTCTTTGAGGCCTGCCGACGAATTCTCGGCAAAGAAGGGTACCGGGTTGAGTACCTTTCCGATCCTTCTCGTGCAACGGAATTGATACTGAAGCATACCCCGTGCGTTTTGCTGACCGCTATAAGGATGCCCGAGAAGGACGGGTTCGAGGTCCTCAGCGACGCCCTGTCTGCAGATCCGGCGTTGCCGGTCATCGCGATTACCACCCATGCCACTATTCCGGGCGCGGTGGGGTTCCTCAATTCCGGTGGCGCAAACTACCTGGCTGCTCCGTTCAAGGCGGGCCAACTTGTTGACGCGGTCCATGAAGCAATGAGAAAAGCCGCAGCCGGAGCCGGTTCGTGGTCCGTGGCCAACCATGAACCCCGCCCGGCTTTGGACTCCATAATAGGGACCAGCAGATCCGTACTGGAATTGAAGAGAATGATACTCAAGGTCTCCAGGACGGACGTAAGTGTGCTCATTATTGGGGAGACCGGCACAGGAAAAGAGATGGTCGCCACTGCCATACATGAGTCTTCGCCGAGGAGTCGGCGCCCCTTCTTGCCGGTTGATTGCGCTGCTCTTCCTCCGACTTTGCTGGAAAGCGAGCTTTTCGGTCACGAAAAAGGCGCGTTCACCGGTGCAGATAGATCCCGGCCCGGTCTTTTTGAATCAGCCAACCTCGGAACGATTTTTCTTGATGAGATAGGCGAACTGGATGTCTCCACACAGTCAAAGCTGTTCAGGGTCCTGCAGGAGGGCAAGATCCGTCAGATTGGTGGACGCAGCGACACACTGATTGACGTGCGTGTCATAGCTGCAACCAATCGGGATCTCGAAAAGGGACTCCGGGACGGCACTTTCCGAGAAGAACTCTATTTCCGGCTGAATGTGGTCGCTCTTGCGCTTGACCCATTGCGAAAAAGGAAGAAGGATATCCCTCTGCTGGTGGACCATTTCTTCCGGCTCTTCAGACGATTCCACGGGTCCAGGCGCCTCTCGGGACTAGATTCATCGTACATGGAAGCGCTTCTTGAATATGATTGGCCCGGCAACATCCGAGAGTTGAGGAACGTCATCGAGCGCTCGGTTGTCCTGGCTGATGGGCCGCAACTGACCGAAGCGGACGTTGTCGACACCCTTGCCAATGAACGGGAAATCAAGACTTTCCCGGGAATTCACGCGGGTGACCATGTGGCGGATTATTCTGATGCCCGAGAGGAAGTGATCGATTCATTTGATAGGGAGTACTTCCAACGTCTCCTGTCGCTCTACCAGGGCAATCTTTCCGAGGCGGCCCGGAAATCGGGCATAGGCCGTAAGACCCTGTACAATAAGCTGAAACGGATCGGCATTATACCATTCGACGCGTCAGGTTCCGGTTGACCTTTCGCGCCTGTTTCTCAAAGTACACACCATGGAGGCCACGCCTCAACTAGGTGATTATGATAGATTATCCGGCACCGCGGCGCTCCGGACTGTTTCCAAAAGTACACACTTTTGCCCAAGTTGACCCGTCTTCTCATAATCCCAGAATGTGCGGTAGTTTCCGCTGGGCCACTGGTAATCAGAAGCAGGTAAATGATTCGATCCTTCAGAAGCTTGTTGGCACGTTATTTGCTTGTCCGACGGTTGAAGTCTCTCCTTCATTTTTTTTGAAAGTCCGTACACAATGACAATAGAAGTTAGACTAAATTCGCTGGAAGAGTACCCTCTGAAGGTTCCGTGCCGAGAAACCTGTCCCGTAAACACGGACGCGGGGAACTATGTGCGGCGAATCGTAGCCGGAGAGTACGAAGACGGGTACCGTCTCGCGAGAGGGCCTAATCCTTTTGCCTCTGTGTGCGCCAGGGTTTGCGCTGCTCCCTGTGAGGACGAGTGCAGGCGGGGCGAGATCGACGCGCCGGTTACCATTCGGGCTCTGAAAAGGTTCGTGTGCGAGATGCACGAGGCTGATCTGCCCGCGGAATGCCGCCCGCCCGCGCCCGAGGACGTGGTAGCGTCCTTTGACGACAAGGTAGCAGTGATAGGCGGCGGGCCGGCCGGAATGGCCTGCGCTGACACGCTTCTGAACTGGGGTTATCCGGTCACACTCTTTGAGGCGGCGGAGATGATGGGCGGCGCTTTGTGGCAGTACATTCCCGAGTACCGGCTTCCCCGCTCAGTCCTGGATATTGAGGTTGGCGCGCTTCAGGAAAAGGGATTGGACCTCAGGCTCGAAACATCTCTTGATGACAAAGTTACCCTTGACTCGCTTCGGGACGAAGGATACAAGGCGTTCTTTCTTGCCTGCGGGGCCACCAGGAGCCTGGATCTTGCCATAGAGGGCCGAGACGCGGACGGACTTTTCAGGGCCATTGACTACCTCCTGAATGTGAACAGAGGATACAGTCTGGATCTGGGCGAACGGGTAGTTGTGATCGGTGGCGGCAGTGTAGCCGTGGACGCTGCCCGGACCGCGTTGAGACCCGTCCGGAACGAGTCCGAAGGGATCTTTTCCTCTTCCGAGGATGGATTCGCCGGCCTGGACGCTGCGAGATCGGCCCTGCGAGGCGGTGCAAAAACGGTGACCGTGGCAAGCCTGGAATCCGTGGAAGACCTCCCCGCATCCCGGACCCACCAGGGAAAGGAAGAGCTTGAAGAGGCATTCACCGAAGGTATCGATCTCAAGACTTCAGTGGGGCCAAAGAGGTTTCTCGTCAAAGGGGGGAGGGTCGTCGGCGTCGAGTTCCTGGAGGTGGACCGGCTTTTTGACGACAAGGGGAGGTTCGCTCCGACCTTTAAACCCGGAACCGAATCGGTGGTGGAAGTGGATTCAGCTATTCTGGCAATTGGGCAGACGCCGGAGCTTTCTTTCCTAAGGGAAGAGGACGGCGTCGAACTCACTTCACGGGGCACAATCAGCGTGGACCCCGAGACATTGGAAACCTCCGCGCCCGGTGTCTTTGCAGGCGGTGATGCGGCTTTCGGCCCGCGCATAATAATCGACGCAGTGGCCAACGGCAAGCGAGCGGCCTATTCCGTCGACCAGTATCTGAGGGGTGTTTCTCTGAGGCAATTCAGAGACATAGTGGTCGAGGAACTGAATCCTGAAACGTTCAGGAGAGATCCCCACTATGACAGAATCGCCAGGCAGACCCCGCCTTCGGAACCTTCCGAGCGCAGAGTCGGCCCAACTGAAGTCGAGAAGGTCTACGATGGGGAAACCGCCAAGAGTCAGGCCCTGCGATGTTTGGACTGCTATGTTCACACCATATACGATCCGGAACTCTGCATTCTCTGCGGTAGCTGCACGGACACATGTCCGACCCGTTGCCTAACCTTTGTGGATGCAAATCTGCTCCGATCGGAACACGAACCCACGCGTGACTTCCTGGACCAACAGACTGAGGGCGAAGACACAGCGCTCATAAAGGACGACGATTTGTGCATCAGATGCGGAATATGCGCGAAAGTCTGCCCCACCAACGCCATGACTCTAGAACGGTTCCAGGTTGAAGAGCAAACCCTTAGCCTGAAGGAGGGAGAATCTTGAGCAACGCGCATTCGCATGAACCCACCAGGCGTTCGTTTTTCAACAAACTGGCTCTCCTGATCGGAGGGCTCGCGACAGGCGGCAGCGTATTCGCGGCGATCCGTTCACTGGCCCCGAACGTGCTCTATGAGCCGTCCAAGAAGGTCAAGGTCGGATTGCCGGACTCCATACCCGATGGCGTGACCCTCTTCAAAGACGCGAGAGCCTTTGTTTTCAAGAAGGGCGCATCCGACAAGATGAAGTTCTACGCCATATCGGCTGTCTGCACGCATCTTGGGTGCATAGTGCAACACGTTGGCACCGACGAAACCGGGCCGGTTAAAAGTGGGAAGCCCAAGGTGGGATTTGCCTGCGCTTGTCATGGGAGCGAATTTGCAGCCGATGGAGGCGTGATCAAGGGGCCTGCGCCGGAACCTCTCGCCTGGTTGGCTATCTCCGTCGCGGCTGACGACGGCCAATTGGTCGTGGACACGGCAACGGTGGTGGCCAAAGACGAGAGCTTGCTCGTCTGGGATGCCCACCAAGATAACATCAGGAAGGTGTGACCATGGAAGCGCAACAGACAACCCGTCGCCTTTTTTGGTCCTATTCTCCCCAATCGCCCCGTGAATCGTCTGATTCAGTCGTGAGGAACTTCCTCTTTCACGTGTTCCCCGCTTACGTCACAAAGAAGGGCATCAGCCTGACAACGACATTCTGGCTGGGCACGATTACTTGGGTCCTGTTCCTGATCCTCACTGTGACCGGCGTGATTCTGATGTTCATCTATGTTCCATCCGTGGAGCGGGCGTACCAGAGCATGAAGGACATCGAGTTCGTGGTGAGCTACGGTGCTATTCTCAGAGCCATGCACCGCTGGGCCGCGCACGGCATGGTGGCATTAGCCTTTATCCATCTACTCAGGATCTGGTACACCAAAGCGTACAAAAGCCCGGCCGACCAGGGCGGAAGAAGGGAAATTAACTGGTTGATCGGTCTGGTCCTGTTCGTGCTCACGCTGGCTCTCTCGTATACCGGATATCTCCTGCCGTGGGATCAATTGGCGTACTGGGCTGTGGTCATTGGGGCCAATGTAGCCAAGAGCGCTCCATTGGTCGGAGATCAGATGAGACAGATACTCATCGGCGGGACGGAAATAGGCCAGAACACCCTGATCCGATTCTACATTCTCCATTGTGTGGCGCTTCCGATGATACTCGTGATAGTGGGAGCTTATCACATGTGGCGCATCAGGCGGGACGGCGGGCTCGCGGTCACGGACAACTTGTCGCTTCTCCATCAGCAAAGGCCCGAGGAAGTACAACCGGGCCCTACCAAAACCTACTCTCTCCTGGGCATCAAAGAAGGAACGTCTCTGTCGGTAAAGAGCAGCGCTCTACCTGATTCGCTTTTGACGCGAACCAATCCCGAGATGATCTCCAGGCTGCTCATAGCGATCATTCTGACCCACGTGGTCATCCTTGGAACCGCGATTTTGTTCAAGGGCCCTCTTGAGGCGCCCGCCAACCCCTTATTTCCCCCCAACCCGGCCAAGGCGCCCTGGTATTTCCTCTGGCTGCAGGAGTTGATTGCGGATACGACCGTTAAGGTCGGGAGCTACGTGATTAACGGCGGATTTGTGGGCGGGATATTGATCCCAACGGTTGTGTTTGGCTTCCTGGCAGTCTGGCCTTTCCTCGACCGCAGTCCCGATGCGGCCATAGGAGTCTGGTTCCATCGTTCCCGGTGGCTCCAGAACAGCCTTTTCACCGTCGGAGTTGTCATCGTAGTCGCCCTTATCATACTGGCCGCTTACCTGAGGGGACCTTTCTGGAAACTCTACTGGTTCGGAACGCCGTGGCCACAGATGCCCACGCTCTTCTGAGAGAGGAATCATGGAAGATCTGCCGCTCAAGTCCTCACGCACGTTACAAGTGATCATGCTGATTCTGCTGGTCGCGTTGTTGGTACTCGTTGCTCTGATGATTCGTACGGATTTCACTCAAGAGTGGCGAACCCACCAGAAGGAGTTCAAGAGCATCGTTACCGCGAAACTCGGGGCCGAGAAAGCCCGAGAAGTGCAAACCGGGATACTCCAGAACTGGATTCCGGACCTGGAAGTGACGGACCGCTGTGTGACCTGTCATCAGGGCGTCACGTGGAAAGGGCTCGAAAAGGAATACATACCCTATTCGACCCATTCAAGGCCTGAATTGATGAAGAAGCACCCCGTCGAGAAGTACGGGTGCACGTACTGCCACGGCGGGCAGGGCTATGCCATCGACATGGAGGAAGCCCACGGCTGGGTCGAACATTGGGAAGACCCTCGCACCGACCTGGAACTGGCCGAGAGTTACCTTCTCAAAGACACCGGCGGCTTCATTCAGATGAGGTGCAACTACTGCCATCGGTATGAGAAGAAGGTCAAAGGCATGGAATTCATCGACCATGCCAAGGCGCTGGTCCAGAAGAAGGGTTGCAGCGCGTGTCACGTCATCAACGGCGCGGGTGGGAACATCGGCCCCGACCTTAACTACGCAGGGGACAAGGGGCGAGAAGAATACGATTTCTCAACAGGGGCCGTGACTGACCCAACCGTGTTCAACTGGCACATGAATCATTACAAGCACCCCAAGACCGTGGTGCCCACGTCTATCATGCCCGAGTTCCAATTCTCCACAAAGGATCGTCAGTCACTCACGCTGCTGACCATGAGTTGGAAGAAGAAGAGGCTTGCCACAGCATATTTGCCGCATGTCAAGGCTATTCCGGAACGATCGCCGGAAGAAATCGCCAGGGAAAGAGCCATGCTCAAGGGTCCGGGTTCCTTCTTTGTCAGGAAGCGTTGCTTTATTTGCCACAGCGTTTCCAGCTTGCACGTGGAGTCTCCCACCAATATCGGGCCTGATCTGGCATTGGCTGTGAAGAACGTACCGAAAAAGCACCGGGTGGAAGTGGACAAGTTCATCTTCAAACCCAGTGGAACAATGGGGGTCATCTTGGCCACCCCGCAATACGGACTGACGAAAAAAGAAAAGGAGACCGTTGTCCGGCTGTTGAAAGAAGCTTGGGACAAGGTACCCGAAGATAAGAAGAAGTAACAGACCATGCTCGATGGAGGTTCAGGGTTGCCTGAAGTCTCGGCCGGAAGGACCTTCCAAAGGGCAAAACACGTGAAAGGGGGTTGAGAAGGCCATTTTTTGGTAGGAGATGTGACCCAATCCTAGAGATTGGGAGGTCGCCCGGCGCCGACGACAAGATCCTTGGCAGGGAGTCTTGACCGCCGACTTAGGGCTGCCGTGAAAACCAATGAAAATCTGGAGGTTAAAAAGAATGAACTGGAAGAAGTTTGGCTTCTTGTTGGCGCTGGTATTGGCTGCCGTGGCGGTAATTGTCATGGTTACCGACACCAGTGACGCGCAGCGCCGTAAAAAGAGAGCAGATAAGGCCGGTCCCGCGAAATCGGAAATTGCGGCCAATGCTCTTAAATGCTATGTACCGCCCGGAGACCTGGACGAGTACTACATGTTCATGTCCGGCGGACATGGAGGCGGCATCTACGTTTACGGTCTACCCTCCATGAGGCACATCCGTACGATCCCCGTTTTCTCACCTTACTCAGCGACAGGCTGGGGCTACGACAAAAAGAGCAAGGAAATGATGGGCGACTTCACCTGGGGTGACACCCATCATCCGGGCTTGTCCGAGACAAAAGGTGAGTATGACGGACGCTGGCTCTTTATCAATGACAACGCGCAATCCAGGGTTGCTCGGATCGACCTGAGAGACTTCAAAACCAAGCAGATCCTGGGTCCGATCCCGAACAACGCGGGCAACCATGCTTCCGTGTATCTCACCTGGAACACTGAATACGTGTTCGCGGCCACACGATTCTCCATCCCTATCCCCAAGGGGACCGTGGCTGACGTAACAGAGTACCACGACAAGTACAAGGGAACCATTTCGGCCATTGCCGTGGATCCCAAGGACGGCACGATGAGCCTTGGCTTCCAGATCGTTATGCCGCCCTGGAACTACGACGTGGCTGATGCGGGCAAGCTCGTTTCCGGTGACTGGTGGTTTGTCTCCACCTACAACACCGAAGCGGAGTTCATTGAGGGCAAACCCCTGGAGGTAGTCGCTTCGCAGCGTGACAAAGACTATATCGTAGCTGTGAACTGGAAGGGAATAGAGCAAGAGGTAAAGAAGGGGAATTTTACCGAGATCGACGGCGCCAAGGTCTTCGATCCTGTTAAGACCCCTGGATACGTCTTCGCTATGCCCTGCAAGAAGTCTCCACACGGATGCGACGTTTCTCCTGACGGCAAGTGGATTTTCGGCAGCGGTAAACTGGCGCCGGTCGTCTCGGTCTTCAGCTTCGAAAAACTGCAAACCGCGATCAAGGACAAGAGCTTCGCGGGCAAAGACATGGGCATTCCCGTGGTCAGAACAGACGCGGTTCAGGTAGCCGAGATTCCCGTGGGACTCGGACCTCTGCACACCGTCTTTGACGACAAAGGGTTCGCGTACACGTCTCTGTTCGTTGAGAGCGCGATCGCCAAATGGCAGTGGAAAGGCGGCCGTCAGTGGAAGATGATCGACAAGGTCCCCATCCAGTACAATGTGGGGCATCTGACCGCGTGCGAAGGTGACACGGTCTCGCCTGACGGCAAGTGGGTAGTGTCTCTGAACAAGCTGTCCAAGGGCACACACCTTACCGTTGGTCCGGACCTCCCGGAAAGCGGCCAGCTCATCGACATTACCGGGCCGAAGATGAAGGTCATTGCCAATTCCTTTCCCGAGCCTGAGCCTCACTACGCTCAGATCATCAAGGCCGACAAGCTGGCCGGCAAAGTAATCGAGGTTTACCCGAAAGAGGAGAACAAGGATCCAAACGCTATCTGGGATCCCAAGGACGCCAAGGTCGAGCGCAAGGACGGTACGGTCACGGTCTGGATGACCGAGATCCGGTCCAACCTGACCCCGAATGTGATCAGGTGTAATGAAGGCGACAAGCTCGTCATACATCTGACCAACATCGAGGAAATGCGTGACGAGCTACACGGGTTCGGGATCTGCGGATTCGACGTCAACGGGGTGCCCGCTCCGGGTGAAACGCAAACGTACGAACTGGACACCACCGGCAAACCAGGCGTGTGGCCATTCTACTGTACGAACTTCTGTTCCGCGCTTCACCAGGAGATGCAGGGATACCTGATCATCAGTGCCAAAAAATAATCAAATCCGGAGAACACCATGAAAACCGCGGCGGTCTTGAGGTTCCTAATACTGATTGCAGCCGGAGTGCTGATCATAGTCAGCATGAAGTACCCTATGTGGTACATGTATCTTGATTCCAACAACTTCCCCAAGGGCATAGGCATGTCCGTCTGGGCTACTCATCCCGGAGATCCGGAAGATATAGATGATCTGGACGGAGGTCTCAAGGAGATCAACATTCTGAACCACTTTATCGGAATGAAAGCGATCTCCACGGAAAACATGCCTGTTTTCTCGGTCCTTCCGGTTGTCCTGGTGATTGCGGCGATCCTGTGTGGAATTACCGCTTTCGTCAGACGGTTCTGGATGAGCCTGACCACAGCTGTATTTTTCGGGCTCGTATCAGTCGGGGGATTGTTCATGCTGGTCTATAGTCTATACACTTTCGGCCACAACCTGGATCCTCAGGCCGCCATAACGGTTGACCCGTTCATGCCCGGTATCTACGGCGAAAACAAGTTGGCCCAGTTCACCACCTATTCCGACTTTTACTGGGGAACGTATCTTCTGCTCATCTCGTTCCTATTTATGGTGGTGGCCGCGGTCATGGACTACCGTAATCGCCGGGTGCCGGAACCACAACCGGATAGCGGTAACTGAAAGGAGAAACACGTGAAAAGCCTGAAAATCGCAAAATGGAGCCTGGGCTTGCTTGCGCTGCTCATGGTCTGCCTGGCGGCCGGTCCGCTCTTTGCTACGGATCAAGTCATCAGCCGGACGGACTATAAGAAGCTCGCGCAGGAAGCCTATGCCAATGCGGACGGCACAAAGAAGATCTGCTTGAGCGTTGTCAAGCAACTGAAGGCGAAAATGGCAGCGAGCAAACCCAGCGACCTGCTGAAGAACGAAGTTGAGGACGCATTGCACTGGTTCGGGAAGGCCGACGCGATTCTCGTCAAGGGCAAGAAGCAGATGGACGAAAACAAGTACACAAAGGACCTGGTTCTTGAGCTCAACCAATCATGGCATTACTTCATCAAGGCCGGATCGGCCGGCGTGAGGGCCACCATGATGGACTAAACCTTTCCAACTAACTTCCTTTAAACCCGTCCCTCGGCCTCGTGCCGGGGGACGGCACACCCGGACAGGAATCCGTCATGGTCGCACAACAGGGAAGACAAGGAGCGCAAACCACCGTCCGGCCGACTCTAATGCTGCTCATAGCATGTTTTTCGCTCCTGGTCCCCTTATCTCAGGCTGCAACCATCACGGTGGGCAAACCAGGCGACGCTTCAACGCTGCGATCCGTCAAAGAAGCGCTCGATAAGTGCGAGCCGGGAGACACAATACGCGTATATCCCGGAACCTATCACGGGAACATTGAGATCCGGACTGACAACCTAGTCATTGAGGCTATCGGAAAACCCGTCATTCAAGGGGAAAAAGAGGGAAACGCGGTGATCTTGGCCGCGAACGGAGTAACCCTCAGAGGCTTCGTCATCCGAGGGGGCGGCCGGCTGCTCCTGAAAGACGACGCGGGAATAAAGTTCATCAAGCCTAAGAAGTGCGTGGTCGAGAACAACAGGATGGAGGACAACCTTCACGGTATGTACCTCAAGCAAGCGGAAAAGTGTATTGTCAGGAACAATGTGATTCGAGGTAGAGCCTATGATTATCAGGAAAACAGAGGCAACGGAATTCACCTTTGGGACGCGCCTTTCAACAAAATCGTAAACAACGACATCGCGGATGTGCGTGACGGCATATATGTCTCCTTCGCCCACCATTGCAACATAGACTACAACAAGATTCACCGGACGCGCTACGGGCTCCACTACATGTGGTCCAATCACAATTCGTTTTCATATAATACCCTCACCCACAATGTGGGTGGCTGCGCGGTTATGTACGCTAAACGCATCACCTTCGACGGAAACGTCTTTGCCCACAATAGAGGCTTTCGGGCTTACGGAATCCTGTGGCAAGATGTCAGGCATTCCGAGTGCGTCAACAACCTGGTGATTGACAACACAATCGGCCTGTACTTCGACCACGCGGGTTTTTCAGAGGTTCACGGGAATATTGTTATGTTAAACGACGTAGCCAACATTATCCTTGAGAATTCAGAGAACAATCGAATCTATGAGAACAATTTCCTGAGCAACCTCTCTTTGTTGCGATTAAGGGGCGGAACTCAGCATGGACACAACAATCTATTCTACAAAGACGGTCGGGGAAACTACTGGAGTGGCTACAGGAGCTATGATCTCAACGGCGACGGCGTAGGAGACCAACCCTACGCATTGGAAGGAATTTACGATTCCCTTGAAGCGGACTACCCGGAGTACCGTCTCTTTCTCTTCAGTCCGCTTGCTGCTGCGGTAGCGTTGGCCGAACGGGCATTCCCTATTATTGAGCTGCGGGTGACTGCCGAGGACAAGTTTCCTCTGATGAGGCCCGTCAATATCGAGGGACCGCCGAAGGAAACACTGGCCAAAAGCCGGCTTAGAACCTGCGCGCCTTTGGAACGATATTCGGTCGTCCTTTTGTGTCTTCTATTGTCCGGGATTTGCGCCGTCGTCATCCGGAAAGGAGCGACTCCCTCATGATCAGAGTTAGTGGACTTACAAAGAAGTTTGGGGCGCTCAAGGCCCTGGACGGCCTGAACTTCGAGTGCGATCCGGGCGAGATGGTCGCCCTGGTGGGACCCAATGGCAGCGGAAAATCCACCGCACTCAAGATAATGGCGGGCATCATGCGCCAGAACAAGGGGGAAGTCCGATTCGGGGACGACTTGATGACCATCTCTTCCGCACAGCTTCGCAACCGGATCTCGTATCTACCCCAGCGGGTGGCGTTTCCGGATCAGGCCACAGCCAAAGAAATGCTGACATTCTTTGCAAAGCTCAGGAGAATCGGCAAAGAGAGAATAGCAGAGCTATTCACCGCGTTTGGTTTTGAAGGCTTTGAAACCAAGACGGTCGCAGAACTTTCAGGTGGGATGCTGCAACGGTTGGCCTTGGCGGTGGTGCTCCTTCCCAGAGCTGACCTGTACCTTCTCGATGAGGCCACCAACAACCTGGACGCTGAAGGTCTCGAACGGTTCAGGGAGCTGATTTCCGCGGCCCTGGAACGGGGGGCTTCCATAGTCCTGTCCACCCACATACTCAAAGAAGTGGAAAACTTGGCCGACAGGATCGCGATAGTTTCCGCGGGACGCATCGTTCGTATGGATAAGATAGAGCGGTTCGTGAATGAGGTAAACCATTCTCGAAGGATGTGGATGAAGCTGGAAAACCTCTCAGAGAGATACCGTGAGTTGGCGCTGGACATGGGAGCGCGCGAGGCGGTCTTGAATTGCAACACAATGACCGTGGAATGCGAGGAAGAACAACGTATTCCCATTTTGAACGCCTTGGCCCGGGAAGGGGCGGCCATAAAGGACTTCGGCATCTACGAACCCTCCCTGGAGGATGTGTACAAACAGGCGCTTCGAGATCATTGAGAATGACGAATCCAATCGATCCGTGGTATTGTAGCGAGAGCGCCCCACAGTGCGAGCAAGTTCCCGAAAGAAGGGGGCGCCGTGGGCACGAGTCTGGAGTGAACCACTCTTGATTACAACCTGTGGAGGAAAAGAATGGGCGAAAAGATGTTCTGTTACCAGTGCGAGCAGACTTCCGGCGGAAAAGCATGCACAAAGAAGGGTGTTTGCGGAAAGACTTCGGATGTGGCCGCTCTTCACGATCTTCTCACTTATGTCCTGAAAGGTTTGTCCCTGTGTGCCGTTGAGGGACGCAGGGTCGGAGTCACCGACCATAAGGTGAATGTCTTTACCGTGGAGGGAATGTTCTCCTGTTTCACCAATGTGAATTTCGATCCGGAGCAGTTTGTGCGTTTGGTCAACCAGGCTGTGGACCTGCGGGAGGGCCTCAAGGAAAAAGTGAAGGCCGCTGGAGGTAACATCGATTTTCCGGAAGGTCCGGCCACGTACAAACCGCCGGCCGAGATGGAGGCGATGGTCAGTGATGGAAGGGGAGTGGGTTTTGATTCGGACACTGATTTGGACCCCGATATAAGGAGCTTGCAGCACACGACGATCTTTGGCCTGAGAGGCGCGTCAGCCTACCTCGATCACGCCCAGGAACTCGGACAGGAAGACGACGCAGTCTACGCCTGCGTCCACGAGGGTCTTGCCTCCACACTCAACAGGGACCTGACCCTGGACGACTGGCTCGGCCTGGTTCTCAAGGTCGGCGAAACAAACCTTCGAAGCATGGAACTCCTCGACGCTGCGAACACCGGCGTGTACGGCCATCCTGTGCCCACGAAAGTCCCTCTGGGTCACAAGAAAGGCAAGGCAATACTAGTCTCAGGGCACAACCTCAAGGACCTCGAAGAGCTTCTCAAACAGACTGAAGGGAAGGACATCTACATTTACACCCACGGAGAAATGATACCCTGTCACGGGTATCCGGGGCTCAAAAAGTATTCACACCTTTTGGGCAACTACGGTACCGCGTGGCACAATCAGAGAAAAGAGTTCCCCGACTTTCCCGGGCCCATAGTGATGACGACCAACTGCCTTCAAAGACCCAAAGATTCCTATTTCGACAGCATTTTTACGAGCGGTCTGGTCGGTTGGCCGGGGGTGACGCACATTGGTAACCACGATTTTGGGCCGGTCATTGACAAGGCGCTGGCGATGCCCGGTTTCCAGGAGGACGGCAACGGAAAAGAAGTCACATGCGGCTTTGGGAGGAACGCGGTGATGTCCGTGGCCGACGAAGTGATCGAAGCGGTCAAGAGCGGCGCGATTCGTCGTTTTTTCCTTGTTGGTGGTTGCGACGGCGTCAACCCGGCCCGGAAATATTACGCCAGCCTTGTCGAGCAGGTTCCGCAGGACTGCGTGGTCCTCGCCCTCGCTTGCGGGAAGTTCAGGTTCTTCGACAAAGACCTGGGCAGCATAGGCGGAATTCCGCGCCTCCTTGACGTGGGACAGTGCAACGACGCGTACTCTGCGATTCAGATCGCTGTTGCCTTGTCGAAGGCCTTCAACGTGGAAGTGAACGAGCTGCCACTGTCGATAATCCTCTCCTGGTATGAACAGAAGGCAGTGGCCGTCCTACTCACTCTGCTGAGCCTGGGAATCAAGGAAATCCGTCTAGGCCCGAGCCTGCCTGCGTTCATAACGCCCAACGTGCTGGATGTGCTGGTCAAGAATTTCGATATCAAGCCGATCGGCACTCCCGAGGACGATCTCAAGGCGATCCTCGGATGAACCAGGCTCGGTGTGATCTACTCGACCCTACGCTTGTTGGAAGGGAGGCGTAATAACATGAAAAGGCTTCTATCGAGTGGCGTTGTGATAGCCATACTGTTGATGACGTCCCTGACGCGGGCCGAGCAACCGGTGAAAATCGGTTTCCTTTATGCTCTGGCCGGAAAGAACGCCACGTTGGGAGCGGTAGCCAGACAGGGCGTTGAAATGGTGCTCGATGAGATCAACACCAGTACCAGTCGCATCCTAGGTCGAGAAGTAATAGGGATTTTTGAGACCACCGGCGCAGGTCCGGCAGCGGCAGTAGAAAAGCTCAAGAAACTCGTAACGGAAAACAGAGTGAATGTAGTCATTGCCGCTATGTCGGAGGACACGGCCGTCCACGTGGTCGAAGCCATTAAGCGGTTGAAGGTTCCGTTGATCCTGACGGCCGCCGCAAACCCGGACCTCACCGGAAAGAAGTGCAACCGCTATACCTTCCGAATCACGTGGACGGCCCAACAGAGGGCTAAGGCCGCAGCTATTATCGGCGCCAAAACCAAGGCGACTACGTGGACCACATTGAGTCCGGATAAGGGTTGCGGTCTCAAATGCTGGGAACTCTTTAAGGGTTATCTGGCCGAGACAAACCCCGAAGCATTGGTCGCCGCCCAATCCGTGCAGGCGTTCGCCCCTTCCGGGACAAGCGATTGGTCGCCGTACATAGCCACCGTCGTGGCATCTAAAGCCGCCGGTGTGCTGGTTACTCTTGAAAGAGCCGATCTGATTACTTTCTTGCGGCAGGCCAAGGATGAGGGGCTCTTCGACGCGGGACGGCAAGTCCTTATTGCGTGTCCGGCTGCAATAGACGTGTTTCTTGCTCTTCGTTCCAGGATGCCCGTAGGGATATGGGTGGGGGCCCCGTACTGGCACGGGGCCAAGCTGACTTCGGAGAATTTCAGGTTTGTCCAATCCTACATGCAGCGGTTCGGCTACCCTGCCTCATATGCCGCGGAAAAGAACTATTCAGCGGTAAAGGTGTACGTCAAGGCAGTGGAAAAAGCCGGTTCCCTGGATGGAAAGGCCGTGGTCAAAGCCCTTGCGGGGCTTTCGCTGAGGTCGGATATGCTTCCTGTGGGCAAACTCACTATCCGTGCGGAGGATCACCAGGCGCTTTTCGATATTGTCTGGGGACGAACTTCCAGCAACATGGCTGTCACATCCTCGGGAAGGCGGTACAGGATGCTCGACGCCATGACCTTTGTTACTCCCGAGCAACTGGCAATTCCGGCCAAGGAGTGCAATCTAAGATGAGCGCGGCTTCATTCAGCGGATTGTGTACCGCGGCCGACAGCACAGGAACCATTCCATGCGGAAGATCATAATCCTGTTTGCCGTGACCTTTGTTATGACAGCCTGCTCCAAGAGCGGCGATCCGATTCCGGTTGACATCTATCCTGAAGAAGACGTGTGCGAGACCTGTCGGATGCTGATCACGGACCAGAGATTCGCGGCCGAATGCGTTATGAAAAAGGGTCGGGCAAAGAAATTCGATGATCCGATCTGCATGATCCGCTATTTCGATATGGCCAAGACCCTCGGAATAGCAAAAAGAGAAGATGTTAGAGCTTATTTCGTTAAGGATTACGACAAAAAGGAATGGATGGACGCGAAAAAGGCGCACTTTGTCAAGGCCAATGTGGTCACGGTTATGGGGTTCGGAGTCGTCTCATTCAAAAAGAAAGAAAGGGCGCTCGAATTTGCAGAGGAATACAAAGGGACTCTGCTGACCCTTGCCGATTTGTGGGAGCTTTTCAGACGGCCTAATGCTGAGCGGGAAGTGACTATAAAGGACGGTGTAATTAATCCGGATGTTGTTTCAGTCAACTTTGGGGACCTTGTGGAGATAAGGCTGAACATGGAAGACGACGGCGAATGCAGAGTAGCCATCAGAGGTTATGACAACGAAGGAGTCTTTCCTGTGGCCTCAAAGGGCCATCCCGCGCTGCTTCGATTGAACGCGGTGCGCCCCGGCTCGGGATTCGCGTTCATCAACTTGAAGGACAACACGGTTCTGGGCCGCTTCCGAGTGGAAGGGGCGCATTTTCGGGAAGAGATGAAAAAGAGGTGACGATCTCATGAAAGCTTCGGCCATTGCAGAAATCGGAAAGCTTGAGCTCAAAATCCAGTTGCGAAGCAAATGGATGATCGGGTTCGGAATGCTCTTTGCCGTTCTTGTGGTGGGCGTTTCCTATTATGGCCTGACCTTTCTCGGATACGAGGCGGAATTCCAGGATTTCTACCGTACAACGGTCACCATGCTCAATCTGGTTCTCATCATCATTCCCGTCGTGGCGCTTGTGGCATGCGGTCAGAGCCTGAGCGGCGATCCGGGTTACTTTGAATTTCTAGCTTCACAGCCGATCGGGCGTACGGACATCTTGCTCGGCAAGGTGGCGGGTCTCTTTGTAGCGCTGACCGTCATTACTGTTTTCGGGTTCGGCCTGGGTGGGCTGATGATAGCTCTGAAAACCAACTCGGAAGGGATCTGGAAGTATTTCATCTTTGTTGGTATGTCCATCACGTTGGGTCTGGTTTTTGTCTCACTTTCCGCGATGCTCTCCATACTGGCCAATCGGCGGGCGATGGCTATAGTGACGGCTTTGGTACTATGGTTCTTTTTCCTGTTCATTTACGATTTCATCGTCCTGTCCGCGTCGTACTATGTGGAAGAGGCCTACTTGAGGAAGATGCTCTATTTTTCACTCCTGGGCAATCCGATCGACCTGGCGCGGGTCGTGGTCTTAATGTCCGTAGGAGGTGAGGCCGCCCTGGGCGCGGCAGGCGCGGGGCTTCTGAGGATGTTCGGGGGCGCGGTCACGTCGGCGATTTCGGCTGCGGCCCTGTTTGCCGTGTGGGTTGCCGTCCCTCTGGGAATTGCGGCCCTCGTGTTCAGAAGACAGGACATAGACGGGAAATGAGGTCGCTCATGCAGACTATGGCTTTTCCCGTGTCAAAATTGGGTTTGGTGATTCTGGCTTCGGCTTTGATCTGCTCATGCTCTTCACGGGAGGTTCTCCAGGTGGGAGACAGAGCGCCCGGATTCCAGTTGAAAAGTCTCAGCGGCGAACCGAGGAGTTTCGATCCCGTATCCGGAAAGATCCACGTCCTGTATTTTTGGGCTGATTGGTGCCCCCGTTGCGAAGAGGACTTTCGCTTGATGGATAAACTGTACGCCAAATGGAACAAAGATCCCGCGGGCCCGCGCTTGTTGGCCATAGATGTGGGGCAGACTGAAGAACACATCCGCAATTTCGTCAAAAGGCTGAAGACTTCGTTTCCCATTTACATGGACTATGACGGCAAAGTCGCGAGAAGCTTCGGAGTAAAAGGATTGCCCACCTTTTTTATCACCGACAGCAAGGGCATCGTTCGGCACATCATCCTTGGATGGGCCGACGAGAAAGGGCTGATGGAGGAGATCGGCAAGCTCAATTGACAGCGCGGCCCATTGCCCCGCTTGATCCGCCGATCTCGTCACAGGCAGGATGAGAAGATGAAGATTCACGGAAAAAGAAGAACAAGCCTTCCCACATTATACGTGGTGCTTTCGGCCCTGTTTCTTCCTTTTGTGGTCTTCCATTTTGCCTGGATCACGCCTGTGGTTGAGTTGTCATGCCTGTGTCCTGACGGCGATTCAGCGTACAGTTGTTGCTGCAATTGCTCTAAATGCGTGGAACGGAGGGGAGGCCTCGAAAGCTATTGCCATGTGAACCCGAACCGGAGCGCGGAAGTCGAGATCAAAGAAGGAACGAACATCTCTTTCCTTGTCCATGCGCAGCGTGAGCGCTCTTCGAGTGCCCTGTCCGAGGCGAAGCCACGGACTGCCAAACGAAGCGAAAGACTTTCATGTTCCGTTGTGCCCGGCATACCCGGGCATGTTGGTTCCCATAAAGGGCCTCGGGTCTCACTGGAAACACTGGGCTGTGACTGCAACAATCACATCAAAGAAATCTCACTGGATGTTAAGCTGATCTTACAACGTGCGCCGATCTCCGGCGCATGCACCTTACCGGTCGCCAGACTATGCTTAGCCGACGACCGGAGGCCTCCAGAGGCCATTCCCTGCCACCCCGAGAAGCCGGGCTAATTCACCCTTTCCCTCTCCAAGTATTGTTTTCTTAAGTAATCCAGCATGAAAATTGGTTAACCAATCTTTCTCAATTGAGATCGTGGGTTTACCTGGGAGGTACGTATGTCATTTTATTTTCGACGTGGTTTTGTTCTGGGTGTGGCTTTGGTGATAGCCGTGGGAGCGGTTGCCCTGGCCTCGGGGCCGATTACTGCTTTCGCGGAAGAATCTTGCGCGGTCAAGCATCCATTCATGCCGCCAAACAAGGAGTTCTCGGGGCAGTGTGTCAATTGCGGGATGGGCAGGGCCATGTGGGCCCGAACCTGGAAGACTTTCGAGAATTCCGGCGGAAAGTTTCAAGTCTGCTCGTTTCACTGCGTTGCCGACATGGCCTTGAAGTCCGGTGAGGCGCCGAAAAACGTTGAAGTGGCGCTCTATCTGGAGCCGAAAAAGATGCTTCCGGCAGGAAAGGCCGTGTTTGTGGTCGGTTCCAAGGCAAAGGGAACCATGACAATGAAGAGCAAGGTCGCGTTTCCATCCAAGGACGCGGCGGAGAAATTCGCGAAGTCCTGCGGCGGTGAAGTCGTAGGCTTTGAGGGTGCTCTCAAGATGGCCAAGCAAGGCGTGCCCAAAGAAAACATGATGATAGCCAAGAAGCGGATCAAGATGGGCAAAGTCGTAGAACCGGTGGACAACAAGGATCAATGCCCGATCTGCGCCATGTACCCGGCAAGGTATCCCAAGAACAAGTGTCAGATCATCGGCAAGGACAAGAAAGTATACCATTTCTGCTCCAACCAGTGCCTCTTTAAATTCTTGAAGGACCCAAAGAAGTACGCAAAGGCTGATGTTGTCCCGTTCCTGATATGGGTTACCGATTATCCGTCCGGAGCATGGATCGGCGCGAGAACGGCCTATTACGTGGTTGGTTCCAGTGTTCAGGGACCCATGGGCCCCGGCGCCTTTGCCTTTGATAAGAAAAAGAGCGCCGAAGACTTCGCTAAAAAGGAAGGCGGCAAGGTCCTCATGTTCTCAAATGTGGACGTCGACAAGATCAAAGCCAAGTAGGAAGTGATCAATTGTTCCACTTGAAAGTCTATTTGGTGATCCTGGCTGGTCTGGTGGCCCTCTTTCTGGGGGCCATCATGGACAGCCGATTCAGCGGGCACTCGGGAGCGGGTCCGGAGGATCTCCGGGCGGTCTCTCCACTGCTCCCGTCCGCTGATCCTGGAATGAACAATTCCGCCCGCTACATTAGACACTTGGGTCTCAGCACACCTGGATCGGCGTTCCCCGATTTCCCTGCCCAGCCCGACTATCTTCCGGCCGGCATGATGTGGCCGCCTCCGCTGACTTTCGTGGGACTGGACGACAAGCCTCCCATGACGGGCCCCACCTCGGAGAACAAGGCAGGTTCCAGATGAGATCGTTCCTTTACACGGCCGATTTCGCCATCAGAGGCCTGCTCGGGCGGAAGTCAAAGAACCTGTCGATTGCGGGCCTGTTTGCTCTGATCGTATTTCTTTTCTCAGGTATCGAATTCATGTCGACCGCGGTCTATCAGGAGACATTGAACGCGCTCGAGTTTCAACCTGCAATCATAGTTCAGAACGTCAGGGCAGGCAGACAGACACCTATTGACCTTGCCTCGGTTGAGGAGATCGGCAAGATCTTCGGTGTTTCGGGTGTTCGGGGAAGAGTCTGGGGCTACTATTTCGATCCATATACAGGAGCCAACTACACCATAGTCGGAGATCCGGGCGACCTGGTCGAGAACCTGGAACTCATTCCTGCAAGCAGCGGCAAGATTCCGGCGGGCAAGGAGATTGAAGCTTTGAGGGATGGAGAAGCCCTGGTAGGAGAGGGAATTCTCAAGGTCCGACATTTGCGCGTCGGAGGGATGCTGAATTTCCAGGATTACGCTGCAAGGCCGATCTCATTCAAAGTAAAGGGCGCATTCTCCTCAACGGTCTCCCTGTGGACGCACGATCTGATACTCATAACTGAGGCGGAAGCTCGCAGACTTTTCGGGCTTGAAAAAGGAATCGTGTGGGATATAGCGGTTGAGGTGCCCAATGAATTCGAGGTCCCTAAGGTCGGCGAGAAGATCATTAGCGCAGTTCCCGGGACCCGAGTTATTGCTACAAACCAGCTCAAGAGAACCTATGGGAGTTCTTACGGTTTTCGGAGCGGCGTGCTGCTGTCCACCAGTGTTGTGTGTCTCCTGGCCTTTCTCATACTGGCGTACGATCGAGTTGCTCGGCTTTCTCAAGAGGAACAGCGGGAAATAGCCATTCTCAAGGCTGTCGGGTGGCAGACAAGAGATGTGATTCGATTGAATATGCTCCAGAGCCTGATACTTTCGTTGACCGGTTTCCTCGTGGGCGTTGTTCTTTCCTACTATCACGTCTTTGCAGCGGGCGCCCCGTTGTTGAGGATCGTTTTTTCCGGCTGGTCGGTGTTGTACCCGCCCCATCCGCTTCCACCTTTGCTGGATCTTTCCAAGCTGTTCGGGCTCATGTTTCTTACCGTGGTCCCGTACGTGGCAGTGGGTATCGTTCCCATTTGGAGGGCCTCAGTCAAAGATCCGGAGGAGGTGTTCCGCTCATGAGCATCATCTCGTTGGAAAAGGTCGAGAAGACCTTTCATCCGGGGAAACCGAATGAGTTTGTGGCTTTGCGCGAGTTGACCCTCGACGTTGAACCCGGGAAGGCCACGGTTCTGGCCGGCCCCAGCGGTTCCGGGAAGACAACCTTGTTGTCGATGATCGGCCTGATGAGCCGGCCCACGTCCGGTCGAATAACGATTCTCGGAAAGGAGACCACTCTCCTGGGAGAGCAGTTCCGCACGTTGTTTCGCCGACGGCACATCGGTTTCATTTTTCAGCATTTTCAGCTCATCACCGACCTGAAGGTCAAAGAGAACCTTGACATCGTTCTTTATCCGGAAGGAATCCCGTTCAACAAAATCAGAGGCAAGCGCACGCGTCTTCTGGAAAGGTTTGGTCTTTCCGAAAAGGCTGTCAGCAAAACATCCGTCCTCTCCGGTGGGGAGAAGCAACGTTTGGCCATCGCAAGGGCCCTCATGAACGGCCCTGAGATACTGCTCGTGGATGAACCGACAGCACACCTGGACACCGCCTTGTCCCGCGAGGTGATTGCCCTGTTCGAAGAGCTCAAGAAAGAAGGTAAAACATTTATTATAGCGTCTCACGACCCTCTGGTTATGGACAGCGGGCTGGCGGAAAGGACCATCCATCTTCGTGACGGGTCAGTGGTCCAGGAGGTGTAAATGATCTGGAACTCCTGGGTGTTGGGATTGATCATAGGGCAGATTGCCGTTGCATCGGTGGGCGCGGCTGCATGTTTGAACGCGCTCAGAATTGTAAGGAGCTGGGACACGGCGTCTCTGTCTCCAGCGCAACTGGAGCTGGAGCACAGATCTGAACTGATTGCCACGATTGTTTCATGGAGCCTACTGTTTCAAATATTTTCGCTGCTGGTGTTTGAGATCACCGCCAGATCTCTGGCGCCCTTCATCCCCGGGGCCATGTGTACTGTTGGGACTCTTCATGCGCACCATCTGGGTTGGCCGGTGCTCTTTCTGAAGATAGGAGCGCTTTACCTTTACGGATGGTGGGTTGTTATCAATCATGTGGACTTGCAATTGGAAGGCTTTCCTCTTACCAGGTTCAAGAGCTGGTACATGATCTTCCTCTTTCCTTTACTCCTAATAGATCTTCTTATGCAAATTGCATTTTTTACCGGCCTAGATTCGTCTGTCATATCGTCTTGCTGTGGCGTCATATTTGAAGTGGGTGGGGAGGGTTTCGGGTCTTCAGTGGCTTCCCTTCCGCCCAAAACCACCAGGGCCTTGCTCTTCGGATTTCTGGCAGTGATGCTCGCTTTGTCTTACGCGGCGCCATGGGAAAACAAAACAACCGGAAAAATAGCCTACGCAATCGGATCTGCTGTGGGCCTTATCCTCGGCATTTCCGGGGTCGTTGCGTTTGTGGCCCCGTACATCTACATGATGCCTGCTCTGCACTGCCCGTTCATATTCCTGGACCACGAACATTTCAACTACGGGTATGTAGTGTACGTTCCATTGTTTGCGGCTTCTTTTCTGGGCATCTCACTTGCGTTGCTCACCATCATCGAACAGAAGTTCCCTTCGACCAGGCTTGCGTCCCAGCGACTTGCAACACGCTTTGTTCAGTATTCCAGGGTGCTGTGGATCCTGTTCTTGGCGGCTGCTTATGGTCCTGTGATCAAGTTCTGGATAGACACCGGGGGAAGGGCCGACCTCTTTGAGGTCGGTTACTGAGGAGGCAAAAATGAGAAGAAGAGATTTTATTATGCGGGTTCTTCGAGGCATCGGAGTTTTCGGTTTGATCGGGACTTTCCTACCGGCAGGCCGGGCATTTTCCTATGCAGCCGAATTTCCAAAGCCAACGAAGAAAGATCGTTGCTCGGTGTGCGGCATGTTTGTCCACAAGTACCCCAAGTGGGCCGCGGGCTTTGTCTTCAAGAGCGGAGCAAAATACTCTCACTGCTGTCCCAAGTGCATGCTCCATAACCTCAACAATATCCCAAAGTACCAGCATGGTGAGAAACGAGAAAACATCAGACTGATATGGGTAACGGAATACTACACAACAAAGAAAATGGACGCACGAGATGTCCTTTTTGTGGTGGGCTCAAGTGTGGTCGGCCCAATGGGCCTGGACCTCATTGCCGTCAAAGGAAGAAAAGCGGCCGAAAACCTCAAGAAGGACTACCAGGGTGAGCTCATCGTCACCCTTGATCAAGTTACTCCTGAGGTAATTCAAAAAGCTCGGAAAGGTCGGTTGAGAAGGTGAGGCGATTCATGTTTCCGGGGGAGTCGTCACGCCGGACATTCCCCCGTCCTTCTCGGCTCATACCGACGATCACCTCTAATAGGGGACAACGAAACATGAAAATGCTCGGCAACAGTTGGTCTTGACAAAGAAATTAGCTGGAGCTATTAAAACAGGATTATTCGCACTTAAGTGTGGTATACTTTTATTGCCGCTGTGAAAAGAGTACGAACCAGGGCCAAAGCCACAAAGTAGTGCCACAAACGGCGGATAACCCGCTGAAATAACTAGGCCCGCCCCAAGCCCTGCGAAAGTTGAGCCAACCAGCAAGGCTCTTGCGGCTGCCAAGATATCAGCCCGGCACCAGAGAAGCGAACAGGAGGGACAACTTCAACATGATGAGACAATTGACGAGAACCGCCGCGAATCGTTTGGAATATCTCTTTGGCTCCACCAAGGGGCTGATCCTGCTCAGCATATCGCTGATCTCGCTGGTTACCGCGATCTGGGCGACCCTCTCCGGCCCGATGGCGGAATGGGGGATCAAGGAGATTACTGTCAGGCTCCTGGGCATGGAGCTGCATCCCGCGCAGCGCGAAGGCAGGATCATCATGCTCTATCACTCCATCGCCATGGCGGTCATTGCCGTCGAGGTCTATATGATCACTTCGGTGGTCGGCATGAAAAGGCACCAGCAGACCACCATCAACGGAACCATCACCGTCGGCTATCTGGTGGCGCTGGTCTTCGGCCTCTGGTTCGCCTACTTCGGTCACAACTTTGTATTTCATGGACTGTTTCTGGTGGGGCAATCCCTGGTCTTCTTCAGTGGCTGCCTCCTGGCAGTGGCGCTCTGGCCTTGGCGGAAAGAATATTATCTTCCCGCTGATTCGGAATATGCCCGTACGAGAAAGGGTGTTGATCTGGAACGGGTCGCGTTTTTCGTTATGACGGTTGCCGCCCTGGGATCGGCCTGCTTTGGGGCGGTTGCGGGCTCCTATTGGGGCCGGGGCCATGAGACTTTTCTGGCCGAGGACCTGATCCGAATTCCCAACAAGAACGCGCTCCAACTCGCGATTATCGGTCATCTTCACATAATGCTCACCCTGATCGCGGTGGCCCTCGCTCTGATCGTAGGCCGCTGGCTCGATTTTAAGGGGATTTTTCACAAGATAGCCATGCCGCTGATGATTGCCGGCTCCATCATCATCACCTTTGGCGTGTGGGCTGTTGTGCCGTGGCAACCGATAGCGCATATTATTATCAACTTCGGAGCGGTATTCGTTATGGTCGCCGCCCTGCTGCTGGTGATTTTTGGGTGGCGGAAGCTGATCCGGGAGCGCCTGGCGGCCCAGGGCATAAAAGGGGGCTTCTGGCCCTCTCTCAAAGCACTGGGACATGATCCCCTGAAGTTCGGCGCCCTGTGGCAGATGGTCTTCATGAACTTCACGGTGAGCGGGGTCGGTATTTTCATGGCGATCAACCTGGACAAGATTTTCCGGGTCTGGCCGGCTCGGGAGGAGCGGATTTCCCTGACCGGCCACTGGCACATCCTGGCGGCCATCATTGCCACCATCATCCTTATGTACTACGCTGACATATGCGGGCTGCGCGGCAAGGCGAGAAAATGGTTCGGCTGGATTCTGATCATCGGCTCCGACATTGCCTTTGCCGCTGTCACGATTTTCTCCATGAAACGGCTCTTTGTCAGCGAATATGACCAGCAGCCCCTGGTGGGCTGGATGACTTTCTTCACCGATCTGGGACTAGGGGCGATTATGGTGATCCTGGCGCTGCTCCTGCTCTGGCGGCTGTACGATCTCTTCCAGCCGGCCGGCCGCTGGAAGGAAGAATTTGACGATCCGGAACTCGCGATGGAGCGGATCCTGCCCGTGATGCCGGCTGATGATTCCGGCAAGGAGGCGGCAAGATGAAAGAAATCAGAATCCTTTTGATGATCCTTTTCCTCATTCCGGCCCTGGCCGGTTGCATGCGTGACGCTGGTACGGAAGCCATCCCGGGGTTTGACTCCGGGGTTACTCCCGGGTCCTGGGTACTGATCCCGGCAAGCGAGTTTGCTTCCGGCCTGCACAATCATGCCACCAAGGTCGATAATGATTATGAAATCATGGCCACCCATGTCACCAATAGTCAATATGCCGCCTATCTGAACGACGCCCTTGCCAAGGGTACCATCAAGATCGTGGACGACAAGGTAATGGGACCTTATCCCGGAGAGAGATTCGACGGCTACAACCACGAATTTCCGGTCAAGAAGGGCGACAAGCTCCACGTGCCGCTGAAGGCGCAGGGTCTTGCCATCGAGTTTGACGGTAAGACCTTCACGGTCAAACCGGGACGGGAAAACCATCCCGTGGTTCAGGTCACCTGGTTCGGGGCCAAGGCATTTTGCGATTTTTTCGGCTGGCGGCTGCCCACCGAGATCGAGTGGGAAAAGGCGGCCCGGGGCACCGACACAAGGTCCTATCCCTGGGGAGATGAAATCACCCCGGCCCATGCCAACTATTACGCAGGCTATGATCCCTTTGAAAAGGGTTTCGGCAAGCAGGGAACCACCACTCCCGTGGGCTTTTATAACGGCCGGATTTATGACGGTTTTCAGACCGTTGACAACCGCAGTCCCTACGGGCTTTACGACATGGCCGGCAATGTCTGGCAGTGGGCCGGGGATGACTACCCGGATACGCACTACCGCTGGATGCGGGGCGGCAGTAAGGCCAACTATGATTACAATCTGCGGGTTTATGCCCGCAACAGCAGTGGCCCGGATTATCATTCGATAAGTGTCGGTTTCCGGGCTGCCCGAGACCCCAAGCGTTGAAAGTGTTTGCCGACCACGTCAAGTACTACCTGGCGCTGACCAAACCGAGACAGACCGGGCTGCTCTTGTTCACCGGCCTGGCCGGCTACCTGAGCGGCCGCTGCCCGGTGCTGAACCTGCCCGAGATGATCGGCCTGCTGGGCAGTCTTCTGCTGGCCATCAGCGGCTGCACCGCCCTTAACATGGTCTATGACCGTGACATTGACGCCCGGATGGGGCGCACCGCCGATCGCCCGTTGCCTGCCGGCCGGATCACGGTGAGGGCCGCGCTCGGTTTCGGAGTTCTGCTCATCATGGTTGGCCTTGCCTGGGCCTTTATTCTCTCCCCGCTCTTTGCCCTGGTGATCGCGGCCGGCCTCTTCTTTGATCTGGTCGTCTACACCATTTGGCTGAAGCGGCGAAGTGCCTGGTGCATAATCTGGGGCGGCATCGCCGGGGGGATGCCGATCCTGGCAGGCCGGACGCTGGCAATCGGCTGGATTGACCCGGTCGGAGGCATGCTGGCGCTGGCGGTCCTGCTATGGATACCCACCCACATTTTGACCTCTGTCATGCACTATTTCGAGGATTACCGCAGTGCGGGGATACCCAGCTTTCCTGCCGTGTACGGCTTTAAGAATACCCGGCTGGCGGTGGGCCTGGCCGGCATCGGCACGACCGCGGCCGTGGGGATCGGCTTCGCGGCGTTGGGGATTTCCTGGGGATACTTGCAGCTGTTGGCGCTGCTCTCCGCCTGCCTGATCGGCTTGGCCCTGGTCAGCATCTTAAGGCCCTGCAATCAGCTCAACTTGGGCCTGTTCAAATTCGCCTCCCTCTACATGCTGGGCGCCATGGTCATGCTGATGGTCGGAGGGTACAACACGAGCCAGAGCAAGCCGATGGACCGTGAGGGGGAAGAAGCATCGTATTCACGTGAAGTATCGGGTCAACATGGGGCGACTCATCTCCCCCTCCAAACCTCCCCCATACGTAATTCCGGGAGCTTGTACGGTTCACGGTGAACGATTACTACGGCAGACTATTTTGAACAAAAACTGCGTAAACTTATAGCGAAGAAGAATCGGAACCTAACACCGGAGCAAAAAAAAGTTCTGGACAAATTCATGGAATCTGCCACAATGTTCGGTGACATCAATCAAGATCTGGTCAACCTGAAAGGCATCGGTTTCAAGTGCTTTCTGCCCGCGACATGGGAGCGTGAAACAGCTGGGCCATTTCATGCACAGACTGGTATTCTGATAGTGCAATCCGGGCCTGTATATGGAAGTCCTCAACTACAAAGAAGGCATGAAAGTAGGCGACTTGAGAGGCATCATCAGCGTTGCGGTTCCTGTTATGTAAGTTGCCGATGTATCAAAGAAACATAATCGTTCACAGGGATCGTCCCTGCGGAACGCAGGGCTGAACGACAACAGGAAACCACAGAGCCACTGACACACAGAGAAAGGCCGGAACGAAGTGCATGCCGTGCCTCTGTGGTGAAATTGTCATTTTTTTCGTTAATGGGCTAAACACGGGCGGCAAACATCTCCGCGGTTTTGTAAGGGCTGCGCTCCGTATGGAGCTCAGTGGCAATCAAAAGTTGGTTGCTCCGTACTGTTTGGCGCCTGTTGCCCCTGACGATATTAATACTCTAGCTAAAAAGGAGGAAGACTATGAACTGGTTTGACAAAATCGTTCTTTTGGCAACCGGTTTGGTGGCAATCTACCTGATAGTGCTATTTATTCAGGATTATCGTGGTAAAGCTACCAAGGCCGTCCATAACATCTATTACATTATCTCTTTTGCCGTTTTATTGGTTTCGGGGCTACTGCTAATCATTTTTGGTTGGGGTGCCCTCGGCAATCCCCTGGTGGCAGTGGTTGCTACTCTGATACCGCTTGGGCTATCCATGGGACTAGTGGCACAGTTCTATGAGAAACAGGCAAAGGCTTATCTTGTTTTTGCTCTAATTGGGTTGGTTGTCATTGCCGTTACGCGCTTTACATCAGTGGGGGCGGGATTTGCTGTCGTTATATATGCACTTGTCCACGCTGTTGCGGGTATCTTGATAATCCTCATTCCCATCCTTGCAACTAAGGACAAGAAGGCACCGGGCGGTTTTATCATGGTTACAGTTGGGGGAGTGTTGATCAGTGTTGGCGGCATTGCGTTGGCCTTGTTAAAGGCAGGTACCCCGATCCTTTCCGCTGGAACCATACTTACTATTCTGGCGCCATTGCTTTTGCTCATGGCTCTTGCCTATGCATGGGGGTTTACAAAAAAGGTCAAGGCCGCCTAAAAGGAGGCAATTTAGGATTGCCGAGAGATATTGGTTGTTGCGGGAGCAGCGCGTTTTGGTGGCAAATTGTCACAGCGGCTATGATTGAAAGGAACGAGAGTCTTGCTTTGAGTTGCGCGGATTCATCGTAACCGTTCAACCGGAGCGTGATGTCGGCGAGGCGATCGAACGACCGCAACAGATAAGAGGGCAGACCCGTGGGTCTGCCCCTACTTTTCTCGGGTCCGTGGCTACGGCGCGACGCCCATATGTGCGCCCTTCCAAGATCTTAGCGGCCATCGGATGGTGACCGTCCTGACAATCTCAGTTGTGATACCGCTTCGCGGTTTGACAAGTAAAATCTCGGGGCCTACGATGGGGCATGCTCGAAGGGGGAGCTACTGGGCGTAGGGCCAATTTGCGAGCCGGTTGGTGTGGGAGCTTCGAGAAAGGCATTGGGCTCATGCTTTGCACGGGGACACGGGGACACGGGGATGTCGAGGGATGGGGTGAGGGCCTTCCGGATAACCGGCGCCTCACAAATCTGCGCAGCCCACGGAATATGTTGAGGTACTTAGGGTGTGTCACAAAACAAACCTTGCAACAGGTTGCTGACGCAATTGTAGTGGCAGACCCCGGATCGGAGTCCGGGGCAGGCTCTGCGTGTCTGCCCTAGGGGTGCGCACGCGGGAAAGGGCGGACACATAGGTCCGCCCCTACAGGAGAATGCCAACGTTCTTTCGTGGCAGGCCCTAATGGTCCGTCATCAAATTTAGCCTGCCGCCTGCGGAAAGCGCCTCGGGGCGCCGACGGCCGCCGGAAGACCGGGCCAACAGCCGCGGGCCAAGGAAGTAGGGGCGACGCATGCGTCGCCCTCCTGATCGCAAGGATGAAGTACCTGTCAGTTGCAAGGGTTATTCTGTGACGGACCCTTACTTGCAGGAGGAGCGTCTGCCGGAGCCAGGAGACAATTCAGTCAACCAATAACCGTAGTTGTGCAGCGGCGAGTTACTTCGAGGCTCCTGGTGAGCGCTATGGGCACACCAGGATTTTGGGAGACGAGCTGTTTCTTGGATTATCACCCGGCGGTACATGTGCGGAAGCCGTCCGTCAGCTTTTGTTGGGATGCACAGCCCGCCCGGTAATTCCCGCGGACACCATCCGGCGTCGTAGAGCATAGCGAGAAATCCCGAGAAGACAAGCGGCTTCTTGCCTGTTTCCGCCAGAGTGTCGTAAGGCCTCCTCGACCAGGCTGCGCGTCAGATCGGCAACAACATCGTCGAGAGACGCCTGGGGTGGAAAAGGCGTGGCCCACTCCCAGTCATCCGCGCGCGCATCACCTGAAGCAAGGGAGTCCAAATCCAACGCCACGCCTCCGGAAAGGATCAATGCCCGCTCCAGTACGTTCCGAAGTTCCCTTACGTTGCCGGGCCACCTGTATTCGGACAGGTGGTCCAAGGTAACGGGATCGACCTCCGGCATCTCGGATAGTTGGAGTTCGGCTGCAATTTCTGAAATAATTTCGTCGACCAGTATAGGAAAATCCTCAATCCTTGCCCGAAGCGGTGGGATCCTTATTGCAAACACGTTCAGGCGAAAAAACAGGTCGGAGCGGAAACGGCCCTGGGACACTTCGTTTTCCAAATCCCGATTTGTTGCCACCATGAGTCTGGCGCGGACTGTAATTTCCTTTTCCCCTCCGACGCGAGCGAAGGATCGCTTGTCGAGGAAGGTCAGTAGCTTGGCCTGGAGACGGAGAGGGAGATCTCCTATTTCATTCAGCAAAAGTGTTCCACCCTCCGCCAATTCCAGGAGGCCCCGTCTGCGACCGCGCGCCCCGGAAAAGGCGCCGGCCTCGTGCCCGAAGAGTTCCGACTCAGCCAACTCCGGAGCCACCGCGGCACAATTGATACAAAAGAAAGGACCTCTTGCCCTTTGGGAATGACGGTGAATATACGCGGCCAGGAAATCCTTGCCGCATCCGCTCTCTCCAGTCAGCAGGACCGTGCTGTCTGTTTGCGCCACCATAAGAGCTGCACGCAGGGTCACGCGCATGGTCTCTGAACGGCACTTTTCTTCGATTCGATGTGACGCGGGCCGGACAATCGTTCGCCCGGTAACGTCGCGAGCAATACCAAATACCCCGACGATTTCGCCTTTGCCGTCGCGCAAAGGGACCCTGATATCGAGGAAGGTAGAGGGACTCCCGCCCACCGGCCTGGTGTGCTCTTGTTCAACAACCTCGCCATTGAGTACACGAGAATCGAGATCGTGCAAGTACTCGCCCACTTGCGGACCAAAAAGATCTGTGTCCGACCGGCCGACGATACTGGATGTCTCCAGGCCCAACAGATTCTGCATATGCGAATTTACGTGAGAATATCTTAGAGACCGGTCCTTGATGAAAATGCAGTCTTGGGCCGACTCGAAGACTGTTCGAAAACGTTCCTCACTCCCTCGTAATTCTTCCTCTGTTCGCTTGCGCTGCGCGACCTCAAGGCGGAGTTTTTCATTAGCAATTTGGAGTTCTTCGCGCCGGGCTTTCTCTTCTTGATAGAGTCGTGCGATGTCTTCAGCATATTTCAAAGACTGTCTGGTCGATATCCCCTTCTTTCCCGACTGCCCTTGGGCTTGTTCGGTATTGTGTGTCATGGGGCCCTCCGGCGCCGTATCCCTCACTCAAGGATATCGTCCACTTTACGCATCAGTTCCAAGGGGCTGAAAGGTTTGCCGAAATAGTCGTCTGCGCCTGCTTTGAGTCCTGTCTCTCGGTCAATGTCCTCGTGCTTGCCGGTGAGGATTACCACCACGCAGTCTCTGGTTTGAGGATCTGTCTTCAAGATCCTTGTGGCCTCAAGGCCGTCGATACTTCCAGGCATCATTATGTCCATCATTATCAGATCGGGCTTTTCGGCGCCGGCGATCTTGACCGCCTTTCCGCCGTTCTCGGCCTTTAAGACAGTTCGATCCGCTGTGTGCAGGGTTTTTTCCACCAGGTCTCTGATCTCGGCCTCGTCATCCACGATGAGTATTTTCTTCAATGGGGCCTTCTCCTTGTAAGAGGTGACGCAAGCGAATCAGGGGGCTGAATTTCTCGGGAATTCCTTTGCCGGGTTCGCTTTCACGTAGAGCTGTGCTCCCCTTTTCCTCAACATCGGGTTTGGGCTTGGTCATGCCCGGATCCATTGGTCAGAAGTGTCTGTTTGAGACATTCACAGGATATAATTATTTGGAGAATTTTTCAACTCTATCAGCAGCTTCTCTGAGGACGCTGATCTCCGTGAAAACCCGCGGCGGGCGGCTATCCCAGATCAGCTGGAATAGTTTGGAAACACTGATCGGCTCTTCCGCAAAGCTGCTCACGCGGTCACTCCCGGATCAGTCATGCCTCGTCCAGAACCCTGCGAACATCTTGTGAGAGTTTCTTAATGTCGAAAGGCTTCCAGACAAACCCCTTGACGCCCCTTTCGACAACGCTTTTGGCCGCTGCATCAGCCGAGTAGCCGCTGGCAATCAGAACTTTGGCCTTCGGGTCGATGTTCAGAAGCTCCTCAAGGCACTCCCAACCTCCCATCTCCGGCATGATCAGGTCCAGAATCACCAGAGATATGCGAGCTTTTTCTTTGCGGTAAACTTCCAGGGCCTCTTTCCCGTTCGCGGCAGTAAGGACAGTGTACCCGTGATTCGTCAGTACCGTCTTGCCCAGCTTTGTAATCAACGGCTCGTCATCGACCAAGAGAATCGACTCGGTTCCAAATGCGGCCACTGCTTCACTTTCGGCCACACCCCGCGCCGTCTCCGGCTCTGCCACGGGAAGATAGATCCTGAAAGCAGTCCCTCCCCCTGGTTCACTTTCACACACAATACTACCCTTGTGGCCTTTCACTATTCCGAATACCATGGCAAGTCCGAGGCCGGTTCCCCCGGCGTTCTTCTTTGTCGTGAAGAACGGCTCGAAAATGTGATCCACAATTTCCTTTTCCATGCCGTGACCGGTATCCGACACCTTCAATAAGACATTCTCGCCCGGTTCAGCGTCAATGTGGATCCTGCAATACTCTTCATCCAGAGTGGCCATGTGGGTTTCTATGGTGAGTTTACCGCCTCGGGGCATAGCATGTTGCGCATTGACCGCGAGGTTCATTAGTACCTGCTCAATCTGGGTCGGGTCGGCTTGGACATTTTTCAGATCATCGGCCAAAATGAGTTTGATTTCGATCATTCTGGGAATCGTTCTAGACAATAGTCTTGCAGCTTGTTTCACCTCATCGTTGACGTTGAGGGAACGTGGGAATGTCTCCACCCGCCTGCAAAATGTGAGTATCCTCTTTACCAGATCCGCGCCGCGCCTACACGCGTGGATTGCTGCCTGAAGTTCGTCATAATCCGGGCCCCCGGCTTCTTTTCGCATTAACAGCAGCTCGGTATTTCCTAACGCAATTGTGAGCATGTTGTTGAAATCATGGGCAATGCCACCGGCCAAGGTTCCAACGGCTTCCATCTTCTGGGCTTCGATGAGCTGTTTGCGGAGTTGCACCTCGTACGTAACATCGCGCACTGTAGTCAGACTTACGGTCCCCAATGTCGGGTCATGCCAAACAATAGAATTGATGATAACATCTATTGCCGCGCTGTCTTTCTTGATTAATTGATAAGATATGTCGCGCACTTCACCATCACGCCAAAAATGCTCCAGGACTCGGCCAAGAGTCTTTCTTGACTCCGCGGTCATAAGGAAATCAAGTTTGCGCCCTATGACGTCGTCCTGCTCGTAGCCCATGGTGGTCAACCATTTCCGGTTCACATTGCGAATTCGTCTCTCCTTGTCGATTGAGTGCATCATCACCGGCGCGTCCTCGTAGATTTTCCGGAAACGCTCCTCACTCCTCTGGAGCGCCGCCTCCGCTTGTTTCCGCTGGTCAATTTCGGCCCGCAACTGTTCGTTTGCCCGGGCCAATGCTGCGGTTCTCTCCAAGACACGTGTCTCAAGGTCAGCGTGAGCCTCACGCAGTTCCCTTTCCGTCCGGTGCTTGTACAGAGCCATCTCCACTGTATGAAGCAAGTCTGTCCCAGAAACCGGTTTCACCAAATAGGCGAATGCTTCCGTCATCTTTGCCTGGTCAAAGAACTCCTCCGAGGAATGGGCGGTAAGATATACAATCGCAATGTCGAAGCGAGACCGTATACGCCTTGCCGCCTCAATTCCGTTCATCTCACCTTCCAAAGAGATGTCCATCAGCACCAAATCGGGTCGTGTTTCCTCGGCCTTTTCAACGGCTTCCTCACCTGAGGGTACCACCCCGACGACGTCGTATTCCGATATTCCCAGGTGCCTGGCGAGATTCCTGGAGAGTAGGGGTTCATCTTCCACAACCAGGATTCTTGATGGCTTTGTCATTCCCGACCACCTTTCCGGAGATTTTCAGGTTCTCGAAATTTGACCCGAACTTCAGTAGCTCTTGTCCTGTTGATCTCAATCTCACCGCGAAGCTTTGTCACAAAACTCTCTACCAATTCCAGTAGGGTCAGGCTTCCCCAGATACCCGTAAGGCTCGGTCTTCTTGGCTCTTTCAAGGACATCCTTCTCAGCGAATCCCGTGAGATACACGACAGGAATATCGAACCGAGACCCGATCTGATCAGCAGCCTCAATGCCGTCCATCTCGTCTGTCAAGTTGATGTCCATCAGAACAAGGTCAGGCTTGGAATCCTCGGCCTCTTGGATGGCTTCTTCTGCTGAAGTGACCATTCCGGTGATCTCGTAGCCGAGATTCTTGAGAGAACGGGCCAGGTCTTTGGCCAGAATCATTTCGTCTTCGACGATTAGGACGCGAGACATGGACAGGCGTCCTCCTTCCTATGGGAGGGTTGGATGACGAGCGCCGGGTCCCCAAAGTACTGCGAACAAGGGGAGTGGCGAGAACAAATTCCCTCCATTCTCACAAGAATTACCAGATCGGCCGCTAAAGGGGAAGAAAATTCCGCAAGCTCATCATCCCCCGTCATGACTCACCGGAACAACTCACGGATCGGGTCCGGTTTCAGCGAATCTCATATGTTCGCCGATATTCCCGCCGATCCATCCTGTTTCGCCCGTCCCGCGTATCGGAGCCGTGCAGGGAGTTGCTCAGCATGTGAACATGAAATCGGTATTATGTCCCCGGAATTCTCGACACTACCGCGAGGTGTTCGGCTGTGGGCCAACGAGAACATTTTGGTTGACCCAGGGGCGTTCGGTAAGGTACGCTCAAGAAGATGATAAAGGAGGTCTTCTCAGCAACGTTACAACGGTTTGACTCCGTCGGTTCATGAACGAGACGATACACGGCCTTTTCAGGGTCCAGGGAACCATCCCTCGACCCTTCAACGGTGCCGAGACGCCTTAAATGGCAAGACCGGCGCGTGGTTCTCCCGTATATAGCGGGGTAGGCTGGATCAGGGGCGTGGCAAGAGAACGACTTAAGGGCCAAAGTGGAGGAGATGGAAGAGTCTCCGACGGAACCCAGATCCTTCCACGATCAGCAGGGCGCTTTTTCGGGCGTAGTACCATCGGGGAAAGGTAATGAGTCCTTTTCGACGTGCAAGAGCACGCTTCCCCGGTTAAGATGGTTCACCAGACTCGCTGCACCGGTCTTTGGAAAGCACGGCCAAGAGGTTGCACCTCTTGCACTCTTCCAGCGTTTCCCCGCCCGGTTTCAGCCCGTCCTTTGAGGAGATAAAGATTCTATGAAGCTGCTCTTGGTATTTCCCAAAAGTGAAGGTGGTTATTGGGGAAAGGTCCGTCACGGAAAAGCGGGCCTTGTGGCCTTGGGGTTGCCGACAGTGGCAGCGCTCACGCCGCCGGGTTGGGATGTCTCCATTCATGATGCTCGTGTGACTCCGTTAGATTACGAACAAAAGATTGATCTGGTAGGCATCACGGGCTATACGGCGGAGATAACCAGTGCCTATGCCATAGCTGATGAATTCAGGAAGAGAGGTATTCCCGTGGTTTTGGGCGGTATCCATGTCAGCGCGGTGCCGGAGGAAGCCCTCAAACACGCCGACGCAGTCGTAATCGGGGAAGCCGAGGAGATATGGAAGCAGCTATTACTCGATTTTGAATCAGGATCAATGCAAACCACCTATCACTCAGACATGCTGTGCACGATGGAAAAGATGAAAGTTCCCAGACGGGATCTCCTCAACAAGGCCATGTATACGAGTTATAACACAATTCAGGCCACAAGGGGCTGTCCTTACGATTGTGATTACTGCGCGGTCACAGGTGTATTCGGACGTCAGTTCCGAACGCGGCCCGTAGCAGAGGTGCTGGATGAAATCCGTGCATTCGACTCAAGACACTTTCTATTTGCAGATGATAACATTTGCGGGCAGCCCCGTTATGCGAAGGAGCTGTTCAGGGCTTTGATCCCCCTGAAAAAGAAATGGGGCGGGCAGACCTCCATTACTTTTGCCAAGGATGATGAACTCCTTCGGCTGTATGCAAAAAGCGGCGGGCAATATGCCTTTATCGGTCTTGAGAGCCTTTCCCAGAATAATCTCAAGGACATCAACAAGCCATGGAGTAAGGCCGAAGATTACGAAGAAGCCATCCGCAAAATTCATCGTGCGGGTATCAATGTTATCGGGAGCTTTATATTGGGCCTGGATAATGACCATCCTTCCGTTTTTCAGCACACCCTTGAGTTTGTCGTGAAAAATCGGATTGCCGGCGCCCAGTATCATATCCTCACACCGTTCCCCGGGACACGCCTATACGACGGAATGGAGAAAGATCAACGCATTCTGGAACGAGATTGGTCAAAGTATCACACAAGTGAGGTCGTATTTCAGCCTGTCAGTATGACTGCCGAAGAGCTGCAGGATGGCTACAATTGGATTTTCCGGCAGACGTACACCCTTCCCAACATTCTGAAACGGGTATTCCGCAGCTGGCGGGGGATTCCGTATCGGGTCGCCGTGAATCTCAGCTACCGGAAAAAGGCCTTGCAAACACCCGTCGTCTCTTTCGGAAAATATGGATGAGATGCGACTTCCCGCACATTGAGCTCTTTCTCAAGAGGATGCCCCCTGCTTCCAGTGCTCAACTCTGAGCCATTTAATGAATTCCTGAAGGGTTAAGGTGCGGGTGTCTAATGTACAAAGGTAGTTGACATCGGCAACCCCCCCCGGTCATAAAGAACCTTTGATTGGTTTTTGACGAATACGGCATCTTCACGAGCAGAAAGGACATACTTGATAAAGATATACGTTGATGCAGACGGCTGTCCGGTAAAGAATGAGGTCTTTCGAGTGGCCCTCCGCTACGGGCTCAGAGTCTATGTGGTTTCCAACTCCAGACTTAGAATTCCTCAAGAGGCACTATTTGAGCTTGTGATCGTCAATAAACGATTTGACGCGGCAGATGATTGGATTGTGGAGCATGTTAATGAAAACGATGTCGCTGTGTCAGCTGACATTCCCCTTGCTGCGCGGTGTCTTAAAAAGGGCGCTCGAACACTGGACCCGAAGGGTCGTGTTTTCACTGAGGATTCCATTGGAGCTGCCCTTGCTGGTAGAGACTTGATGGCCTATCTCCGGGAAACGGGAAATATCACGAAAGGTCCGGCTCCTTTTGAAAAGCGAGACCGTTCTCGTTTCCTACGGCATCTCGACGATGTAATCCAGGCCGCTCTTAGAGCAAAGCGTAACCCGGTATGAAAATAACCCCAAGCCCCCTTGGCAACAACCCGCAGCGGATCCGCCAACGGTTGGTCAGGTTCGTTATGCGCTCGACAGATGTCACGCCTCATTTCCCACCGCCCAACTATGGGCCCTGGGATGCTGACAACAACCCACACAGCACTCACTATGCGTAGATATTCCAAACGGAGATCCAAACTGCTGCCGAAAGGACTCGTGGTCATCCACGAAGACCGAGATATTCTTGTCGTAGATAAACCACCAGGTCTTTTGACGATGGGCACGGGTACAGAGAAATCACGAACAGCTTACTTCATTCTGACTGATTATGTCCGCAAGGGCTGCGCCAAGTCCAAGAAACGCATTTTCATCGTTCACCGACTGGACAAGGATACTTCGGGGGTACTCCTTTTCGCGAAGAGCCAAGAGGCAAAGCTATCCTTGCAGAGCCAGTGGAAGGAAACGAAGAAAAAGTATCTCGCCGTGGTTCATGGCCAATGTGAGAAGGGCTCGGAAACTATTACCACATACCTGGTACAGAACAAGGCTTACCGCGTGTACTCCACATCCGATACCACCAAAGGAAAATTGTCTCATACTGCTTACACCGTGCTCAAGGAGACAAAAGACCATGCTTTACTGGAAGTCGATCTCCTGACGGGCAGGAAGCACCAGATTCGCGTACATCTTGCCGATATCGGACACCCGGTTGTGGGCGACAAGAAGTACGGAAAAGGGATTAAGGCCCACCAACGTCTGGCGCTGCATGCTAAGTCGATTTCCTTCAGACACCCCTTCACCGGTGAGCAGCTCACCTTTGAAGCGAGGGTTCCAGAATACTTCAACAAACTGGTTGGTAGTTTGAGTCAGGTAAATGCCCAACAAACCAACACAGCGGACGCGTAAAATATATTCCGGGGTTACGGCTCACGGTGAACGGTTATGCTTGTTGACATAGACCTTTCTCGCGGCAAACCCGGATTACAATAATATTCGCGAAATGGTATCAGACCGTTTTTCTTGACTTCTCTTGCAGGATCACAGTATTCTCAATGAAAATAACGAGCGTCAGTTGATGGAAGCGCTGATTGGCCGGCGCTTCCCATGTTTTCCAGGCGAGGCTAAGTGTGCGTTGCGCCGCCTGGACTGATCGGCACTGCCCACCATAGATTCTGGACGACACAACGATCCGTTATTTGCTGTAGAGAGCAAGCTCATAATGACCTGGACACCTGAATTGAACGGACATCAATGGGCACGGTAAACGGATCCACATGTCCGGCTGGAAGCTGTCCCGCAGATGTGCCGCACGAAAGGGTTGATTGCCTGATCATGGAGAAGTCGGAAGAAAAATCGCAAATCGGCCGGGTCGCCCAAAGGATGTCCAGGCCTCCTGACATCGTGTCCAGCGATACCACTTTCCTTGCGTGGCAGCGCACCCACTTGGCAAATGAGAGGACATTCCTCAGCTGGAGCCGAACGAGCATTTCTCTGCTGGCACTCGGCTTTGTTCTGGAAAGATTCGAGCTCTTTCTTCAGGAGCTCGTTAGAGCCAGTGGAGGAACAATAGCCCTTGAGGCCCGAGGCGGGGTAGTGTTACTCGGCCTGGTCTGCTTTTTGGGAGCAGGGATTGCCATCGTCCTTGCCGGGGTCAGATTCATGAAAATGAGGCGGAACATCGATGGGGGTGTGGCACGGTTCTCAGTGGTTCCTGAAGTCCTCATAATGGTTTCAGCCGTGGTGGTAGTGGCACTGGCAATCCTTCTCTCTTTGTCAGGGTTTTCCAGACTTGTCGGCTCACTCCTGTGACGGCCGGGATGTCTCACGAACTGAGCATTGCAACCCGCGGGACTTAATGGCGGAGCAAGGCGAAACCTAGCCACAGAGAACACAGAGAAAGCGCGGTTCCCGCGAACGCGGGCGAAACCGAACAAATGCCGTCAACCAAGGAGTTACGTATGCCCTTCACGGAAATAAGAGGGAGAAAGATCTATTACGAGATGCATGGGGATGGAGACACTGTTCTGCTTCTCCACCACGGCTTTGCAAGCGCCAAAATGTGGAAGGAGATATATCCGAGCATTGTGGCGGCAGGCTACAGAGTAGTTGTGTACGATAGAAGAGGGTACGGGCAGTCGGATCCGGGCCCGGATTTCGAGGAGTTCTGGGTGAGCGACACGTTTGTTGACGAGAACGTGAAGGACCTGGCCGAGTTGATCAAGGCGCTCAACCTTGATCCTTTCAGCATTGTCGGCCAGTGCGAAGGCGGCGTAGTAGGAATGGAATACGCGGGCAGGTTCCCCCTTCACGTCAAGGCTCTCGCTGTTGCGAGCACCTTATGTTTCAGCCAAACTACTTTGATTGAATTCAACAAATTGAAGTTCCCAAAGTCATTTCAGGAACTGGAGCCGGATATTAGGGACAAAATGATCCGGTGGCACGGCTCGGACCATGCCGAACCGCTCTACGAAATGGCTCGAACCCGCGGCGGAGCATACGGAAGCGGCTTCTTTGACTTTAGGCCCCGGTTACCCTTTGTCACGTGTCCCACTCTCATCTTGTATCCGGACAGGAGCGCACTCTTCGAGGTGGAACAGGCGGTGGCTTTCTACCGTCTTTTGCAGAACGCCGAACTGGCCGTTATTCCCCGCTGCGGCCACAACACTTACGACCAAAAGCCCGAAGAATATATTGGGCATGTTTTGAATTTCCTGAACAGAACCAGTCACGAAACAGGCAAAGAGGAGGTCGATTACTCCATGACGTGCATTGCGCCTGCTCCTCCCCGCTCAGAATCGGGGTAGCGGAAAAGTCTCGTGGCTGCCCGATTTCAAGGCAGGAGAAATACTCACGAAAGTGGAAGCATCTCCATGCCGGGCATTTGGCCCCATGATGGAATAAGGAAGTGGAGGCGGTTGACGGCATCCACCATTGAGATATAGAATGCCGCAAACAGATAAGTAATGGGTGAAGGGCAATTGCCATTTGCCTTTCGCACTTGTACACACTTGAGCATAATAAAGGAGGCTATGGATATGGCGCCTGGTAATGAAACATCAGCAGACGCATATGTGGATGTGTTGTTCGGTGAGGCTCAAAAGAACTGGGGCTGGCTACTGGCTTTGGGAATCTTATGCGTCATCCTGGGAACCATTGGACTGGGAATGACTTTTGCGCTGACTGTGGCGAGCGTTCTTCTGTTTGGGGTCCTTTTTCTGGTGGGCGGCGGCTTCCAGCTGATCCAAGCGTTAAAGTGCAAAGGTTGGAAGGGGATTATCTGGCATATTCTTATTGCGGTCCTCTATGTGGCCGCGGGAATCGTTGTCATCCGCAATCCAGTCGGGGCTTCAGTCATGCTCACGCTCATATTCGCGTGGATAATCATTGTCGTGGGGGTCATGCGAATCATCACGGCAATCCAGATGCGAAGCGGGAAAAACTGGATCTGGCTCTTATTGGCAGGCATTGCCTCCGTTGTGTTGGGAGTGATCATCATGGCGAAGTGGCCTATTTCGGGCCTTTGGGTGATCGGTCTTTTTGTTGCCATTGAACTGATCCTCAACGGCTGGTCCAATATCCTGGTGGCGTTGGCCGCGCGAGGCGCCGGCCACAAGTAGGGGAGGCGTCCCGACCGGTGTACATTCCCGGGCGGAGCCTGGGAACGAGGGAAGGGGGACATGGGCGCCAACCTGGTGAACAGGCCGCGAGTCCCGGAGGGACTCCTGATAGTAGCCCCGGAATTCATTCCGGGGTACGTTGTCCCTACAAGGCAACTCCCGAGTCCCAGAGGGACGACCAGGACGGACATCGGGGAATATACTGACAGCAAACTTCCGCCGATCAGTACTAGTGGATCTCCAGGATCACCTCTTTTCCCAATTCCTGGAGTAGGTTGACGATGGCCTGGACGCTTCGGCTCTTGAATCCCATCTCTTGCGGCAGATTTGGATTCAGGTGCGCTGGGTTTATGGCCTGCCCAAGGAAGATCCTGATGCTGTCGGAATAGAGCAATTCCGAGGTGAGACGGCTTGCGCCGTCATGTTTGCCGACCAATGATTCGGGGTGGTCGAGGTTTTCCAGTATTTCCAGAGCGTGGTTGACCGTATGAACCCCCTCTGTGACCAGGTCTATACCTTCCACTTTGGCGGTCGGAGGGATTGCCTCGGTCATTGACGACAGGTCCACCACAACATCCTTTTCCAGCTTCTTGGCAACGATTCCCGCTGTGGTGCCTCCGGAGACTATCTTGCGGCCAGGGCCGTCCAGAAAAGTCTTCACGACCGTCTCATCATCTTCGGCGTTAACGGGTGGGCCTATCATGAACGAAACAAAGCGTTTACGCCGAATCTTGAGCACGCCCGCGGTTGTGTCGTCCCCGGGTTTATCTTCGTAGAGTTGTCTGGCTCTTTCCACAAGCGTCTCAGCAACCTTTTCCGCTGAAGCGTCTTCATGTACCTGGGTTTCCAGGAACGCGGCAATCTTTTCCCAGTCCCAACCAAGGTTGAGCAGCCCTCCGATGCCCGCGTGGATTTCTCCATCGCTCACGGTCACCAGCCAGTCTCCCGGTTCCACGTGAACGTGGGCTTCGCGGATTTTTCTTGTCCCGAAGACCCTGTCCTTGTATTTGAGCTCGCTGACATATCCCCGCTTCAGGAAAAAAGTGGGGGGATTGTCAAACTCGGCAAGGTACACTCTTCCGTCGTCCTGCGCCTTGATGAGGGTGAACGTGCTGTAAGCGATCTTACGGACCTGACACTCGGGAAGGGTATCGGTAAGGGTATCCACCACCTCTTCCAGGGGCAGTCCTCGTTCGATGAGTCGCGTGGCTATTTTCGTGGTGAGGGTGGCGAGTATGTTCGCTTTCACTCCGCTCCCAAGGCCGTCGGAGAGTACCATGAGCTTGCCGTCCGCTATAGGCGCCACGGATAAGGAATCCCCGCAAAGGATCTCTCCGTGCTTGCAGATGTTTGCGCCGCCTGATTCTATGAACAGTGCTTCATTCATTATGCTCTTCCGTCCTTTGCACTCTGTCCCTTAAGGCCTGCAACGGGGCCCGATACGCGCTCGCGTTCATCCGACTCTCCGGCCAGCTTTATCAACTCGTAAAGGGCCGCCTTGGTTTCGGCTGTGGTCTCGCCGAGCAGCCCGGCTATCTCCTGGGCCACTCGCATCTGCTGATGTATCACCTGCTGGGCCCTTGTGAGAGTCTCCGCCTTGAACACGTCGGCCTCCTGGTCCTTTCTTACCGTGTCGGTAATATCGACCAGCATCAGGACCCGGAGATCCTCGTCAGGAAGCTTGAAATTATAGAGCTTGGCGGTTCGACCCACCTTGGTGAGTTCCACCCATCGCGAATCCCCGGGGCTTCTTTCCAGCGGGTCCACCCCGAAGAGTTCTTTGAAGGTCTTGCCACCTACCACTTCGTGGCCGGTGGCCGAGGCAAGCTCTACGAAAGCGCGATTGTTGTATACGACGCGATGGGCCTCGTCTGCAAGGGCCAGGGCCACGGGCAGTCTCTGGAAGATAGTTTCAGCCCTCTGTTGCGCGTGCTCGCGACGCGTGGAGTCCACGGCCGCCTTGGTCCGGAGCGCGGTGTAGACCATCAGCGTTATCTGATGGGGGCCGAACGGCTTGGGTAAGTAATCGAAAGCCCCAAGTTTTACCAATTCCACAGCCTCTTCGGTCGCCTTGAACGGAGCGGTCAATATGACGAGTACCTCTGGTTGACGGTACCTGATCTCCTTGAAGAATTCTCTGCCGCTCATGTCGGGCACATCAACTTCCGCAACCATCACATCGACGAATTCCTGCTGCAGTTCATTAAGCGCTTCCTCCACGGAGCGAGCCACAGCGACCTCGAAGCCTTCGTTCTCCAGGGTTCGCCTACAGACATCAAGGGTATTTTCGTCGTGATCGAAGAGCAGGATGCGCGTGGCGGCCCCCTGCGCCTCATCTTCATCCGGGGCCGCGACGCCCAGCGGATCTGAAATATGGGCCAGGTGGTGGGCCATGCCGTCGGCCATTTTTTCCAGGGAGGCCAGTTTCTTTACCCTGGCCACCTGTTCCTGGGCCTGTTGAAGCTCTCCGGTTTGGAGGGCCACTTTGGAGGCGAGCTGTTTTCCCCATTCTTCCAGTTTGTTTTGCGATATGGCCAGGTTGCGCACCATGAGATTAAATGATTGGGCAAGCTCTCCAAGCTCATCGCGTGCTATGACGGGAACTTCATGACTCAGATCTCCCTCGGCAACCGCGCGGGCCGCGGCGAGCAGGTCCTCCAGCGGACGGCTAATCCATTTTACCAGGAAATAGGTGATCGCGCCCATGAGAAGGACGCCGATCAGCGCTACTACTAGGAATCCGACTACAAGCCGATCTATGACGGACGTGATCGGCTTTTGCCGTGTGGCCAATTGGATCGCGCCGACGATTTTGCCCGCGGTGTCTTTGATCGGTTCGGAAGCGGACAGGTAAGCGTCACCGAGGCGCGATTCACGAGAAAGCGTTGACTTCCCATCGGTCAAGACCTGAGACACTATCTGGGGATCAGCCTCGAACCCAAGAAGCGGAAGCCCTTCACCGCCCTTCAATGTGGTGCTCACCGCGACCCTTCCCTCATATATGGTCACATGCCCGATATCTCGCTTCCCGTGGACCAAGCCCTTGAACACGAGCTGCGAGATCCGATCAACAATATGGTTGTTGTTGTTGAGAAGGGTGCCGCCGTATAGAGTGCCCGCCACCTTGTCGTCGATCATCAATGGCTGGGCGGCTTCTATTACCAGGCCTCTTTGCTCCGTCTCATTGCTTATTTGCTGTCTAAGGTTGGGGTTCTCGCGGTAAAGTCTTTCCGAGGAAAACTGCCTGATGCCGGACATTCCCGTGCCACCGATCGCGGAATTGATGACAGGGTCCTTCGACAGATCTTCACCGGCCACTTCGCGGGCATAGGCCCTGCTCAGAACTCTTCCTTGGTCATCAGTGACGGAGAGGAAATCGAGTTCGTTCTCAACGCAGATTATGGCGAGCCGGTTTCGGACTTCCGCCAGATCGCGCCGCTTGAAAAGGCGTTTCAATTGCTCCGACGCTGCTGTTCTCCGAATGTTCAACAACAGGTCTTTACGAGCATTCTCCAAGACAAATCCCGCGGTGGCCAAATCGGTCAGCAGTCGAGCGCGATACTGATCCATGATCATTTCTCGGGCCATCCGCGTTCCGATCAAACTGGTTCCCAGCCCCACGAGGACCACAACACCGAGGACTCCTCCCAAGACCTTCATTCTGAGCGAAAAGCTCGCGGCCCATGCCGTGAAATCATTCCAACCGGTCCACGGCACCGGTTTTGATCCAGCCCATTTCATGATGTTTTCACCTTCTAGCCTCGCTTCCGGAGTATCTCCGCCTCAAAAATCTCTTGTGCGTCCTCCGGGCTCTGAGCGTGGAAGAGTTCGTCATCGATCAGGAGATTGGCGCCGTCTGTACAGTGATCCATGCAGAAAGTACCTTTCAACTCCACTTCTCCTTCAAGTCCGGCCTCTTTGATAGCCTCTTTAAAATACGCGATAATCCCGTGGGAACCCTTGAGATGACACGCGCTTCCCACGCAGACCGTTATCACCCGCATTGGTAGAAACTCCTTTCATGAATAATCCGATGGATCCGTAACCCGCGTCCGTGTTGAAATCCTAAATTCGCACATTATTCATCCGATCACAAGACCCGGGACGGTTCGGCATGCCGCGCTTTCGCGAAAACAATGCTTCGTGCAACTGACTCCCAGCCAAAGAATTCCGGATAGCGGACGACCCGGAAGGCGTATCCCACAACTCTCCGGGACATATGTAAGCCTATCACTTACGAGGGGCGGATCTCCTCATCGACCAAGTCATTGCGAGGAGTGAAATCCCGAATTCCGCGGGAAAGCAATCCCCACATTCACTGTGCAGGAGATTGCTTCGCTGCGCTCGCAATGACATTGCACTGCCACCCGAATGACTGAATGATAACGGATTAATCACTTCTTCAGTGGCGGAATCTCACGCTGAATGATATAATTCCATCTTATGCCACTGAGTTGAAGCATTAGGGACCTGATTTCCGTTCACGGTGAGGACAGAGCCGGTCGGCTGCTTGTGCCGCACTTTCACGGATTGCGGGTCTGAGATTCTTGGCCCGACTCACGCGTTGTTAGGAGAAGTCAGGATGGAGTGCCAAATAAAGGTTGACAAGGTTCTTACAGGTCCGGAAACGGCTGATTTCTTGAGGCGGTTGGCGGACGGCCTTGACAAGGACAAGTTGATCGTTGGAGACACGACTGTGGGGATGCGCCGGTCGATCCAAATTGAGGAATCGCTGGATGTAAAGGGCGATCAGGTTACCTACGGTCTCAAAGTTACTCATCAAGGCAACGCGGCGCCGGAGGACGCCCCTGACCGGAAAAGAGATGTGAAGCCCCCCGTAAAGAAGCTCAAGAAGCGGATGGCCAAATCGTTTAAGGCTGTTTTGGATGTGCTCCAAGAAGGGGAACTGCCAAGGCTGGATCAAGTAGGATCTTTTTGCGCAGACACGGACATTATGTTCAGTGTTATGGACAAGGCACAAGAACACTTTCCAGCTTTCAAAGCTAAGTGCAGGGATTTGCTGGGGGCCGTCGAACACGGAAATCTTGAAAACGCCATCGACGCAGCTGGAGACATCAATCAGCTGCGAAAAGAGTGCCACGCCCGTTACAAACGGGGTTGAGTCCGTCCATGTGTCTCTGTGAAGCCGCAACGAACTTGTGGCCACAGCCTCAACTGAGACAGGTACTTTGACTCAAGACGGACAGGTTGATCTTTTAGTTTGAATCCCACATAACGACAATTCGGAACCTGAAAACGCAACCAGATCGTGCCACGATCCGTGCATGGCGCAGCCATGCGTACGGCGCGCCGCATGCTGCGCCCTCTTATACCAATGCGCGTTCAAACAAGTGATAAAGAGCACTGCTGGGCAAGCCGGCAGTGGCACCCAGGAAACCGATCTCACTCTCTTGATTGTGCATTGGCATTAATTCCAATACGTTACACACTGTCCTCCGTGGAAGGCCTCATCTGGGTAGCACGATCCGCGTATGAAATTGAGTTTTGAGACAGCCTCTTCATTCCGGGGTACGCTGTCCCTGCAAGGCGCCTCCCGAGTCCCAGAGGGACGACTGAAATTCCTTCCCTGGTTGTCGGAGTTCAGCCGTCCCTCCGGGACTCGGGACGGGTGGTAGGCACGGCATACCCGGCGATGAATCGCCGGGCTACTATCCAATGTTCCTCCGGAACATCTCATGAGCACGGTCTAAGTTAACGCCTATGCCCCCCCCCCGTACGTGAAGGACTACTGGGGCACGCTAGTCACTATTGACATGACGGCCGTTTACCGGTCTAATTGAAAACAGGATGATAAGCGGCCTTTCGTGATCGCTCCTTGCCGATGGGAGATCCCGGATAACCAGTTTTGTAAGAGGAAAACCATGATGGACAATCCAATCTATTTAGATCACAATGCCACAACTCCACATGATCCTGAAGTGATTGAGGCCATGAGGCCCTTCTTTGAGAAGGAATTCGGCAATCCTTCCAGCTCCCACTGGTATGGGATCAAACCCAAGAGAGCGGTGGAGAACGCACGCGCGCAAGTGGCGTCTCTGCTGAATTGTGAGCCCGCGGAGATTGTCTTCACCAGCGGGGGAACGGAGTCGAACAATCAGGCCATTATTGGGATCGCTCGGGCGAACAGACGCAAAGGCAATCACATCATTACATGCGCAATCGAACACCCCGCGGTGCTGGAAGTCTGCCGATATCTGGAAAAGTGTGAGTTTGAGGTCACGTATCTGCCGGTGGACGAATTCGGTCTGGTACATGCCTCTGACTTGGAAAAGGCTGTCACGCCCCGGACCACTCTGATTACGATTATGCACGCGAACAATGAAGTGGGGACTGTTCAGCCCATACAAGAGATCGCGGCCCCGGCGCGGGATCGTGGAATTGTGATGCACACCGACGCCGCGCAATCAGTGGGAAAGATCCCCACGGATGTGCGATCACTTGGAGTGGATCTCTTGTCGGTGGCAGGCCACAAAGTGTATGCTCCCAAGGGGGTCGGCGCCATTTACATCCGCTCCGGCCTGGTTCCGGAAAAGTTTATGTTGGGAGCGGAGCAAGAAACCGGCAGACGGGCCGGTACGGAAAATGTAATGGAAATTGTGGGCCTTGGAAAAGCCTGTGAAATCGCGACCCGAGATCTTGCGGACAATGCCGCGCACATGAAGGCCATGAGAGACGGATTACACGACAGACTCAGTGCAAAGCTTTCGGACCTGAAACTGAACGGGGATCGGGACAACCGACTGCCCAACACGCTGAATCTGTCGTTCAAGGATCTGGAAGCCAATAGAATACTCGAAGAAATCGGCCTGGATGTTGCCGCTTCCGCGGGCGCGGCGTGTCATTCGGATCAAGTCCAGCTGTCCCATGTGCTCGAAGCGATGGAGATCCCCGTTGATTGGGCAAAGGGAACGCTCAGGTTCTCCACGGGCAGAATGAACACCGATGATCAGATCCAAAAAGCCGCACAGGTGGTCGGCGATGCGGTAAAAAGGCTCAGAGGAATGGTTCACCGGGCTTGAAGCGGTTCTGCGCCCGGCGCCGCTGGAGGGGGCGACCCATCTCCCCCATACGTAATTCCGGGAGCCTGTACGGTTCACGGTGAACGGTTGGGGCTTGTCAGAAAACAAACGTCTCAATTCCCACTGTGTCGTCACCCCGGCGAAAGCCGGGGTCCAGGAAATCCTAAAGAAGCCTGGATTCCGGCTTTCGCCGGAATGACGGTTCAGGGGGGCTTGGTAAACTGTCCACCAATTTTCGCCGTGCAGTACTAGCCGCAGTGAACATCCTCTAAGGAAGCAACCATGTTTGGCGGCCGCCACCAGTTTTTCATGAAGCTCCCAAGCCTGTGGGCCCGTAAAATGGGAGTTTTTGGGAGGGGGTCCCGGGCCACTCGGCGTGGGGCCAACGAGCCATCACGGTGTATCCGTGCTTCGAGCAAATGGCGCCAGACCCCAAGAGGGCCATATCGCCCTGCGCGGAGCAGTTTTTGCAAAAACGCCTCCCCCGGTGAACTCTTACCATCAAAATCGTCCGGATCCAGGCGGACAGCATACGTGGTGCTGACGGTCCTCTGTGCAATGGCGGCCTTTGGGGTCACGTACAGGTATCTTCCTGATTACGGAAATGCCCTGGGTGATCAGCGGGCCAAATCGGGCAAGGCCGTGTTGGATCGGAAACGGCGGTTGTTGCGGATCTTCCCGGATGACAAGGGGAACTTCTGCCTTTGGCGTCCGATCGGGCGTGTTCCCCGGTCGGTTCGGCAGGCCTTTGTAGCAGCCGAGGATAAGCGCTTCTATTATCATCCGGGATTCGACCCCGTCGCTGTAGTGAGGGCCTTGATCAGCAATGTTCGTGCGGGGAAGACCGTTTCCGGCGCGTCCACCATCACGCAACAGGTGGTGCGTCTCATCAAGCCAAGACCCAGAACTTACAGTGCCAAGATTGTTGAGCTTCTTTCCGGCGCCAAGATGGAATGGCAGCTCTCCAAAGAGGAGATTCTGGAGCTTTACCTGAATCTCTCGCCCACAGGAGGGAACATTCGAGGCGTCGCCCTTGGTGCCCCGATATACTTCAACAAGGATATCAGTCGGTTGACAATTCCCGAGGCCGCGTTGCTGGCAGCTTTGCCCCGCTCACCGTCCCGGTTTGATCCACGGGGTTCAAGCGGCAGAAAGCTTGCTCTCGCGGAAAAGGATCGTGTCCTGGAGCGCATGGCTCGGATGGGCTGGATAGAACCGACACAGCTGAAGGAGATGGTTGGATCGTCAGTGGATTTTCACATCACCGGGTTTCCGTTGGAGGCTCCTCACCTGGTGGATTTTGTCGTCCGGTCCGTCGCGGATTCCGAGCCCGTGTTGGAGACCACAGTGGACCTGGGACTCCAGCACAGTGTGGAAAAGATTGTTCGCTCCCACAGGGATCGTCTTGCGGGCATGGGAATTGAACAGGCCGGAGCGCTGGTGGTATCAACCGATGGACCCGAGTTGCTGTCAATGGTCGGTTCAATGGGGTACATGACGAGAGACCAGGGGTTCAACAACGCGACTCTGGCCAAGCGGAGCGCGGGTTCCACATTGAAACCATTTCTGTATGGCATGGCCTTGGCGGAAGGCTTCAATGCCTCGTTGGAGATACCGGATACTTTCAGGATCTATCGGACCCCGCACGGGGACTATCTCCCTTTCAATGCGGATCGGCGTTCATATGGGCCTGTTTCGCTTAGATCGGCCCTGGGGAATTCTTTGAACATATCGGCTGTGAAGCTTCTGAAGGGGCTGGGGGTAGAGGAATTCTTTCACCTGCTGAAACGTCTGGATCTGATCGAGAACAACGCGCTTCCGGCTGAGCATTACGGCCTGGGGCTTGCCATCGGCAACCTGGAACTGAGCCTCTACCGCCTGGTTCAGGCTTTCACGACGCTCGCGCGAGGAGGGGTTTACGGTCCCGTGATCTACATGAAGCCCGCCGGGACCTCCAGCCGGAGGGTCTTTTCCCCGGAGGTTGCCTATGTGATCACCAGCATACTGGAAGATCCATCAGCCAGATTGCTGACATTCGGCAACCCCCAATCCCTGAATTTTGGGTTCCCGGTTGCAGTGAAGACAGGTACCAGCACCAACTATCGGGACTGCTGGATAGTCGGGTACACCACCGATCACGTGATAGGGATCTGGGCCGGCAATTTCAGCGGGCGTCCCAACAATGGAGTAACGGGATTGCGGGCATGTGGTCCGATTCTGAAAGAAATTGTCCTTCATCTGTACGGAGTCAACGGGCCTCAAAGATTTCCACGGCCTTTGGGCGTGACCGGGAAGTCAGTGTGCTGGATTTCGGGCAAGCCGTCTTCCGCCAGGTGTCCGTACACCTACAACGAGCTGTTTATCGGTGAATCCGTTGCTACAAGCCAGTGCAACCTGGAGCACGACGAGGATCCATATTTCTACCTTGGCTCCCCCTATGCTCGATGGCTTCACAGAAGGGAAAACCGGCAGGGTAAGGGGAGATTCCGTCTGGGTACGCCGAAGAGAACCAAGCCGGTTCCGATCTTGTCAAGGGATGCGTCATCAATGGTCAAGGAGCAGAGGGCGCCCATTGTCAGGACTTCACGAATGAGCATTGTCAGTCCGCACAACCTGGACCGTTTCGTGATGGCGCCTCATATAAGGTCGCGGGTTCGTTTCCGAGCGGTTCCCGACCCGTTGGTGAAGCATGTAACCTGGTTCTTGGACGGCTTTGAGTTCCGGAAAACACCGCCTCCGTACGAATTCTTCTGGGAACCGACCAGAGGCGGCCACAGCATACATGCGGTTACCCCGGAGGGAGCGGCCGACCGGATTTTTATTCGAGTGGAATGACACATTGTACCAGTTGCCAACCGTTCTGCGGAAAGATCAGTCTGAGACGTAGATCACCTTGCTCCCCTGAGGTTCGAACCGGAATGGAAGCTCGGTGAGATCCTGGAGTGCGGCTCTTACACGATTCCTATTCTGTTTCTCAACGTAGAACAAAAGGAACCCGCCTCCGCCCGCGCCGAGGAGCTTACCGCCGACGGCCCCGGCCTCTCGAGCGGCCTCATAGTAGTCGTTTATCGCGTCATTGCTTATGGTATCCACCAACGTGCGCTTCAGAAGCCAGCCCTCGTGCAGGATTTCCCCTAATGTGTCGAGCAACCGCCCTTCCCTGAAAACTTCCAGGGCCCGTCCGCTCAAATCCCTCATCTTGGTGAGCACGTCCAGTTTCTTTTCCGTGTTGGCCTTTTGTACTTCGAGTATTTCTCCGGCCTTGCGGGTGAGACCGGTGTAGAACATGAGGAGGCTTTCCTGGAGCGCCTCCTTGGTCTCACTTGCACAGATCACCGGATCCACGAACACGGTTTCGTCCGGATTGAAGCGGATCTGGCAGATCCCGCCATAAGCCGCGATGTATTGATCTTGTTTTCCTATGGGGTCTCCCAATCTCTCAATTTCGATTTCGCAGGCTTCCTCTGCCAGTCGCCCCGCGGAAACATGCTTTCCCGCGAATGTGTAGAGAGCGTGGAGCAGGCCCACCGCGTACGTGCTGGACGAGCCCAGCCCTGTGCCGGCAGGGATGTCGGCCATCGACGCGATCTCTACGCCGTCCGTGACCCCCGTGATCTTCATTGCCTCACGGATGATGGGATGTTGAATCTCGTCCACCGAATTGACCAATTCAGACTGAGAATACTTCAGCAGGATTCTGTGGTCGAAATATCGGGACAGGCGGTTTACGGTGATGTAAACGTACTTGTTCAGGGTGGTGGATACGACGGCCCCCTGCTGATGCCGATAATAGGATCGAAGATCGGTACCGCCGCCACAAAAGCTGACACGCAGGGGAGTCCGAGTAATAATCATGAGTTATCTTTGTCGCTCATCAAATGTGAAGCCCTGTTCCGGGCGTCAACACGAAGGCCGGCTTAAGAGCCGGCCCTGGTTATGCCCTGTCCCGGAACATCGCTCACCGGAAAAAAATTATCCCGGGACAGGGTACCCTCAACCCTCCATGCAACATCATCACAAACAATATTCCGGTCGCGTTAATCACAAAGCATAGTCGACAATCCTCGGGCAAGTCAAGGATTTTTGTGGCCGCGAAGTAACCATTCAGTCATTCGGGGGGCGATGGGGAGGGCAGGCTCTATGTGTCTGCCCTCACCTTCAAAGCCTCCCGAAACTGAATGGTTGCGCCACAAAGTAAGGCTTCAGTTTCGCGGGGCAGGTCTTCTCATCGACCATGTCATTGCGAGGAGTGAAACGACGAAGCAATCCCCACATTCACTGTGCAGGAGATTTCTCTGCTGCGTTCGCAATGACATCTTGCGAGTTAACCCCGAATGACTGACCGGTTACAGACATCTTTGCGGAATTCATTGACAAAAAACACCGAACTTCCTAGACTGATTCTCATTCATCTGAATACAGGCAGAATACGCTCTAAGTAGGCTCCTGCTACATGGAGTATCCTGTGGGGCTCACCATTTTGCCGGGGATCTTTCTCTTTAGTCGTCACATTCTTAACCCTGTCACTTGACAGCGTGCCGCGCTTTTCTGTCACGTACGGTGGGAACAGAGTATGATTTGCGAATCGAGCACTGGATTGCGGGAGTAACGAAGTGTGAAGACCCCCTCACCCTAGCCCTCTCCCCCAAAATGGGGGAGAGGGGACTCTTCTTGCTCCCTCTCCCTCTGGGCTTACTCTTACCCACACGTGACACCGTGGGTGGTGTACAAGGGAGAGTCAGTCGTCCCTCCGGGACTTAAAGAAGGGAAATTATGGTGGTTTCTTTTACCCGGCCATAAATGACCGGGCTACTATCAGATGCCCCGACGGGGCATGAAGAGGTGTCCCGTAGGGACACTGGAAAGTAGCCCGGTGCTTCAGCGCCGGGTTCCTCAATCCACTCCAACCCTGTCTGAGAGTCCCGGAGGGACGACAGAATACTAGCGGCGCCCGCGGTGTTACGTGTGTCCCAGTGTAAGCCTACTTGGGGCCGGCCCCACAGGCGCCTGGATCTTTCAAAGACGAGGAGACAGCCGAATGTTGTACAGACACAAGAGAAGCGACCAACTGGGTGAGCGGGAACAATTCTTGGCCCCAACCTATGGTTCACGAGAACTTGCAGGACCGGTACCCAAGTACAGGCTCCCATCCGGGGGGATGCCTGCCCGTTCAGCCCATAGCATAGTCCATGATGAGCTCATGCTGGACGGCAACTCCCGTCTCAATCTTGCCACCTTTGTGACCACGTGGATGGAACCTGAGGCACGATCGCTCATGGCCGAGTCTTTCGACAAAAACATGATCGACAAAGATGAGTATCCGCAGACCGCGGCAATCGAAGAGCGGTGCGTGAGCATCCTGGCTGATCTGTATCATGCTCCTCAACAGGGTGGGGCCTGCGGTTGTTCCACGACCGGTTCCAGCGAAGCCGCCATGCTCGGAGGGCTCGCGCTGAAATGGAAATGGCGTGAGCGAATGAAAGCCAAAGGAAAACCGGCTGATAAACCGAACATGGTGATGGGCATCAATGTCCAGGTATGCTGGGATAAATTCTGCCGCTATTGGGACGTTGAACCGCGATTCGTCCCAATCGAGCCCGGACGCTATTGTCTGAACGCGGATGAAGCCTTGAAGCGGTGCGACGAGAACACCATCGGCATCGTCGGTATCATGGGCACTACCTTTACCGGCGAATACGAACCGATCCGGGAAATCAACAATGAGCTCGAAGCATTCAATTCCACTACCGGTTATGAGATTCCGATCCACGTGGATGCCGCGAGCGGCGGTTTCATCGCCCCGTTTTTGCAGCCGGACCTGGAATGGGATTTTCGCCTCAAATGGGTGAAATCCATTAATGTTTCCGGGCACAAGTACGGCCTTGTGTATCCGGGGGTAGGGTGGGCGATTTGGAGGGACAGGGCGGAACTCCCCGAGGACTTGATCTTCCACGTTAACTATCTTGGTGGTGACATGCCCACGTTTGCGCTGAATTTCTCTCGCCCCGGGAACCAGGTAGTGGCCCAATACTACAACTTCCTGCGGTTGGGATTCCAAGGTTATGTGGAAGTTCAGCGAGCGTGCCGCGAAGTTGCCGCGCACCTGGCGGCCGAGCTGGAAAATATGGGTGTTTTCGAATGTGTAACCGACGGAAGCGACATCCCGGTGTTGGCTTTCAAACTCAGAGATGACGCAGATGTGAATTTCTCGGTCTTTGATATGTCCGAGATGCTGAGGCATCGAGGTTGGCTGGTTCCAGCCTACACTATGCCGGCCGACTGTGAAGATATGGCCGTGATGCGCATTGTGGCCAAAGCGGGCTTCAGTCATGATATGTCTGACCTGCTGCTGGACGACATGCGTCGCGTCTTGAAACACTTCGAGCAGCAGCCCGGGTACAAAGCTACGCATCCGGAAAAGAAAGGTAAAGTCCACCGGCATTGTTGATGTAAGTCTTCAGTTTCGCCGGGCGGATCGTCTCATCGAGCATGTCATTGCGAGGAGTGAAACGACGAAGCAATCTCCATACTCACTGACTGGGAGATTGCTTTGCTACGCTCGCAATGACACCTAAAAAGATCTCCCCAAATGGCTGAATGGTTACCTGTGTGTGCCGCGCTTTTCTGTCACGTCTTGAGGGAATGGAGAATGATTTGCGAATCGAGCACTGGAGTGCAGGAGTAGCGAAGTGTGAAGACCCCCTCACCCTAACCCTCTCCCCCAAAATGGGGGAGAGGGGACTGTTCTTGCCCCCTCTCCCTCTGGGAGAGGGGTGGGGTGAGGGCCTTCCGGATAACCGGTGCAGAACAAATTTGCGCAGCACACGTTACCTGTTGAGAAATTGTTAACCGGGACGGCACGGTGTATCCGTGCTCCGAGCAAAAGGAACCAGACCTCAAGGTGGCCATATGGCCCTGCGCGGAGCAGCTTTGGACTGTGTTCATGAAGACACGACACGCGGATCACAAGGAGAAACCATGACTAACCAGGACGCCCAATTCCCTGAGACAGCCAACGACGGAACCCCTGAATACAACGAAACGGTTCTCAGGAGCTATAGGAAGCTCCAATACCGGATTTCCATGTACGATGAGAAGCCCAAACCCGGCGCTGGAATTCGACTGGGCATTTACCAGGCTCAAGCCGAGTGCGGCGAGGGGGCCGGCGAAAAGAACATGAAGCGATTGGATTCAGCAGTCCGGCAGGCGCGGAAGTTTGACGTCCAGATCCTGTCTTTTCCGGAATTGTACGTCCCCGGGTACACTCTGGATCCGGAGTCCGCGCGCGCGCGGTGTCTGAATACAAGGACGGGCCGAGTATCAGCCATGCGCGCGAGATTGCCCAAACCAACAACATGGGCCTCATAGTACCCTATGCTGAAAAGTATGACGAGCCCGGTGAGAAAAGTTACTACTACGACAGCATTGCCGTCATAGATGAAAAAGGCCGACTGCTTGACAGCTATCGCAAGACACATCTCTATGCCCAGCAGGAAAGGGATAACTGGGACTTCGGCGCCGGCGATTACCCGGTTCACAGGATACACGGCTTCCCTGTAGGTCTGCTCAACTGCTACGAATGTGAGTTCTCTGAGCTTGTGCGGATCCTCGCGTTGAAGGGCGCGAAACTTGTTGTCGGACCCACGGCTGCCGACAGCTATTATCGTCAACCTAACGGTGAAAGGAGCAAAGTCCCGTATCCTGATGTGTCCCGCTTGCTGTTTCCGGCCCATGCGTACACCAACAACTTGTTCTTCGCGTACTCGAACCGATGCGGGTACGAAGCTCGTTCCGGCGATGTATGGCATTACCGGGGCAACAGCATCGTTTGCGGTCCTCACGGGGATGTGATCGTTGCGGCCGATCACGAACAAGATACGCTCCTGATAGCGGATTGCGTCCCGGCTTACTATGGTCGCACCCATCCGGAACCAGGATACTTCTATCTCAAGGATCGCCGCCCGGGTCTTTACAATCAGTTGGTTTCCTCCCAAGCTCAATTCGTTGACATTGGGGACAAAAACCTGGACGAAAATACTGACCTCCTGGGAGGCGGCTTCACTTACCCGGAAATCAAAGACGGAAAAGAGACGCATTGACTCAGAGGGCTCTCCTGATGTACGCTTCGAGAAAGGCCCTCTTTTTTCAAAACCACGGGTGACGAGGGAATCCATGTGTGCCCACTTGGTGCATCGGCGCCGCCGATATCTGTAAGAGTTTGGAGGATTATATGAGATTTGTATTGATGCTTCTGACGTGCATTCTCGCGGTAGGCCTACCGGCCATATGTGAAGCGGAACAGCCGGCCGTCAAACTGGGGGCCCTCTACAACTTGACCGGCGGCATGTCCACCATAGATGCGCCTGCGTGTCGTGGATCGCAACTTGCAGCCAAACTCCTCAATGAGAAACGCGGACTGCTGAACGGAAGAAAGCTGGAACTCATCGTCATCGACACCAAGACCGACACAAAGACAGCGGTGACAGGCGCTGAGAAGCTAGTCTCGATGCACGTTGCGGCAGGACTGGGATATGGCGATAGCGATTCGGTTCTAGCCGCGGCCCCAGTGTTCGACAAACATGGAGTTCCCTTCTTGACCACGGGAGCGACCGATCCTGAACTGCCGAAGAAGATCGGTCGATTCATGTTCATGACCCCGTTTGGAGACAACGATCAAGCCTACGCCATGGCGGATTTCGCATACAAGACCCTCAAAGCGCGCAACGTGGTGGTGTGGATCAATGAATCCACCGTCTTCACGAGGGTCCTGGCTAAATTCTTCAAAGAACACTACATCGCGCTCGGCGGGAAGATCATTGAAGAGCAGCCCTTCAAATCGGGCCAAAAAGATTTCTCCGGTTCCATCCAAAGCCTGAAAAAACTCTCTCCCCGTCCGGACGCTGTCTTCATTTCGGGCAACCCAACAGACGCGATGTCCACGGTGAGCCGGATAAGGAAAGCCGGAATCAAGCTCCCCATACTCAGTGGAGACGGCTTTGACGCAAATCTGCTCACCCGTCTTCCAAAGCCGGAAGACGCGGAGGGAGTCTACTTTGCCACCCATGCCTATTTCAAATCAAAAAGACCCGAAGTGATCGCGTTTGTCAAAGCCTATAAGAAGGAATACGGGAAGCCCCCTGAGAACTCCTTTGCCGCTCTGGGATACGACGCTGTGAACCTGCTGGCCGATGCGATTGAACGCGCCGGAACAACCGAGAACAAAGCTGTTGCCAAGGCGTTGAGAGAGACCAGGAGATTCAAAGCGGTCTCCGGCGACATGTCATTCTCTAGATCGAGCCGTGTCCCGGTCGTCCCCGTGGGCATCGTTGCCGTCAAGAACGAGCAATACCAACTGATGACGACCTGGACCCCCTGATACCAACTTACATGCCTAGAAACAAAGCGACAACGAAGTATGAAAGTCCTTTCCGTTGTTCACTGGTCCGGGGCTTCGCCTCGGATATACGCATCAGGAGCGCCCACGCGACGTGGTGTCAATAGGTTCTCCACGATATATCCGTTCTTCGACCAAGTAGTCCCATCCCTCCATATCCCCGTGTCCCTGTGCAAAGCATAAACCCAAGACCTTTCTCGAAGCACCCACGCCCGGCGGGCCGCTGCGGACTACAAATGAAGCTCCCACACCAACCGGCTCGCAAATTGGCCCTACGCCCAGTAGCTCCCCCTTCGAGCATCCCCCATCGTAGGCCCCGAGACTTTATACCAATGCGCGTTCAAACAAGTGATAAAGAGCACTGCTGGGCAAGCCGGCAGTGGCACCCAAGAAACCGATCTCACTCTTTTGATTGCGCATTGGTATTACTTGTTAAATGGCGAAGAGGCATGAGGCACAAAAGGTGGTATTGGAGTACAAAAGACGGTGTCAAGCTCTTTTCCTAAGCTCAAATTTTTTGATCTTGCCCGTAGAAGTCTTTGGCAGTTCACAGAATTCTATTGATTTTGGGGCCTTGAAGCGCGCGATGCGATCTTTACAGAAATTGATGATCTCTTGAGCATCGGGATTCGCGCCGGGCTTTGGCGTCACAAAGGCCTTGACCACCTCACCCCACTTGGGGTGGGGGATGCCGATTACGGCCGCTTCCTGGACATCCGGGTGCCGGTAGAGAACGCTCTCCACTTCGACGCCTGAAATGTTCTCACCGCCGCTGATGATTATGTCTTTCATTCGATCCTGAATCTTGACGTACCCGTCGGGATGTACAACGGCCAGGTCTCCGCTGTGGAACCATCCGCCGCGAAATGCCTCTTCAGTGGCATCGGGCTGCTTGTAGTAGCCGAGCATGACATTGTTGCCCCGCATGACGATTTCGCCTACCGTCTTGCCGTCCCGTGGCACAGGTTCCATGGTCTCGGGATCCACTACATCCATGTGCATTGCCGTGAGATATGCTACGCCTTGCCGCGCCTTGATCTCGGCCGTTTCCTCCGACGGGAGTTGGTCCCACTTCTTTTGCCACGCGCATATGCTGTGCGGACCGTACACTTCCGTAAGACCGTACACGTGAACGACGTTTGCCCCCATTGCTTCCATGTCCTGGATGACCTTGGGCGCGGGCGGCGCGGCCGCGGTCACTACGTTAAACCGATGATTGACTCGGAAATCACGTGCGGCCGGATGACTGGTCATGGAGATCAATACTGTGGGCGCGCCGCACATGTGTGTGACACCCTCCTTTTCCACGAGTTCAAAAATGCGCTCCGGAGCCACCCTGCGCAGACATACCTGGACACCGCCCACCGCAACCACTGCCCATGGGAAGCACCAGCCATTACAGTGGAACATGGGCAATGTCCACAAATAGACCGAGCGCGAATCCATCCCCAATTCAAGAGCCTCCCCAAGGGAGTTCAGGTAAGCGCCCCTGTGATGGATCATAACGCCTTTCGGCTTCCCCGTGGTGCCGCTCGTGTAGTTTATTGAAGCCACATCGTACTCGTCTTCCACCCTGCACTCAACGGCCGAGGAACCCGTGGCCAGCAACTCCTCATATTCCATGCCCTTTAGCGGTCTTTCCGGGCTGATATCGCAAATGTTGACAACGGTCTCCACTTGAGTCAGTTCATCCAGGATGGGTCTGACAAGGTCCGCGAATTCATTGTCCACAAAGAGCGCCTTGGATTCGGAGTGCCGGACAATGTAGGAAATCTCCGGCCCTGACAATCGAACGTTTATCGGTACCAAGGCCGCGCCGATCATGGGAATGGCGAAGTGGGCTTCCAGCATCGGTGGGATGTTGGCGCAAATGAATGCAACCTTGTCCCCTTTGCCTATTCCAATGTTGATCAGCGCCGACGCGAGCCGGTTTACTCGCACGTGGAATTCCCGGTACGTAATGCGTTTGTCTCCATGAACCACGGCAATCTCGTCGCGGTAGACAATTGCGCTCCGGGCCAGGAAACTCACGGGAGTCAATAAGTCAAAGTAGACTCTGTGATCGGACATGATTCGTCGTTTCCCTCCTTGCCGGTTTGAGGCCCGTCCGCGTGACGGTTCATTCCGTCGCGCGGGATCGGCGCCGGCCTTGGGTAACCCTTCAGTCATTCGGGGTTAACTCACAAGATGTCATTGCGACTCCGGGCTTGAACCGCAGGAAGCAATCTCCTCCACAGTGGATATGGGGATTGCTTCGTCGTTTCACTCCTCGCAATGACACGCTCCATGAGAAGATCTGCCCCGTGAAACTGAAGCCTTACGGCCTTGGTTTTCAGCTTGCTCACTGACTTGATTCCATGATATCACATAACATCTGATGGAGACCAACCATGATATCCGTCTCGGGATACCAAACACTCAAAGCCATTTACGAAAGCGCCAACAGCGTAGTCTATCGCGCTCGCCGAACAGAAGACGGCAGGCCCGTAATTTTGAAGACGCCCAAGGGAGAGCACGCAGGTTTCGAGAAAATCAGGCGGTACAAGCATGAATTTAAAACCATCCGGGACCTGGACCTGGAAGGAGTCATAAAGGCTTACAGTCTTGAAGAGCATAACAACAGACCTGTGCTGACACTCGAGGACTTTGGAGGCGCGTCCCTTGATTTATTAATGAAACGCGCTGAGTTCACTCTGCCGGAAGCGCTGTCCATAGCAGTGGATATTGCGGGGGCCATGGGCCGGATACACTCGGCAGACTTGATCCACAAAGATATCAATCCAGGCAATGTTGTCTTCAATTCCAGGAGCGGTATCACCAAAATTATCGACTTTGGATCAGCCTGCATTCTATCACACGAAAGTCCCATGACCCGAACTCCCGGGCTATTGGAAGGTACGCTCCCGTATATGTCTCCGGAACAGACGGGGAGGATGAACCGGTCTGTGGATTACCGGACCGATCTTTATTCTTTCGGGGCTACGCTGTACAAGCTTCTCACCGGACGCCCCCCGTTCGAGGCAGACGACGCTCTGGAGATTGTGCACTGCCATATAGCCAGAATGCCCAAACCGCCCGATGAGCTCAATCCCGACATCCCCATAGCCATTTCAGAGATCGTGATGAAGCTCCTGTCGAAAAACGCGGACGACAGATATCAGAGGGCCGTGGGTGTCAAAGCGGACCTGGAACACTGCCTCGAACATCTCCACCGTGATGGGAGAATAGAGCCCTTCCAGCTGGGGCGCCGAGATGTGCCGGAAAGGTTTCAGATCCCGCAAAAACTGTACGGTCGGGATTCCGACATAGTTACATTGATGAGTGCTTTTGATCGGGGAACCCGGGAGAGGAAAGAAATGATGCTCGTGGCCGGGGCGCCCGGAATCGGAAAGACATCCCTGGTGCGAGAAATCTACAAGCCGGTCACACAGCGGCGAGGGTACTTTGTCGCAGGCAAGTTCGACCAATTTCAACGAGGTATTCCCTACAGCGCAGTGGTTAACGTTTTCCGCGATCTGGTACGGCAACTGCTCTCGGAGAGCGAGGCCCGGCTTGCCCGTTGGCGGGAGAGAATACTGAGCGCGGTGGGTCCCAACGGTCAGGTCATTGTTGACGTGATCCCTGAGGTGGAGCTCATTGTAGGGCCCCAGCCGCCCGCACAGAGCATTGGGATTGTCGAATCCCAAAATCGCTTTAATATGGTATTTCAAAACTTCACCCGCGTTTTCTGCCGTGAGGAGCATCCACTGGTCGTATTCCTGGACGACCTGCAGTGGGCTGACTCTTCTTCGTTTAAGCTGCTTGAATTGATGATCACGGACCAGGAGACTGAGTTTCTGTTTGTCATCGGCGCGTATCGTGACAACGAAGTCGGTCCGGACCATCCCCTGATGGATACACTTGACATCCTGAGAGAAGAAGGGGTCGCAGTTGATGAGATCAAGTTGGGCCCCCTAAATCCCTATGACGTCAGCCGGCTTGCCGCCGACGCAGTGCACAGGGATGACGAAGCAGTTGAGGAGTTGGCCGAACTCGTGCTGCAAAAGACCGCAGGGAATGCTTTTTTTGTAAATGAGTTCCTGAAATCACTGGATGTGGAAGAATTGCTGAGATTCGACTTCCAGCATGGCGCGTGGATATGGGACATCGATCAGATTCGAGCGCGACAGATCACGGACAACGTGGTCCAGCTGATGACCGACAAGATTCAGAAGCTGAGCGCCCAGACGCAGAAAGTGTTGGAACTGGCCGCGTGCATAGGAAATCAATTCGAACTGAAGACCCTTGCGATTGTTTGTGAGACATCAGAAAGAGCCGCCGAGGTTCATCTGAACACAGCAGTAGCGGAAGGTTTGGTGGTGGGGCTCGGTGACGCGTATGAGTCCATCGATTGGGATATGCCCCCGCCTGACGGGTCAAAGGTTGAATATAGATTCTCGCATGACCGAATTCAACAGGCTGCCTATTACCTCATGCCGGATTCGGAGCGACAAGTTGCACACAGGCAAGTGGGGCGCCTGTTGCTGTCGAGCGCTACTTCTCCTGAAAAAGAAGAGAGGATATTTGAGATTGTTAATCAACTCAACCTCGGCAGTGACCTGATCGACGGTCCATCCGAGAGAGAGGAGCTTGCCCGACTCAACCTTCTTGCCGGCAAGAAAGCCAAAGCATCCGTGGCGTACGAGCCTGCCTTGACGTACCTGAACGCGGGAATAAAATGCTTGGCGGTAAATAGCTGGGAACACCAGTATGACTTGACGTTGGAACTGTACGTGGAGGCCGCTGAGGCGGCCTATCTCGCTGGAGATTTCAGCGAGATGGAAAGACTCATCCGTACCGTGCAGAACAATGCTCGGACACTGCTGGACAAGGCTAAAGTATATGAAGTTCAAATCCAGGCGTACACTGCCCAGACCAAACTCAGGGAAGCCATTGAAACCGGACTGCACGTGTTGAAGCTTTTCGGGGTGAAGTTTCCGCAAGAGCCGACCAAATTGGATCTTGTTATGGGTCTGATGAAGACAAAGTTGGTCATGGCAGGGAAACGCATCGAGGACTTGAAAGACCTTCCGGATATGAAGGATCCGCACAAGCTGGCTGCAATGCGAATCCTATCCATAGTGATTGTCCCGGTCTATTTCGCGGGCGCGGATCTGCTACCCCTGATAGTGTTCAAAATGACCAATCTGTCCGTAAGATACGGAAACACCCAGGCATCGCTGTTTGCTTATGCAAGCTACGGAGCAATTCTGAGCGGCGTAGTGGGAGAGATCGACAAAGGGTATCGTTTTCGGGAACTGGCGCTAGGTCTTTTGGAACGATTCGACCCCAAGGAACTGACGGCCAGAACGCTGATATCAGCCAATTACCTGACCAAACACTGGAAGGATCCTCTGAGGGACACGATAAAACACATGCTGGAAGTCCATCGAGGCTCTCTGGAATCCGGAGATCTGCTCGGCGCTTCCATCGCCGCGTACGTCGTCGGCGCGGTCTCATATTATGTCGGTAACGAACTACCTGAACTCGAACGGGAACTGGCTGCATACAGCAGTGTGATACATAGACTCAAGCAAGAGTTCGTGTTCAATTTAAACGAAATTTATCGGCAGAGCGTGCTGAACCTGATGGATCAGGCCGAAGATCCGTGTAAGCTGATCGGTGAATCGTTTGACGAGGAGAAAATGCTGCCGATTCATCAGGAAGCCAATGATGGAGCCGCGATTCTCAACATATTTTGCCAAAAGCTTGTACTCTGTTATCTGTTTCATAGACATCGTGAGGCGACTGAGCACGCCGCAGTCGCGGAAAAACACCTTGACGCCGGCCTTGGGAGCGAGGTCGTGCCCATATTCCATTTCTACGATTCGTTGGCCCAGCTTGCGCTGTATAGTTCAGTGGGAAAATCGGAACGAAGAAGCATCATGAAAAAGGTGGCCGCGAACCAGAAAAAAATGAAGAAATGGGCGCGCTACGGCCCCGTGAACTACGGGCACAAATACTACCTTGTTGAAGCTGAACGTATGCGAATACTGGATAAGCGCAGCCAAGCAATGGCGTACTATGACAGGGCCGTTTCACTGGCGAAACAAAGTGGATTTGTCAATGAAGAAGCCATGGCGCTTGAAATCGCGGCCAGGTTCCATCTGAGCAACGGTAGGTCTCGTGTTGCCCGGGACTACCTTCAGCATGCAAGGTACTGCTATGAGCGGTGGGGCGCAACTGCAAAGGTGAAACACCTCAATGAGAGGTACTACGATCTGCTCTCGGAGCGCTCGGTTCCGTCCAAGCCAAAAACGATAGACCTCACAATTACTCAAGATCGGACCTTGACCACCACAGAGACCATGCTGAATCTGGCAGCGGTCATGAAGGCCTCGCAGGCTATTTCAGAAGAAATTGTTCTGAACAAGTTGCTGGATAGATTGGTTACAATAATTATCGAAAACGCCGGCGCCCAAAAAGGGCTTCTTATACTGGAATCCGAGGGCAAATTGCTCATAGAGGCCGAAGGATCTGTAGATCGGGAGCGGGCTACAGTGTTGCACTCACTCCCTGTGGAGAGCAGCAAGAACCTTTCGCCTGCAATCGTGAACTATGTGGCCCGCACGAGAGAAAGCCTGGTTCTCAACGATGCGGCCAATGAAGGCGAATTCACCCATGACCCATACGTTCGCAAGAACAGGCCCAAGTCAATCATGTGCGCCCCGCTCATCCATCAGGCAAAACTCACCGGCATTGTCTATCTGGAGAACAGTCTGAGCACCGGCGCTTTTCCATCGAATCGCCTGGAGACATTGGGGCTTCTTTGTTCCCAGGCCGCCATCTCCCTGGAAAAAGCCCGGCTTTATGAGCGACTTGAACAGTATTCCCGGACCCTCAAACAGAAAGTGGAAGAACGTACGGCTGAGCTGCATGAAGCCAAGAACGCAGCGGAAGCGGCCAGTCAAGCAAAGAGTGAATTCCTGGCCAACATGAGCCACGAGATTCGTACGCCGATTCACGGCATCATGGGAATGACGGAGCTGGGCCTGAGCACCAAACTGACCAAGGAACAACGAGAATACCTGGATGGGGTAAAACTGTCCGCTGATTCTCTCCTGGAAATAATTAATGATATTCTTGATTTCTCCAAGATTGAGGCGGGCAAACTTGAACTGGCGCCGGAGGACCTGGGCCTCAGAGAATGCGTGGGCGACACCTTGAGCATGCTGGCTCAACATGCTCACAAGAAGCGTCTTGAACTGGCGTACGACGTGGCCTCGGACATCCCTGACCTTTTGATTGGTGACCCGGGCCGTTTTCGGCAGATCCTCGTGAATCTTGTCGGCAACGCCATCAAGTTCACGGAGGAGGGTGAAGTGATTGTCCGGATGGAGTTGGAGTCTCTGTCCGACACCGCGGTGAGCCTCCGCTGCCACGTGAGTGATACTGGAATCGGAATACCTCCCGAGAAGCACGACACCATATTCAAAGACTTTGAACAGGTTGACGCATCGACCTCAAAAAAACACAAAGGAACCGGACTGGGGCTGGCCATTTCTTCACGATTGATTGAGATGATGGGAGGGGAGATCAGTCTGGAAAGCCAGGCGCCAGGGGGAAGCACTTTCCGATTCACCGTCTCTTTCAAGCTTCAAAGTGAGGCAATGAACGTGCCGGCGCCGGAACTCCCGGACCGGTTCAAGGGCCTGCCGGTACTGGTGGTGGACGACAATCCAACCAGCGCGGGAATAATCGAGCGGAGGCTCCGCGAATTGGGGCTCAACCCATCAACCGCGTTCAATGGCACTACAGCGCTTGATTGCATGAGGACGGCGCACAAGGCCGGCAATCCCTTCCCGCTGGCCCTCATAGACTGTTTGATGCCCGATATGGACGGCTACCAACTCTTGGAACGGATCAGATCGGACCCGGATCCGGCCTCGACAAAGGTAATAATGCTCACGTCGGCCCCCCGGGCCGGTGACTTATCCGGGCACCCGGACTGGAACGCCCAGGCCTATTTGGCCAAACCGCTGAAACACTCCGACCTGTACAAGACCATTGGGAGAGTGCTCGGTGAGCCTTTGCCCGTGGAAGTGGAACCACCGCGGGAAGATCACTGGCTTATTCCCAAGGCCGAGAGGAGTCTGAACATCTTGTTGGCTGAGGACAACGCGGTGAGTCAGAAACTGGCCACTCGAATGCTCCAGAAGATGGGTCACACAGTGAGTGTGAGCAACAACGGGAAGGAGGTCCTGGACGCCTGGGAAGACGGCGAGTTCGACGTGATAATCATGGACGGTCAGATGCCGGAAATTGACGGTTTTGAGGCCACAAGGACTATCAGAGATCGAGAGAAGAGCACCGGCGGACACATCCCGATCATCGCTATGACCGCTTACGCTATGAAGGGCGACATGGACAGATGTCTGGAATCCGGTATGGATAGCTACGTTGCCAAGCCCGTGAGCCCTGAGACACTGTTCAAGGCGATTGGGGATACCGTAGAAAAGACTGAACCGATGCCGGAACCACCGGATTCCAGTCCGGTTCCCGGGAAGACAATGGACGAGACCCAACTGATGCGCCGAGTCCGTGGTGACAGAGCACTTCTGAAGGATCTGGCCGAAATTTTCATCGATGAATCTGCCATGCTCTTGAATCGGATGCGCGACTCAATTCAACGCGGGGATTCCAAGGGCTTGCATAAAGCGGCTCATACCCTGAGAGGCGCGACGGTCAATCTGTCGGCTCCCCCGGCCTCCAAAGCCGCGCATGAACTTGAAACCATGGGTCGCAGCGGAGACCTGACCGGGGCCGAACCAGCGCTTGCCAACCTGGAAAGGGAGGTGGATCGCATGCTGGAGGTTTTCGCGAAGACTCTCGAAAAGTCCGAACAGTGACCAATGTCGGTTTCCGCTCTAGTCAGCAGAGTACACCTTCAGAAGTTCGGTTTGCGCGTCGGGCGCGAAGACTCTGACATTCTCTTCAATGCCTTCAAGGTGTTGCTGAACCGACTGCTCGCTGATACCGGGGGGCGCGTACGTGGTGAACAGCACTCTGCGAGTTTGGGGAGAAATCATGGTCCGTTTGTCCGCACCGTAGACGACGCTGGAGAGGATCCCTTCGGAATCAGCAATGATCATGTCACCCGCTTTAGGAACTTGTTCCTGTCCACTCATCTTGACATATTTCTCTTCGCCCTTTGCCACGTCCAGGGTCACCGGGGGCTGCACCGCTTCCAGGTCATGTCCTGCGGTGAGCAGCATGTTCCTCAATTCGGCCACGAACATGGCCTCAACCAGGGCTGAGACCCCGGGCAGGGATCTACCCTTGAAAATGATCGATTCCACCTGCTGGAGAACATGATAGGTCTTCTTGAAACGCTTGTAGTACTTCTTGTACGCAACAATGGGCTGGAGCGATCTTAGCTCAGCCTTGTCCTTGAAAAGGGTGCGGAGATCCTCTTCGAGTTCTCGCTTTCTCCTGTCAAGCTCAGGATGACTCTTCGGATTCGTAACATCGCTCATGGCCAGAACACCCGCGAACGCCCCTGGATAAGCCTTCTTCCATTCGTCCGATACTGTGAACATCTTGACCTCCTCCTACGAGGACCACCGGAATCGAGATTCCATGAGAATGGAATGTTGTCATGCAACGCTTTCCACACCACTTTATACCATTTAGTGAATATAATTGTAATCCGGGTTTGCCGCTCCAGAGGTCTGTGTCAACGAGCAGTCCGTGGCTTCGCGCAAAGCATAGACCCAAAACCTTCCTCCAAGTACCCACGCCCGGCGGGCCGCTACGGACCAATAATGAAGCTCCCACACCAACCGGCTCGTAAATCGGCCCTACGCCCGGTACCTCCCCCTTCGAGCATCCCCCATCATAGGCCCGAGATTTTACTTGTTAAAAGGCGAGGCGGTATCAGATGATCGCTCTGGCTCTCCGGCCGAAGGCTATGCGCGATGTCCGCGCAAAAAAATGACCGGGAACGGTTGTGTTCCCGGTCTTCGGGGTTGTTGATCAGGAGCGCGCTGTCATGATCCGGGTGGCGCTCCCGCTGCGTCTTGCTCCACGATGGAGTTCCTGGTGCGCTGGAGCGGGACATTTCTCCAGCTGGGCGGCCTCTGAGCCAAAGCTCTATGTGAGCGCGGGACTTTCAGTGTGGGCCTTAAGCTTGGCCCACTACGCTGGTATTTGGGCGAACATCCTCGTTTTCCAGCTTGATCTCCTCAATGATGGAAGCAATCTCAGCATGAAGAATCTCCAGCTGCCAGTTGAAATAGATGTCCTCTCCAAAGTCCCGGAGTAGCTGTTTCTGGGCTTTTATGTAGTCTCTTGGAGCTACGGCTCCTGAAAAGACGTGAATCGGGTTAATAAGGGTTGCAATGATCTCGTCCTGGCGGTCGTTGGTCTGTTCAGTCGCGTCGCTGTTTCGGTTCATTCTGCCTTCCTTCATGGTATTCCTGCCTTTCCTCTATGCAACCACGATGCCAACTTGCGATAAAACCGAATAACGCCCTCATATTACAGAGTTACCACCGTCCGGAGCTGAGTCCCCCAACATGCGACTGTCTAATATTCGACACATCCACAGAGATTGCTCAGATAATGTGCCGAATTATCAAAGACATGCGCAACTGGCCGGAATCGGTCATGTCTCCCGGATTTCGCGCGATTCTCAGCTCCAAATCAAAAATTTGACGCGCAATGCTATCTTCCCTATAATGACCGCGGGAAAACGCGAAAGTTCAAACAAAATAAAGAGAGAGCCAATTTCTCGGCACTTAAGAGGAGACGACCAATGATGCCCGGACCTACGGAACTCATTATCATACTTGTCATAGTGGTGCTTATCTTCGGCGCCAAGAGGATTCCCGAGATCATGGGCGGTATTGGAAAGGGAATAAAGAGCTTCAAGCGGAGCGTGGAATTCGACGATGCTCCCCCTGTTGCGCCGCCGCCTCAGAATGAATCAACGGAGACTCCTTCGGAAAAGGTCGAACCCAAGTAGAACGCCCTTTTTTTCATTTGATTTTTTCCAGTGACCTGCGCTTATCGAACTCGCTCGCCGATCCGGGGTGAAGTGGTCGCCGGTACCTGAAGTTCGATTTGAACAATGAAGACCGACATCTTTGATGACCTCAAGAATAAGGGTCCTGAGCCGATTTATCTCTTTCATGGTGATGAATTCCTGGCCAAGGAACTCGTGCAGAGATTCGTCTCGGAATATCTTGACCCGGGCTTGCGCGACACCAACCTCATTTTTTTTGCCGGCGCCGGCCTCAACCTATCTGATCTTTCATCTCAGCTTTTCACGCCCTCGCTCTTCGGCGGCAGCCGCATCATAGTGGTAGAGCAGACCCCTATTTTCATGGCGCGTTCCGATCGGAGAAAGTTAGTTTCAAAAGTAGTAGAATCATGGAGGACCGGCGACCGAAAGGCCTCTTTGAAGGCTTTCGGTCAGCTGTTGCAGCTTGTGGGCGTGGATGCGAGCGCAGCCGGGTCAGGTTCGGATTGGAGCGATGAAATCCTTGGCGGATCTTTGGTCGGCGAAGATGCCGATATTCTCAACCGGGTCATCCAGGCCTGGCGGGACGAAGGCAAAACGGTTCCGGCCGCAGCAGACGAAGCGTTCCTCGAGGAAATCGTGAGTTCTTCTTTCCCCCGGGATACGGTCCTGATTTTTACCGCTCCAGGCGTTGACAGACGCAAGAAGCTGTTCAAGTTGGTGGAAAAGCGCGGTCGAGTGGTTGAGTGTACGGTTCTCAAGGAAAGGTACGGCGCGAGGATCGACAGGTCGTTTTTCGACCACCGCGTTCGCGAAATTGTGGGTAACGCGGGAAAGAAGATCTCCGGCGCAGCCTTGAATGCTATGTATTCCCGCACCGGCGATGATATGCGAAAGCTCAATAGTGAGGTTGAAAAACTGATCCGTTACCTCGGGGATAGAAAGGAGATCACACCGAAGGATGTGGAAGAGGTCTTCGAAGATTTCCACGAGGCCGCGTTTTATGAACTGAACCGTGCCCTACGCACGGCCGACATTACCCAATGCCTCCCGGCGCTTCACGAGAACCTGAAAATCGTTGATCATCCGCTTGTCAGCCTTGCGGTCATTGCCAACGAATTCCGCAAACTCATGGTCGCGCGGGAGTTGTTGTTCACGGTCTTTCGCTCTTCGTGGAAGCGCGGGATGTCCTATGAACAGTTTAAGGGGGTTGCCCTCAGAGTGCGTCAAGAGAATCCTGAAATGACGGGAAAAGGAAAACTCAATCTTCTGTCCATGAAGGACTATCCCCTCTATCTTGCTCTGAAGGACGCGCAGAGGTTTTCCATGGATAGACTGATCCGAATCATGGGGGCTGTACTCAATGCGGATGTTATGATGAAATCCTCAAGGGTCGGTCACAAATCGCCTCAGTCCATCGTGGAGGATCTTGTGCGCGAGATTTGCAGGCCTTCCAAAGGCAAGAATCGGCCCGGAGCGACAATGGCCCACTGAACGCGACTGCGGCCGCCGGTTGACCCGGTTTTGATTCCAAGCCGCGGTCTCTCGGAGGAATCCCAAACCTGGCGGAAGTTTGATGGCTAGGCGAGAGTTAAGAGCAACCTACTTACTTGAGGACATCCGGTCCGGGATGGGCATGTCGGAGCTGATGGAGAAACACGGGGTTTCCTCAAACAGCCTCAAAGGCGCGGTCAGCATACTCCTGGACACACAGGCCATTACCAGGGAAGAGCTCTACGGAGAGCTACATTCTTTGTTCGACACAGTGGTTCCAGACAACACCAGGGAACTGGTTAGACACCAACTGGATTTTGACACGCTCATCTATGACCCGAGCCGGCCCGAGATCTACGGCAAGGTCCTTGACATAACCGAAGCTGGAGTGCGTTTAGTGGGGATTGAAGCCAAGCTGGATGAAACCAAGTCCTTTGTAATCCTCGGGGATGCCTTTGGTGACGTGGCGCCGATTGAATTCGAGGCTGTTTGCCGGTGGGCCGAGCCGGCAAAGGACGGTGGGGAATGCGTCACAGGATTCCAAATTACGAAAATCTCGGAAAAGGATTCCCAGGAGCTACAAGAAATGATTCATCTCCTGGAATCGGAACTCTGATATCTCGGCCTTGGCATCTGGAACCCGTATGGATACTCTCCTCTCAAAGGTTCCCCGCCTCTTATCACAAATTGCGATTCAGCACAGGCCCGTAACACCCTAATATTGCTACACTACATGAGCGCACTTGATTTCTTCTTACTGCTGCTGAACGCGAGTTCTGGCGCAAGGCTCTCATCAACGCTTCTTCGGGACCGGTGAATCATCTACACGAATGAATGCGTTGAGCGATACCCGGTCTTCCTTCGGGTGATTGGTCTTCAGAATCACGACGCCCCGGTAGAATGGTCCGGAATCGTGCTTGGACAGGGTCAATTCTATGGAGCATGGGCGTTGGTCGCCCGGCTCGATCTCGACTCTTCGCGGGGTGAGCGCAACGGCTGACACGGCCCCTCGAGCCTCTTCAGCCTCGACAATGGCCCGCCGATTCCACCGATTGGTTATCGTGAGAGGAAAGCTGACCTTTTCCCTGAACGTCGGAAAGCGCGCGACGAGTCCCTTGGGCTGAACCGACACCTCCTGAAAAACCCGCGCAAATATTCTCATTTTAGCCGGTAACACTTCAGCATCATCGGTGTATAAGAACACAGTTTGGGTCTTCTTGCCGGGAGTGAGGCCATCCGCGTTGAATGAAACTTCGATTTTCGCTTCTCCTCGGGGACCGATTTCCTTCACCGCCGCGTTCGCGGAAGTGCATCCGCACGAGGTCTTGATCTTCCCAATGACAAGAGGCTTATCTGTCGTGTTTACGATCCGGGCCGTCGCGTTCACGGTCGTTCCGTGCAGCACATCTCCGAAATCAAACGATTTCGGTCGGATTTCCATCACCGACCGCGACGCAGCTCCCGCTAAGACGACTGATGCGAAGAACGTCAAGACGAACAAGGATCTCGCTACATGATGCACCATGGAATTGTCCTGTTCTTGGAACGGATACGGCCGACCTGAGCACCCGGGCGGTATCGGCAAAACCTATTTGACTTATCAGAGCTCTTAATGGTAAATTCGAAATGTGTCAAGCCCGGAAGGGAAACTCGAGGCGCGCTCTTGATCAACCGTACCGGGCGGATATGGTCCTCAAATTTCTTCAGGAGGTATCGGACAAAGATGTTCGCAAAGAAAGTTCTTGCTGTTGGTTTGCTGAGTATAGCCTTAGTGGTGTCCGGCGTGGCCGGCGCGGTCGCGGGAAAGGCCGACGTGCCCGAAAAGATCAAGGAAATCATCGCGATCAATTTCGCGGGAGAAGTGATGCGCGGCGCTTACAAAGTCGTCTCAACGGAAGATCTTAAGAAGTGGATCGACGAAAAGAAACCAATGGTCATGGTGGATACCATGCCGTTCGAGGCGAGCTACAAGAAACAACACATCCCCGGAGCGGTCCAGATCGAGTTCCCCATTCCGGAAATGAAGAAGATCGACGACAAGAAGAAGGCCGAATTTATAGCGTTGCTCGGAGACGACAAGGCTAAGACCCTGGTGTTTTACTGCGGCTTCGTTGAGTGTACCCGCAGTCACAACGCGGCCATGTGGGCGGTGAATCTCGGATACACCAACGTGTATAGGTGTCCGGGAGGCATCGAAGCCTGGATTCAGGCGGGCTACCCCATTGAAAAAGGTAAGTAAATGAGAATTCCGACGACGGTTCCCGTAGAAGATGTCGGAGAAGCGCTCGTTCGCGTTATCGGCAGTCGTGCCCGGAATCTGTTGGAGACAGGGCAACTCTTCTGCTCTGAGGCGGTCCTGACGGTCCTGAACAGGGGCTTGGGGGGGGGCTTGCCGGAAGAACTGGCGATTCGGCTGGCAGCCGCGCTGCCGCAGGGACTCGGGGACAGCGGTTGCACATGCGGCGCTCTCTCAGGAGGCGCCTTGGCTCTCGGCTTGTTCCTGGGAAGGGATCGACCGGGCGCACGGGACAACAAGAGAGCAATGCCGGCCGCGAATCTCCTTCACGAAAACTTCAGGAACGCCTTTGGTTCAAGTTGTTGTCGCGTATTGACTCGAAAGGTGAAGGGCAACCCCAAAGCTCACCTTCTACAGTGTGCCCACTTCACCGGTGACGCCGCGGAGATGGCCGCCCGAATCATCCTGGAAACGCACCCGGAGTTGATTGAAAACGCGGACTGGGATTACCTGCGCCAGGAAGATACGAGGATCGGCTCTAAAGTGAAGCAACTCTTCGGTTCATGGCGCTAAGCGTGACGAATAGGCGTGAGGCCGAGCCGAGCGCTGAAGAAACCCAATGAGATCTTGCCTGAGCGCGGTCACGAGATCTTATACCAACCATCACCCCCAAATAAGGGCACAACGATACATGAAAATGTCTTCTTCCTTGGAATGTCGTGGTTTCCCTTCGGGCGACCGCCGGTCGCGCCGTACAAAGGGGGCCCGTCGTACCGCCGCCATCTTCATACTTCGTTGTGCCTCGATCTTGCGGCATGTAAGTTCCCGTCTCGTGAAAGAACCACCCCTTTGCGGGTCAACGTATGGGGTGGTTTGGAGGGCAATGCTGTTGACTTAAGCCGTATACTGTTGATCCGTATACCATTATCCGTCATT
>CAZGNL010000002.1:0-101787 GCA_964527475.1 uncultured Syntrophaceae bacterium
AAGAGGACTTGCACCTCTCTGACTATTTGCGCTCACAGGCGCACGATTCCGGCTTTCGCCGGAATGACGGACAATAGTATCCGGATCAACGGTATACGGCTTAAGTCACCAGCATTGCCCCCTCACCCTTACCCCCCCTTGACCTTACACTCGGACACACGTGACACCGCGGGCGCCGCTCGCATTCTGTCGTCCCTCCGGGACTCTCAGACAGGGTTGGAGTGGATTGAGGAACCCGGCGCTGAAGCACCGGGCTACTTTCTAGTGTCCCTACGGGACACCTCTTCATGCCCCGTCGGGGCATCTGATAGTAGCTCGGTCATTTATGGCCGGGTAAGAGAACCCACCATGATTTCCCTTCCTTAAGTCCCGGAGGGACGACTGACTCTCCCTTCTACACCACCCACGGTGTCACGTGTGGGTAAGAGTAAGTTTTTCACAGGGGGGGACCGGCACCACCCCCCTTTAGCAAAGGGGGGCAGGGGGGATTTCTCCCTTCCGGACTTGAGCCATATGTTCCCCCTTTGAAAGCGCATTCCTATGAAAGTCCCGTTGGAAAACCACCCCTTTGCGGGTCAACGTATGGGGTGGTTTGGAGGGGAGATGAGTCTCCCCTCCAAGGTCGTGCGCAGCGTGCGCGCTCTTTAGGGGCCCCGTCCGAGGCGAAGCCACGGACCAGTGAACAACGGAAAGGACTTTCATGTTTCGTTGTCGCTTTCTTGCCATGATAGTTGGTATTAGACCCATTTCCCCCGGACCGCGACTTCCATGCCGTAAAATAGAGGCCCTACGAAACGTGAAAATGACCGCAAAGTCGCGGATGCCCGGCGCAGGGGCAGGCGCCTGTTCGAGCCGGGAGCAGGCCCGGTTGGTCTGCCCTTGGAAACGAAGGCTTACCGTCCTTCATGGAAAGGGCTTGAAATTCGCTTCACTAAATGAGAAGCTCTTTGGGCGATACTGGCAGTAGTGCTCTGCTTGAGAAATACGGAATAACGGCTTGGTTTGTTTGCGTTTGAAGCCTGGATTCCGGTCCCGGTTTTCACCGGGATGACGTTCTTTTGCCGTATGACGGTTCACGGGGAGCCGGCTAAACCGCGCGCGGATTTCCGCCGTGCAGTACTAATTGTTGTGCGAGTTGTCGATGGATTCAAAAGATGTCTGACGTAGATTTCCCGGATGAGAAAGGCTGTCTGGCTCTTCTCGAAAAGCACAAGATGCCCGCGCACATCGTTCGACACTCACGGATGGTCTGGGCGGTGGGTCGGATAATCGGAGAGGGCCTGTCGGGCAGGCAACATGACATCGACATGAACTTGCTGAGAGCTTCGTGCCTTTTGCACGACATTGGGAAGTATCCCAGCATACTCGTGGGAACCATGTTTCATGATCGCAAGGGGCAAGAGATACTCGTGGAAGAGGGTCTTCCTGTTGTAGGTAGGATTGTAGCACGACACGTAATTCTCGGAGACCGTGACGGCGATCCTGTGAAGGAACCGCACGTGCTGTTCTATGCGGACAAGCGAGTGGTTCATGATGAGCTCGTGACCCTGGAAGGGCGATTCGATTACTTGTTCCGGACTTACGCCAAGACCCGGCGAGCTCAAGAAATGCTACAGATCATGAAGGATCAAACCGTGGCCCTGGAAAAGAAGATCTTCACGTTACTCGACTTTGAACCCAAGGACATCGAGAGCCTCATTGACTGGATCCGGTTGGCGGACGGAGAACCGGCATAAGCCCGTGCACCTGCCTCTCTTACGGATTCGCCATCAAATGGGTAATTTCCGGTCCGAAACAGCGAGCGAGGAAAATCCCCCCTTCCCCCCCTTTGATAAAGGGGGGCTAGAGGGGATTTCTCAACTAAGACCTTCGCTCGCCCATGTTACTTCTTTGATCGCGAATCGGTATCTCCCGGTCTCTGCCCAGAAAATTGGGCCTGCATGGCTCTTGTCTGATTGTTGACACCGACCTCTCGCGGCAAACCCGGATTACAATCATATTCGCGCTACGGTATCACGTTGTCTTAATGTTTGTTCTTCAGATTCCTTGACAACATCCTCTTTATGCTTATTAATACCGACCATCTGGTTTGGGGCAAGGTTCGGGTGAAAGAGGCTTGTCTTTTCTGAACGCGTCTGGTACAATAAAGGCTGTTTGTTTAGACTGAGCTTGGTTCTTATGGCTTATGTCGTTTTGTTGGTGGTAGAGGATGTGGAGTCGGTTCTCGAACCTTTGTGGTCGATTCCGGCCAAGCTTCCTTCAGATAGTAAATTAGTCGACGCTCGACCGGCAAACTCTTTCGGGCGCGCTCGGGCTTCATGGCGGGACATGGCAGAGGGCCTGCCGAGCCGAAAAGAAGCCGGGTAACTCGGACTATGCGGTCGGCCGCGTTGAGGCAACAACGTTCCCTTTCATCAAGTGCAACATGGTGTGAAACGATGGGTAGGATTTTTGGGCTTTCAGTGGTTTCGGTAATCCTTGTACTGACCGCATACACGGCCGGCTTGGGCCAAGATTCGGCAGCGACCTTGGAGAGGTTCGCGAGCTTGGCGTCGCAGGCCACGGATCACGGTGTGAACGCGACGGTTCCTGATCAGGCCACGCTCCCGCGGTGGTTGGACAAGCTTCTGAGTCGAATGCCCGACCGGGCAGACACGCGAGATCTTGAAAAGGAACTTGATCGGGAGCTCGGCACGGAACAACCAGCGAGTGCTGAACCTGTTGATCCGGTGTTTGAGGGCCTCGCCGACATGGACCCCTTGTACAAGTCTCCTGCTCTGGAGGGTGAGGGGATCTGGACCGCGCGGGGAATGCCGCGAGGTAGAGAGGGAAGGCCACTGGTGTGCAAGACCGTGTACCGGCCCAGTGTCGATTTTCCCAATTCGATTGTGTACCTGGCAGTGTTCGACCTCGGGCGGTTGAAACCCCGCTTCTTTTTGGGACACACGGAGCCCGGCATGTACGAGGTCACACAGGCGCCTTCGGACGATAATTTGTCGAAAATAGTCGCAATCACCAATGCAATGTGGATGCAGCGGCATGCCCGGGGGGCCGGGGCCATTTTCCGCGGCCAGGAAGTCTACCCGATGGTTGACGGGATGGCCACGCTGGTAGTCTACCATGACAATTCTGTCGACATCCTTGAATGGAGTAGCGATATTCCCCGTAGACTGGTTAGAGACGCTCGCCAGTTGAGGTACCTGATAGTCAAGGACGGACTGGTCGTCGAAAAAGTGGCCCGCCATGGCCGGATGCGTGACGCGGAAATCGGCCTCGGTGGATTCCTGGTCGACAAGAAGGGCCGAAGCACCATGGGAAAGAAGCTCTGGTTTTTAGCGGACCGGTCGGCTTTTGGTATTCGGGACGACGGGAATTTGGTTTTCGCCATGGGACATCATATCAGCACAAAGGACCTGGCCAAGGCGCTGGTTCTTGCCGGCTGCAAAAGGGGGATTCATGGCGACGCTAATATCCATAACATTGTGTGCAATTTCTACTTCAGAAACGACAAAGATCGCATCGTGAAGCGGGACAGGCTCTCTCCTGAGCAGAAGAAGTACACCATGCGTCGATATGACCAGGGGTACAGCAAAGATTTCTTCGCATTCTACGAGAAAAGATAACCGGCAGGTGGCGAGTGCTTGGGCAGCAGCAAGGCGGGGCCGCGGGTATGCGCGCTTTTGGGGCCGACCCTCAGGGCGCGACGCCGTAAGAAACCGTCCGATCCGTTTTTTCCCACCTGATCCGCCTTGTCTATGTCCTAATGTGTAATCGTTCACCGGGCTTGAAGCGGTTCTGCGCCCTATATGTCCGGCGCTCAAAGCACCGTATGATTCCAATGCGCGTTCAAACAAGTGATAAAGAGCAGTGCTGGGCAAGCCGGCAGTGGCACCCAAGAAACCGATCTCACTCTCTGGATTGCGCATTGGTATGAAGGATGATCCAACGCCCATCCGACGGATAGGTGACTGGAAGGGAGCATTCATGAAGCAGTCGGGAATTGCAGCAGTTCTGAGTTTGGTGATCCCTGGTGTGGGTCAGATATACAACGGAGACTTCCTTCGAGGGATTTTCTGGCTTATCGTCACCCCGGGGCTCTGGATCGGATCCGGGGGTATGCTCGGTTGGATATGCCACGTGATTGCCGCGTTGACCGCGTACAACAGGGGTGAGAAGTACCTCAGGGGCGAGCTCCCATAATAGACCCGGGTCAGACCATTTCGCGAATATTATTGCAATTCCGGGATTGCCGCGAGAGAGGTCTGTGTCAAGAAGCAGTCCGTGGCTTCGCGCAGAACATAGACCCAAAACCTTCCTGGAAGTACCCACACCCGACGGGCCGCTACGGATCAATAATGAAGCTCCCACACCAACCGGCTCGTAAATTGGCCCTACGCCCGGCAGCCCTCGGCGCTCATGAAAATTGACCCTTTTGTGCTCAAGAGAACTGACCCATCATTGGCGCACAGGTTTGTAAGATAGTCGCAAAATACAGGAGCTTTCTTTCAGATTGGGGTGGTTTCTTGGGTCGGTCGGTGGGGAGGTACGCGCTCTGATGTGGTGTCTGTCTCTGGAAGGGGGATTGAAAACCTCTTTACCCACACAGAATAGAGAAAAGAGCCAAACGCTCTCTGTGTCGAAATCACGTGGCTTTCTTGCCATTTCAGCGTTCTTCGGGCCGCTGCCAAGTCACGGAATGATTCCTCCGGTCGCGCAAGAGTCAAATGACCGGCTCATCGCTGGTCCGTCCTCACACACCGGAGGAGGTTGGTGATTCGTGGTGATGACCGCGGTGTGTCCTCTTGGTCATTTGCCGTGGGTTAATGCGACCTTTTCGAACATGATCGCCAGCCCCGCGGCAAGACGATAGAGTGCATCGATACCGAGGTTTTCTTCCGCTGTGTCATCGAAAAAGACGTTGAGCGCGGATTCCATATCATCCTCCGGCTTCCAGTAGCAAATCAGCATTTGGATACTGGGCAGAGGACTCAACACGACCGCAATATCCGAGTCAAACGCGTTGGGCGCCGGTTTTGCACTGAAGATATCGATCATGTGATCAAACAGATCCGTATGGGTATCCGCAACCCGTTTGAGGGGCTTCTCACATCTTTGGACAAACAACGGACTCAACGCCGCTCCATCCTTGAGTTCTCTGAACGGAACCCAGTTCCCTGACAGAGGGGCTCCCGCGCAAGACAGCACATAGGTGAGCAACGGAACGGTCACCCATCCATGGACATGGCAGTCGGAAACCACATTTCCTCGTGAATCGACACTGAAGTTTTTCCCGAGGCTCTTGATCGTCAAGTAATCATCGGCGAAGGAAGCCCCGATCCTCTCCGCGGACAAGGCGAGATCCACATCCGCAACTCTCTGTCTCAATTTTGCCAGAGTCTTTTCCAGCTCGCGGTCAAGCGTCCTGGAATCAGCGTTATTCACATCAAATCGGTCAATTTTACCACTCTCGATATGAGGGCAATCCTCCAGGCGCTTCTCACCCTGGAATACGGCAGCGGCAAAAGCCAGGCAAGTCGGCACGCGACATTCTCCACAATTGGTCTTCCCGAGTATCTTGAAGATATCCATCGCGTTATTCAGTTGCGACATGGCTATACTCTCTTTCCTACCTTCCTTCCTATCGAAAGGTCCACGGCCCCCTGATTTGGTGCCGCACGGAAACCGCTCAAAGGTTCACACGCATGGTGACCCATTCTCCACCGGGCCGACAGCTCTTCTCTTGAAATATACGCACCCCTGCTACAGCGTCCAGTCCCCCCCATAGTAAACGTCTCGCACGCTTCGAGCCTTATCCTTTGCCCATGCCTCCAATCCCATCTTCTTCATCAAACACAGATTGAATACTTTGGTGTTGTGCCACACAAGGTCTGCCCTGTCTGCGTACGGATGAAGGTAGTCACACGGGAAGTCGGTACACTCGTGACAGAATTCGATGCCTTTCTCTTCGGCACATGGGTACAGTCGGCACGCCATGGGGTGGTGGCCACATTTGCCCCCTTCGTTGCGGCATCCCTTGCAGACTGCCTTTTGCACCGGAATCCCATAGGTCTCTGAGATCAGGGATTGCAGCTCCGGGTGCTTGTTTGCCAGATAGAAACCGCAGGCAAAACACGGGAGCCCGCAGGGAGGGGTCATCTGTCTGTAATCCGCCGTCTCCTCAGGCGGCAGTTTTCGAACGTGCTCCAGGATGTCTTTCGGTGCGCTCGGATGCGTCTCGTTCATCATCACCTCCTCTGTCTCCAACCCGCGGCATCCTTGAAAATGGCGCTCCGGACGGCTCCGGAAAACCCCTTCGCGCAAGAGGATGCCGAAGTCTGATTGTCGCGGATCAGCCTGCTTGGGCCGTGGGTATTCACAACGTACCGCTCAGTATGAATCCAGGAAAACAGATCTTAGCGCACGGGGCATCACCCAAATGGGTTATTATTTCTCATCGAGCTCTCAAATTAGTCCAAGGCGGACTGCCTTCACCGCGGCCTCGGTTCGATCGCTGACCTCTAATTTGTTGAACAGATGCACTACATGGGACTTAACCGTATGCGGACTTATGCAGAGGATCTTCGCGATGTCGCTGTTCGTCAACCCTTTGGCCATGAGGTCCAATACCTCCAGCTCCCGCCGGGTGAGACCGTGTTGAGGGGCCCCTCGCTCCGTCTCTATGGCCTCACCGGCACTCCGCTCGGTCATCTCCTGCAGAGCAGTCTCAAGCGTCTCAAGGTATCTCGCCTGCTTAGCCAGCCTGAGCTTTCTGTCCGTGACATCAAAGCCCATCCTCAATGCAGCGACGATCGCCCCATCTCTGTTACGAATGGGATAGGCCCTTACCTCCCGCCAAACGGCTGCCCCGTCGTCTGAGGCGAATCGTTTCTCCATGGTGCAGCCCTTGCCTGTGTTAAAGGCATCGGCCACGGGACAACGAGCACACTGTCGCGCCTTGCCCAAATAGACTTCGTAACAGAGCCGTCCGCGGATTCTGTCAAGACTGAGTCCGAACCGTCGGCGGATCTCCCCGTTGGCCCATAGGACTCTGAACTCTCCGGAGATGACTGAAACGGGGTCTCTGATTCCGGCAACCACATCAGCCAGAGGAATCTCAGGGATTTCCAGTTGAGAGAAGATATGGGTTACTTCACCGACTTGGCTCATAGCCTGCCTCCGAAAGGCCCCCACCCCGACGCCTGTAAAAGGGCAAGTGGCACGTCGCTCTCCACGAGGGAGGGGAGACTGCAAGTGTGGGCAGGGGTCAGGCTTGACATATTTGTATTTGTGTCAGGTCTTCTTTTACCCTCTCAAGTTCTGCCGCCAGACGGGGATTCGTTTCCGCACGTTTGCGCAGACGATTGACCGCTTGACTCCTTCCTGCCACAGACCGTAGAAACGAATCCGGTCCGGCTCGTCAAAAAATATATCCGGACCACCGTTCCCACGTAGTATCACATGATAGACAGCGCCCGGATAGTTAATGCGTGCTCTCCCTGCCATTCTTAGTTGTTTATGCCCTTAAATCCACATATGTCAAGCCTGACCCCCTATTCTTCTTCTGCCGAACTTCGGCAGCAACGACTTTCAGGTCCTCCAAATGTTCGGACCTAGGGCTCGGATCTTGGTAGCGCTCCGATGGTTTCCCAGTGTCATGGACTCGGTTCAGCCTTCCCGGGGCTTGAAACAGAAACGGAATTACCGGGGAAGGGGGTTGGTCACCGGCCACGAAATAGTACGTGCCTCGTCCGGTTCCACCGGACCCGGCATCCGTGTTTGAATATCGAACACTCTCGGGGTAGTGCGACCGGCCTGTGCCGGAAGCCGTACCAGCGCTACACAGCAGGAGACAATGACGGACCTTGATACTCTTGAAGGAACTGTAGCTCCCCCTTCGAGCATCCCCCATCGTAGGCCCCGAGATTTTACTTGTTAAATGGCGACGCGGTATGACATCCGGGAACCTCCTTCAGGTTGCCCTTCAGAAACGAAATATTGTGTTCCCGCGAATACTTGCGTTGGACGAATCCCCCCTTTTCTTGACTCTCAAGATTCCACTACCGATCGACTTCCAGTGTGCCCGCAGATTTGTGTCTGAATCTGTTGTCATTTCAGAGCTTTTTTGCTATAATACGCGTTCAGACTGCATTTTGTCGGGGTATGAGTATGAGAAGTCTTGTTTCCGCCGGGATGTTGAGGAATGTGGTATTGGGGCTTGTTTGCGCCTGTACGATTGGGTTGCTGTTGGCAGACGATTCGCATGCGGCCTTCGACATCGACAGAGACGCTTTTTCCATATCCAACGAACCGGGCTACTGCTTTGCCATGGCCGCGTTTGCCCGCTGGTACTATCTTAGGAACAGTGGCGAACCGGGCTTGAGATTATTGCTGAATCAAAGGATACAGACGAAAATAGCCCGTGATCTGCAAAGATTCTACAGTAAGCACCTCATCGGAGTTCAGGCCGATTATTGCAACGAGCACCACCGGGATCAAAGGGAGTCTTACCGGCGATTCCTTGCCGGGCTGACAATCGGTGAGCCGCGGATCGTACTATTGATGAACAAAGGGAATCGTGGAGTCGTGCTTCACGCTGTGCTGGCATATGAATGGTTGCCTGAAAAGAATCGACTCAAGGTATACGATCCCAATTATCCGAACCAGCGGCGCGTAGTCGATCTTGAGTCCAAGGAGTACACTTCCCTGGACATCACTTATAGTGAGATATGTTTTCCGGAGGTCCTGCACCATCATAGGGGGCTTGTCAAAAGGATGGAGCGCCTTTTCAGGAAAAACGTGGCCGTGAGATCCGCGGCACTGGCGCGACCCGCAAGCTTCCGGCCTCGTTGATCAATCACCTGACCATGCAGTCCCCTTCCATTCTCAAAAAGTAAAAGCGATTCCCCCTGAAACCCCCGAGAGGCTGTAGAACCATTCGTTGTTGAGCGGTTGATTGGTTTCCAGGTAGTGGACCAGACGGTTGGACCCCCAGAAGGTGAGCATGATATCAGGATAGGCTTCCCAGAGCACTCCAACGCGAGTCCGGGCTACGAACCCCCTGGTGATAAGGTGGAATCCTTCCATTTCCAAGCGGATGTCGATGCCGTACGGCAGCAAATAGCGCGTTTCCAACCCGATGGTCGGATATGTCCCGTCAAGGCGGCGCGTATTTGATATGACCCCCGCTTCTTGGGTCCGTCCCTTTAGGGTCGCGGCGTGTCGCACGTGATGGATTCCCACCTGGGGGGCTACCCAGAACCCCGGGGAGTCTATGAGTTTGTACCCATATGCCGCGCGCAACCAGGTGAAATCGAGGCTGGTCTCAACAAGGGATCCCACGGGATAGGTCTTGTTTTGGAACCGGAATGTGTCGCGCACCCTTCTCAATCCGGTGGGCACCATCATAAGGTAATCGATGCCCAATAGGTGCTTGTCCAGGATTTCCCCGTGCAGAGTAATCGCTGAGGCCTCGGTCCGATCTATGCCGAGTGTCTTTGAGACATCGACTCTGGTGCCTGATCCGGGCCGCCCCCCCGCGGGGATGCGCATCTGCCCGGAAAGCCACAGATAACTCCATTCCATGCCCAACGTGAACCGGGCATTAGGGGACAATCTGAACGATTCTTGGGAGGAGGCCGGTCCTACCGCAATCATCACCATCCAAAGCGCGAAAGTCAGTCGGAAAGCAATGTGTTTCATCGAACCCATAACTGATCTGCCCTCCGGAAGCAATCCGTCCAATTGGGGGAGTTATATCTCTTTACCGACTTCGGATCAACAGGTACTGTTGTGGGAGGGATCATGCCTCAAACTTTCGGCACAACGAGGCATGAAAGTCCTTTCCTCTATTACTAATGCGCTTTCCAACATGTGACACCTGCTCATGCCGGTGCCGTCCGCCGGGCTCGGAGTGTCTGCTGTGCCTGCAACAAGAAAGACCAACCCAGGCCGCAGGCCTTGCGATTGGTCTTGCTCGGAGACAAATACGTTAATGGTTGCGACAGTTTAGCGCCTACTCAAACCTGTCTGTGGTGGGCGATTCTTGTTGAGTCCGTACTCACGCGGCCACATCGTCTTCAATGGGCCATCGCCCTTCATTGAGCCATCTTACGAGCGCGGCATCTATTGCTTCCTCGAAAACATCGCAACGGGCCGCGATTTCCTTGAAAGTAAGGCCCTTTCGAAGCATCTGGTGGATGTTTTCGGGAATCAGCCTCACTCTGGATCCTTCCATCTTCAACATGCTTCACCCCTTGCGGTACCGGTTACTATTATTAAGATCTCCATCAATCCCGAAGGTTCCCGTTTGCCCAAAAAAAACAAGGGCAGCTCAAAAAAACACCATACCATCGCCAAGGCGAGACCCAACCGACCTCTTATGGGCCTCATGAAGTTCTTCCGCGTACGCCGGTCCATCTAGTATTTCTATTCTACCATTATAGGCCCTGCTCGGTCTCCAAAAATCGCACAGGCAATGTTCTTTTTTTGCGGAAATCAGGATATTTGTCGTTCCGACCGCTCACTGTTGCAGATGTACGGCCGATTCGGAACCCTGTGTGTGGTCGGAAAACACAGTCTGTTCCATATCCGGAAACACTATCTTGATCACTTCATCCATGTGCTCCACTGGAAGCATCTCCAGTCCTTTCCGAATGCGACGGGGAATCTCCTTCATTTCCCTTTCATTCTCGCGAGGTATGATCACTCTGGAGATCAGACCGCGCTTGGCCGCCAGCAGCTTCTCCTTGAGACCCCCAATGGGTATCACACGACCTCGAAGGGTGATCTCGCCCGTCATAGCCAGGTCGTTGGGAAAGGGCCGCTTGGTTAGGGCCGAGACAATCGCCATCGTCATGGTAATGCCGGCTGAAGGTCCGTCTTTGGGTGTCGCGCCTTCGGGAACGTGAATGTGGATATCTATCTTGTTATAGAAATCGGTCTTCAATCCCAGGCCCCATGCCCGGGATCGAACGTAGCTCATCGCTGCCCGCGCGGATTCTTGCATTACCTCTCCAAGTTTTCCTGTTACGATGAACTTCCCGGAGCCCGGCATAAGTGCCACCTCGACTATGAGCAGCTCTCCGCCGGTCTCGGTCCAGGCCAACCCGATGGCGATTCCTTCCTGTTGCTGTTCTTCCCTCCTGCCGTAACGGAATTTCGGAACCCCCAGGAACCTGCTCACGTTCCTGGTATCGATTTCCAGCCGATCCCCTGTCTTGCCGCTCACCACATCCCGAGCCACTTTCCGACACACCTTTGAGAGTTGGCGCTCCAAATTGCGCACGCCTGCCTCGCGAGTGTACCGACGAATGATTCGCATGACGGACTTTCTAGTGAATTCCAGGTGTTCCTCAGACAGTCCATTTGCCTCCATCTGTTTCCGTACAAGGAACTGCTCCGCGATCTTGAGCTTCTCAAGTTCCGTGTACCCGGGAAGACGGATGATCTCCATCCTGTCCTGCAAAGGAGCAGGAATCCCGTGAAGGGTGTTCGCAGTAGTGAGAAACATCACTCTGGACAGGTCGTAATCCACGTCCAGGTAATGGTCGTTAAAGGTGTGATTCTGCTCGGGATCCAACACCTCCAGCAGGGCCGCGGACGGATCCCCTCTGAAGTCCATGCTCATCTTGTCCACCTCATCCAGGAGCATTACGGGATTAATGGTCTGAACCTTTTTCATGCTCTGAATGATCTTGCCGGGCAGTGCTCCGATGTAAGTCCTGCGGTGGCCGCGGATCTCCGCTTCGTCACGAACTCCGCCCAAAGAGATGCGGATGAACTCCCTGTCGGTTGCGCGGGCCACTGACTTGGCCAGAGAGGTCTTGCCAACACCGGGGGGGCCTACCAGGCACAGAATCGGACCCTTTATCTTTTTGACGAGCTCTTGGACCGCCAGATATTCTATGATTCGTTCTTTTACCTCTTTCAATCCATAATGGTCCTCATCGAGGACCCGCTGGGCGTCGTCGATACCCGGGTGAGTCGAGGAGACTTCCAACCAAGGCAGCACGAGAAGCCAATCAATGTAATTTCGGACCACAGTGGCTTCTGCCGACATAGGTGACATCATCTTGAGTTTACGGATCTCTTTTGTGACTCTAGCCCGCGCGTCATCCGGCATCTGTTTTTTTGCCAGATGTTCTTCCAATTCGCCGATTTCACTCTGGACATCGTCCTTTTCCCCCATTTCCTTCTGGATGGCCCGCATCTGCTCGTTGAGGTAATATTCTCTCTGGCTCTTTTCCATCTGCTTCTTGACGCGGTCGCGGATTGTCTTGTCAATTTGCGCAATCTCGATTTCGCCCTGCATCAGTTCCAGGAGCTTCTCCACCCGCTCGGTCAAGGACGTGCATTCCAGAAGACGCTGTTTATCCTCCAAATTGAGATTGAGTTGTCCCGCTATGGTGTCCGTGAGACGGACAGGGTCGTTCATGGCCCTGACGTTGGAAATGAATTCCTGGGGAAGCTTCTTGTTGACGGACAGATAATCTTCCAACACGGATTTGATCCCCCGAGTCAGGGCTTGAATCTCAACATCTCTTTCCAGAACCTGTTCGCTGATTTCCTCCACTTCCACGCTGAAGAGCGTATCGGAGTCCACGTACCCGAGTATCCTGCCGCGGCAGCGACCTTCCACAAAGACCTTGATGGTGCTGTCAGGCAGCTTCAGCATCTGGATGATGCGCCCGATGGCGCCTATTTCGTAAATGTCTTCCCGACCCGGATTGGTCTGCTGCGCGTTCCGCTGGGACGCAAGAAAAATCTGTCTGTCCGACTTCATCGCAACTTCAAGGGCTTGTATGGAACGATCCCGTCCAACGAACAGAGGGATCACCATGTAAGGGAACACCACTATGTCCCGCAAAGGAAGGAGTGGCAGCACAAGGGTCCGCTCTGCGTGTGAGTCTTCCTTTTTAGTGAAAAACATGGCCGATATTCCTCTCAACAGGCTTGGGGAGGCGGAATGAGATTTCACGCCTCATTTGCGTATCCGCGTAAAGGATCACCGCGTCAGCCGATCCGGTTCAGTGGATAAGCTGCACAAAGCAAGATTCCCATAAAAGTCCCTTTGTCTTGAGCACAGGCTCGGGTCTACGAATGGGGTGGTTTGGAGGATCGCGCAGTACGCGCAGCGCGGTTTTGCCGGCCCTGAATCCGCTGACGGGACCTTGACAGCTGCCGGCCGTTCACGCTGTTATGCCGGCCCGGCCAGGGCCTCCCCTGCAAATTGTTGCGCAGCGTGCGCGCTCTTTACACCCCGGTCCGAGGCGAAGCCTCGGGGCTGCTGGACAGTGGAAAAGACTCTTATGTTTCGTTGTGCCTCTGTTTTGAGGCATTTATGTTGATTTGGATTGTCTCCCCGTCAGGATGCCGATTCTGCTTCCTGTTCGAACACCAGGATGCATTGCGCGCCATTCAAGACCACGTCTTCGTTGACAATTACCTCCTGGAGGTTCTCCAAATCCGGGAGATCGTACATGATATCGAGCATGGCCGATTCCAGCATAGATCTCAGCCCCCTGGCCCCTGTCTTGCGGGAAAGGGCTTCCGAGGCCACCGCGCGGAGCGCCTCATCAGTGAAACGCAGATCGACGCGCTCGAATCCGAAAAGCTTCTTGTACTGCTTCACCAGGGCGTTCTTCGGTTCCAACAGGATTCTTACCAGCGCCTCCTCATCCAATTCGTGCAGAGTCGCTGCAACGGGAAGTCTGCCCACGAATTCGGGTATCAGCCCGTAATGTATCAGATCTTCCGGCTGAACTTGCTCGAGCACATTACCTATTTCCTCAGAGCCGGCCCCTCCGATTTCGGCATTGAATCCCATTGACTTCATATTCATTCTCTGCTGAATAACCTTGTCCAAACCAACAAAGGCGCCTCCGCAAATGAACAATATGTTGGTGGTGTCCACCTGAAGGAACTCCTGCTGTGGATGCTTCCTCCCGCCCTTGGGGGGCACGTTGGCCATTGTCCCCTCAACTATTTTCAGCAGGGCTTGTTGAACACCTTCTCCGGACACATCTCTTGTGATACTGGGATTCTCGGTCTTGCGTGATATCTTGTCGATCTCATCTATGTAAACGATTCCTCGAGAAGCCCGAGATATATCGTAGTCCGCGTTCTGGAGGAGATTGAGGATAATGTTTTCCACATCCTCTCCCACGTAACCTGCCTCGGTGAGGGTTGTGGCGTCCGCGATGGCAAACGGAACGTTGAGAATCCTGGCCAAGGTCTGCGCCATGAGCGTCTTTCCCGACCCGGTTGGACCAATGAGAAGGATATTGCTCTTCTGCAGTTCCACTCCCTCCAGGTCGGGCTTGGCCTCTATGCGCTTATAGTGGTTGTGAACCGCGACCGAGAGAATCTTCTTGGCCTGTTCCTGGCCTATCACGTAGTCATCAACGGCCTTCTTTATGTCGGCAGGAGTCGGAGCCCTTGTGCGGGCCCGACCCTTTTCTTCTTTCTCGTATTCCTCGGCAATTATTTCATTGCAAAGCTCTATGCACTCGTCACAGATATAGACCGTCGGACCAGCGATAAGCTTTCGAACTTCGTCCTGACTTTTTCCGCAGAAGGAACAGTAAAGGGAAGAGAAATTTCCTTTTCGGCCCGTCATAGGTTCCTCCTTGAGCCTTGGTTGATTGTTGTATCCTGAGTAACGGATATTGGGGTTTCCATAATAAGATCGTTTCTTTGAGAGTCCAGGCTCACGACTCCGGATTCTCTACAGCTTCAGCCGACTCCCGCCGGGAAATCACCCTGTCCACTATCCCATATTCAGTCGCCTCCGCGCCGCTCATGAAGAAGTCTCTTTCCGTATCGGCTTCAATGCGGTCAAGGGGCTGCCCTGTGTGCTTGGAAAGAAGGAGGTTGAGTTCCGTGCGCATGCGTAAGATCTCCTTGGCGTGGATCTCTATGTCGGTGGCTTGGCCCTGAAATCCACCCATCGGTTGATGGATAAGGATGCGTGTATGGGGAAGGGCGTGGCGCTTGCCCGAGGTTCCTGCTGCAAGCAGCAGCGCCCCCATGCTCGCGGCCTGACCGATGCAGATCGTCTGGATATCGGGTTTCACATACTGCATCGTATCGTAAATTGCCATACCCGACGTGACAACGCCGCCGGGAGAATTGATGTAGAAGTTGATGTCCTTGTCAGGTTCCTCACTCTCCAGGAACAGCAATTGCGCGATTATCAGATTGGCCACCATGTCGTCCACCGATGTCCCCAAAAAGATGATCCGCTCTTTGAGCAGCCTCGAATAAATGTCATAGGATCTCTCCCCACGACTTGTTTGTTCAACCACTATAGGTACGAGCATGTCCTCACTCTTTCTCGGATTTCTGATCTTTAGATTCTTCTTCTGCCTCGGCTGGCTCCACTTCCGTCACTTCCGCGTTTTCCTCAATCATCTTGAGAACCTCTTCCATCAGAAGCGTAGATCGCACATCGTCCAGCATGTTGTTTTTTTCCAACTGATCACGGTAGTAGTCTTCGGAGACTCCCAATTCCCGTGCGCTCTTTCTCATGGCCTCCTCAAACTGCTCATCAGAAACTTCAATCTCCTCCTGCTCACTGATGGCTCGCAGCATCAAGGTGACCTTTACCGCTTTCTCCGCTGAAGGACGGACATTGTCGCGCTGTTCCTGTGTCGGCGGCGGAAGTCGCTTAGGATCGATGCCTTGAAGTGCGAGATTCCGAAGGGTCTGTTCCAGAATCGCATCAATCTGATTTTCGATCATCGACTCAGGCACGTCAAACTCGTTCTTTTCGAGCAGACCTTCTGCGATCTGATCTTCCATCTCTTTCCTTGTTTGCGTTTCCTGCATGCGCGCTAGGTCATTCCGGATTTCGTCCTTGAGTTGCTCCAGACTACCAAATTCCCCGAGATCCTTGGCAAAGTCATCGTCCAGTTCGGGAAGGATGCGTTCCTTGACCTCTTTTATCGTGATACCGAATGTGGCTGATTTCCCCGCCAGTTCCTTGTTGGGAACATCATCGGGAAACTCAACGGTTACCTCTCGCGGGTCGTTCATCTGCATGCCTTCCAGCTTTGAATCAAAGTCCGGAAGATAAAAGTTTCTCCCGAGTTCCATGTGGTACTCGGAGACCGTCAGGGATTGGATCTCGCCCGACTCCGACCGGGCATTGATGTCAACCAACAGGTGGTCACCTTCCGCTACGGCCCGGGAGTCCGAAACCGGACTCAGTTTGGCCTGTCCTTCTCTTAGACGGTCCAGACGTTCATCCACGTCCGTCTCCTCAAGTTTCCGGATCGTCTTTTTCAGCTTCAGTTCTTTGAAGCCGCTCACCTCTATATTCGGCGGGACTTCAATTTCAGCTATGTATTTGAACGGCTTGCCGTCCTCAAAATCCTCCGGTTCCAAGCTGAGCACCGTCACGGGTATAATCTTCTCGCCTTGGAGCCCCGGCTCAAACGTTTCGTCGATTATCTTGCGGGCAGCTTCTGATTCCACCTGTTTCTTGAAATAGGATCGAACTAGATCCAGTGGAACCTTGCCCTTCCGGAATCCTTTGATCTGAACACTCTTTTTCAGATCTCGGTATTGAGAATCGATCAGATCGTTTACCCTGTCAACAGGAACCTCAAATGTTACCTTCTTCTTTGTATCGGTGACGTCTTGCACTGTTATATTAGTCATCTCTCCTCTTCAAATACCAGGAACCCTATCTTGATGAAATGAAACATGGGTAGACGGCTTTCACGCCCCTAATCCTGCCACACACCGGCTCGGCATGCCGTCTTCCCGACAGCCTTTCTTTTTGCTCACTTAGTATACGTCAATCCATTCCAAAAGGGAAGGGCATGGGCCCCAATGGCCAATCCTTCAGTTGCGCGCGGCAGATCGTCTCGTGGCGCACGTTATTGCGAGGAGAGAATCGACGAAGCAATCGCTGTATTCAGAGCGCTGGAGATTGCTTTGCTGCGCTCGCAATGACATCTGTCGGGAACACCCGAATGACTGAAGGACTAACCCAACGGGCCTCACAGGCTCATTCTTCTTGAACCTGAGCGCGGGTTCTGTTAGACAAGACGGCAACTTGGTCTTTGTCCCACACAATCTGAGCCCCTGGAAGAGCTTGCTCGTTTGCCGTCCGCGAATTCAATTCTGTCAGAGGCTCAGCGCAAAGTCGTCAGGAGGGATCTCTTGAGCCGGCCACATTCAGAAGATGCGCGGTTGATCAGTTTGGTCGTGCCGCTCTACAATGAAGAGCACAATGTACGACCACTCATGGAGCGATTGAAGAATCTCTTCGACAGAATCCAATGCCCGTGGGAGGTTGTCTTTGCCTTGGATCCCAGTCCGGACAACACGAGGGCCGTGATAATGGAACTCGTTCAGGAGGGCTGGCCCGTGCGTCTTCTGACCTTTTCAAGGAGAATCGGCAAGCCCCTTTCTTTGCTCGCGGGCCTCGATCACGTCAAGGGGGATGCTTGCGTGATCATTGACGCTGATCTTCAGGATCCACCGGAACTCATAGAGAAAATGATAGGAAAGTGGCGCGAAGGCTTTGAGGTGGTCATAGCACAGAGAATGTCGCGAAAAGGGGAAAGCGCCCTGTATCTTGGCGCGGCCCGGATTTTCTACTGGATCCTTGAAAAGATCGGCGATGTTCACGTACCAGGAAACACTGGTGATTTTAGGCTCCTGGACGCTCGCGTCGTCCGTGAAGTCTGCCGATTCAGAGAGCGTCACGGCTTCCTGAGGGGCATCAACGCTTGTGTCGGCTTTTCAACTGCTCTAATACCCTTTGACCGGGACCCTCGATCGGCGGGAAAGACTCAAATCTCTGTGCTGGGGTCTGTGAACATAGCCCTGGACGGCATAATCCCCTTTTCCAGGATTCCGGTTCGTGTCATCTTCTGGCTTGGATTGGTGCTGATAGCGGCCGGCGGACTCGGGGGCCTGATTTGGCTATTCTGCGCGCTATCGTCGGGGTTCTCCGGAGTCGGCATGTTGGAAGCCGCCCTGGTCTGGGCCACGATTCTGGCCGGCCTCACCATAACCTGTCTGGGCATCATTGGTGAATATGTTGTGCGAACCTATGAAGAGGTGCGAGATCGCCCACTCTACATCGTGGATGAACTCATCGAGTCGGACGGCATTCCACGAAGCGTATTGGACTGATATCTTATGAAAGCTCTTGTAACCGGAGGCGCCGGGTTTATCGGCAGCCACATAGTAGATGAGCTTGTTCGCCGCGGAAACGATGTGATCGTGTACGACAATCTTTCCACGGGACAGGCCGGTCATCTGGAGCAAGCGGTCGGAACCGGCAGGGTCAAGCTGATAGAAGCGGACATACTTGACGCTCAGATGCTGAGAAAGTCCATGGAAGGGGCTTCTACCGTATTTCATCTGGCTGCGAATGCAGACGTGCGGGGAGGCCGGGCCGACACCTGGGTCGACCTGGAGCAGAATGTGGTCGGAACCCATCGAGTCCTGGAGGCCATGCGACACACAGGCGCGAAGAGCATCATCTTCACGAGTTCCGCTACCGTGTACGGCGACCCGGAGATCTTTCCTACCCCGGAGGACTATGCTCCGTTGCAAACTTCGGTTTACGGTGCTTCAAAATTAGCGGCTGAGGGATATATCCAGGCGTTCGGAGAATATTTTGACATACGTAGCTACGTGTTCCGGTTCGTTTCCTGGATTGGCGAACGCTACTCCCACGGCGTAGTTCATGATTTCATGAACAAGCTCCGGGACAACCCCGGCGAACTGGAAATCCTCGGTGATGGAAATCAGAGGAAGTCCTATCTTCACGTGGAAGACGGTATTCGCGGGATCTTCCAGGCCCTCGATGATGTCGAAGGCCCCAAGAACGTTTTCAACTTGGGCCATGAGGAGTACATGAACGTGAAGGAGCTGGCTGGAATCGTGTGTGAAGAAATGGGGCTTGACGGGGTTTTGTATCGTTTCACCGGTGGCGAGCGAGGCTGGCTGGGAGACAGCCCCTTTGTTCACCTGGACATCAGCAGGATGAGGAGCACCGGGTTTCAGCCCCGAATCAGTATAGAAGAGGGCATCCGCCGAACTGTCCGCTATCTCCTTCGCAATCCCTGGTTGCTGGATTCCAGGAAAAAGTGAGCGTTCGGCCTGTCGATGCAGGCCAAAGGAACGGTAGGCCCTTGACAATTCTGGACAAATACATAATCAAGGAATTCCTGAAGGTTTTCACGGTTTGCGCGGTCGGCTTTGTTCTCGTGTTCCTGCTGGTGGAGCTTACCGACAAGATCAAATACTATTTTCAGTACAACCCATCCGGTTGGCTGATGCTGAAGTATTTTCTTGTGAAGATCCCCGGGTATTTTTTCTTCGTGGTCCCGTTGGGCATTCTCATGGGCGGAATGCTCTCCCTCTTGATGTTGGCCCGGAACTCCGAAATCATCGCCATGCAGGCCAACGGCCTCGATGCGCTCAACATAGCCCGTCCGGTTCTGTTCATTGGGGTGGTAGCAAGTCTGCTGACGTTTCTCTTGAATGAGACCATCATCCCATGGTCCAACAGCTATAGCGAGTACATCCAGAACGTCGAGATAGCAGGTAAACCGGATCGAACGTTCTTCAAGGGCGACCAGATCTGGATGCGCTCTCCCGGCTCTGTGACCCAAGTTCAGAAATTCGTAAAGTCCAGTCAAGCGTTGGAACGTGTGACGGTCGTTCAATTGGACGCTGATTACAACTTCGTGCAGAGGCTGTTCGCGGACAAGGCCCGATGGTGGAACGGCCATTGGATCTTTTACGGGGTTAACCGCACCCGCAGATTACCCGGGGGACGATTTCGCGTGGAAACCATCCCGTCAATGGAAGGGCCTCTCAAGAAACCCCCGGCAGATTTCGGCAGAGTTGAGCGCCTTGCCAAAGAAATGAACTTGGTGCAGCTGTCTGCCTACATGGACAAGATAGTTCAAGAAGGCCATCATCCTACACGGTACCTGGTGGATTGGCACGACAAGATAGCCTTCCCACTGGTCTGCATCATAATGGCGGTGCTCGGTGTGCCGTTTGCAATGAAGGTGAATCCCCGAGGCGGGGGCGTTGCCATAGGACTGGCGCTTTCAGTGGTGATTGCTTTCGGATACTGGATGGTTCACACGTTGTTCATCGCGCTTGGGCATGGGGGATACATCCCGCCCGTGGCCGCGGCCTGGGCCTCCAACGTGATTTTCGGTCTCTTCACGACTGTGCTGCTCCTTCAGGCCGGAACCTGAAGGGGAATCCTACAAGAATGGATGCACTGCAAAGTCCACCGAGTGCCGTCACTGACCGACCATCCAAGAGGGGGGCGCCGGACCCTTATCTGATCCGTTTGAATTTCGCGAAGAGGCCCGGGTCCTTGGTATCCTCAAAGACCTCTATGGACGTGTACTGATTGGGACCTTCAAATCGAACGTACATGATCTCCTCCCCGCGCATGCCCTTGGGTCGATGCCGAAGTTCGTGCCCTGAGAGGGTCCAGTTGCCACCCTGGACAGTCTCCGAGCCTCCGTGTCGGGAGATCCGCCGAAAAGTCCCATCCTTGCGGTACTGAAGGACAAGCGTAAAAGCGTTGTGTCCCTTGCTCACGAAGGGGCGTCCTTTGTACCCCTTCCTGTAGGGCTTTCCCGGCTCCTTGGTTTCATATATCTCCCAGTTGCCTGTGAGCCCGGGTTTGGCTTCCGCATCTCCGGACGCTGAGTCCGCTCCACATAAGGGAACCGCCGGCAGACTCACAAGAAGCACGGCAGACAGCATTGCGACCATCCGCAACTTTTGCACCATTCGCTCCTTTCAACTCATGCACCGGATTTTTCAAAAAGGGTAGCGTGTGGCTCTGAAAGCCGCCCGAAAGCAAGTGAGCCCTCGGTATCACGATGCTGAAAACGTAGCACAAACGCCGGAGTTCCGCAACTTTTTACTTTTCTCTTGACACGGGAGTCATGGGCTTGGCATGAGATAGTTCATGCGCACACCACAGACTACGGTTCAGAAGACGCCCTTCTACATGAACGGCGATGTTCTCATGGCCCTGACCTACATGGTTTCGGGCGTTTTGATTACGCGCGAAGGGGGGCTGAAACTTTGGGAACTCTGGATTAAGCTCTCCGCGTACTTGCCGTTTTCGTTCCAGGACCAGGCGGCTCAAAAGATTCTCCCGTTCTTGCCGGTGATAACCAAGACATTCATAATAACCGTGAGCTCAGTCTGCGCGGTGATAATCGGTGTTCTGTGGATTCTTTCCGGGTTGTTCGAAGCAGTTCAGGCACGGGCGCGACCGTTCAGCCCCGCCGGCTTTGCCCGGCCGGATCTAGCGGCGGAGTCTCTAAGGACGGGAGCGCCTCAGTACTGGCGATCCCCACCGTGGCTTGTGCGAATCATGGCAGTGGTTTGGCCCAAAGCTCGTTTCATGACCCCGGTATCTTACGACCTGTTGGGCGAAGTGCTCGTGGCCTTCTGGAAAATACTCTTCATGAGTCTGTTGATCGCCCTTATGACCTTTCTTCTGCAATGGGCTCCCGCATTGTTGGAAAAACGGCTGAACGTGACGCTCAATCTGGCCGTTCCCTCTGCCATGCCGCTGTACTATGTGCTCGGCCTGATGGCTGCGATAAATCTCATCATAGGTCTCACGCTTGTTCCGCTTGGGCGACAGCTATTTCACCGCAGCTCCAAAGAGATTATTGTGAGGGGGCGGGGAGATCCTCACCTCTTTTTCGCGCTCGTTGAAGAGGGCTGCCTCCTTCTCAATCCCCGCGGATTTCCCGATTCGAGGCCTGTACGGCTTGAGCAGGCCTCGACCCCCCGGGCCAAGGGAACACTTGTTGAGACCTTTCCCACAATTGTCCGATCCTTTTCAAGGCCTGTAGGGTACCTATGCCTTCCTGTCATGGCCGTGCTCCTCGTGCTCGGGTTTTCGAGGCTGGTGCAGTTTCAGATGTCTGCACAAACCATGAGTCATGGTGATTTCCTGGCACTACAACTTCCCGCATATCTACTGGAAATCGTATTCGCTTTCAGCCTTATATTATGCGGGCTGCACGTATCGGAATGGGCTCGAAATCTCCTGGGGATTTGCAGATTCAAATCAGCGCTGATCTTTTGCCGTTTGAAAAGAGGCACCGGTTCTGAAAGCGTTCCTGTTGAAAAGCATGGAAAGAAGCGTTTGTTCGCTCGCGCTCAGGGACAGGATCCAATAGACTGGCAGACCGCGCAAGGCGTAGACGAAGAATTCGTTGATTGGGCAAAAGCCCCTGAAGCGGCCAAGCAATTCCGGGTTGAGATCACCTGGGCCGATGTTGTGTCCGAATCAGCCTCACCCGATGCGGACAGGCATCTGACCATTATGGAAAGGACCGAAGCATTGGACGGGGGAATGGCCAGAATTCTCGAGCTGCCGTTTCAAGTGAAGCTTGAGTGCGAAGAGCCTTTGCCGGCTATTGAAAGACCACCTGAATCTTCCTCTGACCTCAGTGAGGTTCAAGGTGGCGTCGAAAAGCCCTGAGCAGTCCGGAAAGCGGGAGTCAGAATAGTCATGAAGTTCCAAAGGAAGAGAATGATCATTGTCGCCACGCTTCTCCTTGTCGCGGTCGCGGTTGGGATTTTTGCTCTCATACTGGTTATGGACAGTACCTATTTTCAGAGTCCTCAGTACACACGACATGGAGAAGGACCCTCAGATGTTCTCGTGGTGTACTACTCTAGATCGGGCAACACAGCGGCATTGGCCAGGGAGATAGCCAGAGGGCTGGAGGCCGACACAATAAGGATAGAATCACGAGAGTACCCTTTGGATTTCAAGGGTTGGCGGAACGCGGCGGGTGACGCTCTGAAGGGTTCTCTCCCGGAAATCACTCCTGAAGTCGTTGACTTGAAGAAGTACCGCTTGGTTTTTCTGGGCGCGCCGATATGGTTTTGGCGACCAGCGCCACCATTATGGACGTTTGTGGAGAAAAACAGCTTTATTGGGAAGAATGTCGTAGTATTCAACACGTTTAACAGTGGTTTCAAGGAAGACGAGATGGAGGTATTCCGGAAAAGGATTAGAGAAAAGGGAGGGAGCTTCATAGATCATGTTTTTGTGAGACGAGGCCGAATTATTTTCCAAATGACCGGAAAAGAGCTCATAAAACAGTCACAACAACTGGTGAAGAGCAAGGTCGCCCAATGGAAAGCCCTTATACGGAAACCACACGAGCAATAGTCGGCCTGATTCCAGTTGCATTTCAAACCCGGAACATAAGAAGTGAGCGATTTGTGGCAGTTACCTAAAACAATGACCGATTGATTCTTGGGCGCCATTATCGGCTTGGTCTTCGGCGCCTATTCGCTCTTTCAACAAGCTGCATTCTTACGAAACTTTTTGCGAAATGGTATCAGTACTCGTTTGATCGCGCGGCGGTATCACGGATTCGCAGGCTGGAAAGCCTGCGCCACAGGAAGAAGTTTCGGAGGAATACGAAACTGATTTCGAGAACCACTATAGGATCCACGCGGGCGAAAAGAAAGAAATGGTTCCCACAAAAAAAAGAGGAGACCCACAGGTCTCCTCTCCTTGATTTGGTTCGGGTGTGTCAGGGATTACAGTTCAAGCCAGGAATGGGAATAGAGCGAATGCGCCAGCAGGAGCTTGGCTGTCTTGACGTAATCGACCTCTTTCTTGTCCAGGCCCGATGTGTCAATTTCCTCGCCGTCCATGACGCGTCCCACCAGTTCTTCCAGTTCCGGCGCCTTGTCGTGGGCGATGTTTACGATCTCGTCATCGAACCCGTCGAGTATCGCTGAAGTTATCCCGCACCTCTTCAGCATGATCAGGTAGACCTGATTCAGAACGTCTCGCAGTTCGTCGGGGGAACCGTTGCTGACATTGGAGAGCCCGCAGGTAGATTGACATCCCGGCGCGAGATCAGGCAACCACTGCATAAAGGTGGTACATCCCTGAAGCTCTTGCTGCTGTGAGGAAACCGGCACAACGATCGGGTCGAACCAGATGCTCTCCAGGCCGATTCCCAGTTCCGTGGCCTGTGTCATCATGCTGTCCAGGAGAATCGTGCGCTCGTTCTCATCCCGGGGGATTCCGTCGGGTCCCCACATCAGTCCCACCATCTCGCAGTTATACTTGGGGACAAGCGGGAGTTGAAGGGCCATGCGCTCGGGAGTGGCCATGATGGAGTTGATCACCGCCGGCCCATCCTTGATCTCATAAACCTGGAGACCCGCTTCCACTGCTGCACTATTAGTGGTGTCCAGGAATAAGGGGAGGTCCGTCGCCTCCTGAACCGTCTTGACCAGCCATTGCATCATCTCGGCTCCGCCCTTGCGAGCCGGACCCAAGTTGAGGTCCAGCAGGTCGGCCCCCCGCTCCGTGAGCTTCTCCGCCCATTCCTGAATGGGCGCCGGGTCCTTCTCACGCATGGCATCGCCCGTATATTTCGACATTATATTGATGTTCTCGGCCACAACCTTCATCATAGCCACATACCTCCTGGTTTAACTACCGTTCCTGAGCGGAACGCAACTTGCGTAATCGAATCTCCCATATGCCGACAATGAATCAGCAGAGAATATTGACATCTCCACGACAGGCGCGTTAGCGTGTTTCCGTCGTGAGATGGTTCTACGATTCAGGGCGCTATGGTCGAGCGGCGCCCGGAGGCGCCGCGAAGTTCTGCCGAATCAAGCGTAATTCTGACGCAAATACGCCGGAATGTGCGCCCCTTCCCTGGGTCCGATCAGGATCTTCCAGTCCGGGAGCTCTTCTTCCAGGTCGCCGCTGATGATTGCCGCCGCGCCTGGGATGACGAGTTCCTTTTTCATGGCCTTGTCTTCGATCCCGCATTTCTTGACAAACGGTCCAATGAGATCGCCCACGAATTTACCCGCGGCCCATGCGGTGAGGACGGACAGTCCGTCGGTGTTGACGACCAACAGCCAAGACGGCACACGGCTCGCCTCAATCTCTCCTGAAACTATGAAGTAAGTGAGCGAAAAATTGCTCGTTATGAGCACCGGGGAATTATCGTCGGGGTTGTTCAGCTCGTATATGCCTTGTTCGGTTGTCATGGGCCGCTGCGGGTCCGTGAAAATGTTCAACCGCTGCAAGAGCAACGGGAAGAGGACTTCTCCCCTGAAATCGCTGAGGATTGCGATGCCGCCGTACTTGGCGATAAACGTGCCGGCTGCAATGGCCTCGTCCACAGGGTTATCGGCCATTTCGCCCGGGAAGACGATTGTGGGGAATCCCAGAGGCCGATAAAGTTTCTCCACCGCGAGACGCCGGATCATGACATTGTCCCGCAGGAGCTCACTGAGGCCCTTGGCCCCGGAATCCAGCACTATGTCTTTATGGCCTTTTTCCACGAGCTTGGCGCTTAAGCGCGCCACGTCTCCCACCTTGTCGGCCTTGACCGTTAGCGGGCAGTTGTGCTCCTTGGCCAGTGCGGAAACATCTTCCAGACTATCAGCCGTTGCCGCGTGCAAAAGCGGCTTGTTCTTGCCGACTTCTGCCAGGGCGGCCTTGAACGAGTCCAGGTTGTCGCTGACGAGAACCAGGGCCGCGCCCGCGTCGGAGGCCTTCTTTGCAATCTGCGCGAACCGGGCTGGATCTCCTCCGTCCTTGACAGCGATCAGGTCGGCCTTCAGGGTGAGCCCTACCCTCTCATATTTGAGGTCTTGAAAGGCCTTGATCTTTTCGTCCACAGTGGAGTCGTCTTCAGAAGCAGCTATCATGCACCCCAAAAGGGTGGGGTTGTTGAAGGTCTTTTCATGTCTGAAAAGAACCGTTTCTCCACCGGCCTTTGCAACGCCGTCCCCTGTTCCTATCTCGACGGTCCTGATGGGAGGGGCCGACGCTGAAGCGAGCTTGTCTTTGGCTTCATCTGAAACGTATGGGCAGGCATCCAGTTCGGCCTTGCCTGCGGCAAGGTTCATGGAAAAGGCGAGGCATGTTGGAACACCACACTCCCCGCAGTTAGTCTTGGGCATCAGCTTAAAGATTTCGATACCGGAAAGCGCCATGGATTAAACCCTCCCTCTTTGTGGAAGATCACCAATCGCGGGTGATGAATATAATTTGAGATCGCAGAGGAAGGGGGCTCCGGGAGAAAGAGCCCCCATTCGGCTGCAAATCGTACAGATCTGCCGTAGTCGCGTCACTCTAGCCCACAATCGGGTCCATAGTCAACGCAGGATGCTCCTTTTCCTGAAGGAAAGGAAGGATCGCATCCTCGGTATCCCCGACTGTTTCGTCAGCGATCCTATCGGAGAGATTGGACACGCCCAGCGCTTCTCCGCGAGCGTCGATCTTCTCCTTGAGAGCCTCCTTGAGCAACTTAGGCAACCAGACCAGTCTCAGAATGCCTCCCTCGGCCGCGACAAACTTCGGCGAACCAATGTAAAGCTTGCTGTGGCCCACGAACCCGGGAGTGATGTTACCGCCGCCCGCGCTTCCGGCCAGGGTGGTGAACTTCATTCCACAAGGAGTGATTGCTTTGTAGTCGCGATCCACACTCATGACTCCGTTGCAGGTGGGCAGCACCGCGGCAATGCACTCGAAGCACCCGCATGAAGTCATGGGGTCTTCCATAATGGAGTACGCGTTGTACTTCTCGATCTTGCCCCGTGAGGCCTGGCTGACGAAATCATTGACACCTTGCCACTGGCCCAAGCGCTCGTCGAGCGTCTTGCCCTTGTCAATAGGCTGATTCGGCCCCGTAGGATTGATCTCATTTGAAGCTTTGCAGTCCAACCAGTTGTATGCGCCGCAAAGTCCCGCGCGCTCCGGGGTCACCACGCAGACATGTGTCGGAGCAAAGCTCTGACAGAGTGTGCATGAGTAGAAGGTCTTTTCATCCTCGTCGGTCATACCCTCAACACGCGCGTCCCTCGTAGTATAGCTCTTCTTGGCCCGCTTGAGGAGGGCGTCGCAATCTTTCTGCTCCGTATAGATGGTCACCTTGACCTTGTCCAGAACAGACCCGAAATCCTGATGATACTTGGCGTGGAGAATGGATCCGAAATGTTTGAGGGAGAATCCCTTTTCCACCGCCCCTTTTCCGACCCTGAACCAGGCGATGTCCCTCTGTCCTATGTGCATCATGCCCTGGGCATAGTTGATAAGGTGGTGGATCTGGCGTTCAAGGATCGGCTCAAAGTCGGGCTGCATCTTGCGCCCGGCAACCTCAACCTGGATGCCGAGGGGAATGCGCGTACCCGGTTCAATGTCTTTGAGGTCCGGACCGATCAATTCGATCTCGCCGTCCTCAATCTCATTCATTTCCTTCATCACCGTCCACTCGACAGCTGTGGTCTTGCCGCCGCCGGCCTCCATGTAGATGTCGTCCCCTCGGATCCTCTCGCCCTCGAAAGCGGGTCCATAAGCGACCGGCACAGGAACCTCGGTTACCGTGACTTTCAGACCGCGTACCTCAATGGCCTTGGCAACGATGTCTGAATGGGGAATGTTGGAAATAACATGCTCATACGTGCAGACACCTGTCGGCAGAATCTCGGGAATCGGCGTGTCGGCAATGGTAGGGAATCCGTAGTTGATGCACCCGGCAGCGGCTGCGTACCATTCGTCGCTTACATCACCGAGGGCCAACACGAACGCGAAGACGCGGTCCTTGTTGTAGATGAGGACCTTCCTGAAGTCCCCCGGCGTTATGCCGCCGAAGCTCAACGCGGCCCTGGTGGCAAAACCGACAGCAAAGATGGCGGAAGAGATGTCCGGGCCAAAGGGAACCAGACGAGTCGGCCATCCGATCTGTACACCTGCATCCACCAGCTGCTGGGAGAAGGAAGTCTTATTGTACTCAGCCGCCATGAACACGTAGAGATTCTTCTTCTGGAGTTCCAGGGCCATTTCCGCGGCGATTTCTTTGCTCGGCGCGGAGCCGACTATGGCAGCGAACCCGGGCGCGGTGCCGTCAACGAACTCCACTCCCCTTTTTCTCAGGATAACGTCATCCGCGGCGCCCAACCAGGGCTTGTCATCGGTGGGGTCTTCCGCGGGAAGATAGAAATCAGGGTCTTCGATGTACCGGATCGCCTCGATGATCTCGTAATTGAACAGAGACGCCATGCCCGCGTCCAGGACCGGGCCCAGGTAAGGCAGATGCGCTTTCTCCCTGACCTGGGGTGGAATCAGCTGTTCGCTGCGATCGAGAACCAACCCCACATCTCCCAGGGTTTTAACGGGGAACCCGAGAATGCCGTAGATTACGGGTAGATAGTAGCCCGTGTTGGGAAAGGCCACCTCTTTCTTCTTCCCATGCTTCTTAACGGCTTTCTCATAATTCTTCCTGGCCTTGTTATAGACCTTATGAGCGCCGGCTATGACATTTGCTGCAATGATCTTGGACACTTTGTATATCCTCCTCTGGAAACTTGAAGTCTCATCAAAGGGGAGGGGGGGCCCTCCCCATTTTTAAGCCGAACGCTCGAACTACTCGGACAGCTCACGGCGTGACTCCATGTCCATGAGCACACGCTCTCTGGCTTTGTCGATGCCGAGATTCTTTCTGGCCCGATCGATTTCAGCTATACATCTTCTGGCCATCTCATAGGGATCCTTCTCCACGAAGTCCCATCTGCCACCATAGACCTTCTGGATATCCTTGAAGAGGTAGTTGGTGCAGACATCCTCATTGATTGTCGGGAATCCCGGACCGCCGAAGAGGACGTAAACGCCGGAAGCCACGAAGTACTGTCCGATGGAGATGGCTTTCTCACTCATCCATTCCGGGGCCACGCCGACAGCCGGGACCTCCCCGATGTCGTCCCCCAGCCCGCCGTCTCTCACCACCGCTGTGGCGGCCATGAGGATTCTGGTATTGTCCACGCAGGACCCCATGTGCAGCGCGGGCGGAATCCCGACCGTCTCGCACACTTCCGCGAGGCCCGGTCCCCCGTACTTGGCCGCTGCCTCCGGGGTTAGAAGCCCGGCTTTCCCCAGTGCTATCGCTGAGCATCCTGTGGTCAACACGAGCACATCGTTCTTGATGAGCTCCTTTGTCAACTCCACGTGCAGATAGTCGTGCTTGGTGCGCGCATTGTTGCACCCGACGATTCCGGCCAGACCCCGGATCTTGCCGTTGATTATGTTGTCGTTCAACGGGCGGTAACTGGCCCGGAACATACCCCCGAGCATGTAGTTGATGGTCTCGTGGCTGAATCCCACGACCATGTCCTGCTTTTCCGTGGGAATGGCCACTTTGCTCTTGTCTCGGTTGGGAAAGTTGTCAATCGCTTCCCTGACGATCGCGCGTGCGGTAGCCAGGCCCTCGGCTTCGTCGTACGCGTAATGCTTGTACGCTCCCTGCATCTGCGCGATGGGGCTTGTGGTGACGATTTGCGTGTGGAAGCACTTGGCCAGTTCCGCGACCCCCTGCATAATGCACTGGACGTCGACCACCATTGATTCCAGAGCGCCGGTTATTATGGCCATTTCCTGTTGCAGGTAGTTGCCCGCGATGGGAATGCCGTGACGCATCAGTATCTCGTTGGATGTGCAGCAAATGCCACCCAGGCTGATACCGCCCGTAGCGCCCTTGCTCCTCGCGTATTCGATCATCTCGGGATCTTGTACCGCCTGAACGATGATCTCAGACAGGGACGGTTCATGGCCGTGCACGATGATGTTTACCGTATCCTCCTGCATGCAACCCAGGTTCACCTTCCCAAGGATCGGCACCGGTGTTCCGTACATGACATCAGAGAGATCCGTGGCTATCATGGATCCGCCCCAGCCGTCCGCAAGCGAGCATTTGGTAGCCAGGCGGATGATGTGCTCCATTTCCTGGTTCACGCCCATATGGGTCATGTGCATGACCTCGACTATCGGGCGGTCGCAGCCGGTAGGAATGACTCCTTCTTTTCGCCAGATCTCCTGTCGTTTGAGCGGCGCCCGCTTGATGTTGAGCAATTCGCCGTGCTGCTGACCGTACTGAGCCAAGGCTACTTCACCAACTTCAATCGCGATGTCTTTGACATCACGATCTTTGGTTTCGACGCCGTAGTCCATGGCCACAGCCATCAATTTGGGAATGTCCTTGACGTGGTAATCGGGGAGTTCACCCTTTGCCGCACGCAGGAAGGTATGCGCAACGTGGCGACCATGGTCACTATGGGCGGCGCAGCCGGCTGCCACCATTCTGGCGAAGTTACGCGCTGCGATGGTTTCAGGAGTGGCCCCGCAAACGCCTGTTCTCTTCAGCCGTTCTTCTGGTGTTTCTTCCTTTTTCTTCGGCGGAAGGACTCGACAGGGACCCATGTTGCAGATCTTGCAGCAGGAGCCTCCCTTGCCGATGGGGCAAGCCGTCATGAGCCTGGCGCGGTGAAAAGCAGTCGAATAGCCTTCCCGGTCGGCTATGGCCAGCCCGTCCAAAGTGACCTCGTCAATGGTGTACTCGGTCCAATCAGCAGGCTTCAGTTCTCTCTTCTTGATCGGGGGACCCGCGGGGGCCGGCGCTGCAACTTCTCCCGGGGCAGGTGCGGCCGCGGCCGGCGCCTGACCGGACACGAGGGCGCCCAGGCCGGTTGTCAGATTCTTCACAGCCCTGAACACGCCTATCATTTCCTTTAGGCCTTCAAGGTCTTCCTTGGTCATATGTGCCATTATTTGTTCCTCTATCTCGCCGGCGTCAGGCTCGGCCGACGCGGGTTTTGCCGCGGCCTTCTTTGGCGCCGCGGGGGGCTCTTCCTTCTTGGGAGGAGCCGCTGCCGCGGGTTCTTTCTTGGGCGCCTTCGCAGGCGCTTTTTCTTCTGCGGGGGCCTTTGTCGGGGCTGGCTTGGGCGCGGCCTTCTTTTTGGGCACAGGTTTTGCCGCTGCCGGCTTGGCCGGGGCCTCGGCAGACAGTGAAAGATCCACGTCCATGGAATCCAGATCTGTCTCTATGAGAAGATCGGACAGATACTTACGGATGTGTTCCACGGTCTTAGGGTGCCGCAGGATCAGGAGATCGGACCCTGCCTGGAGACCGCTTATGGCTGTTATGGCCTCAAGGTTGACGCCTCTGATTTCCGGGTCCCCTATTTTGGGTTCATCTTCGGCAGAGAGCTTGGCCTCTTTGGTCTTCCACACCTCCTCGGCTATATTCGAGATGATGGGATACTGCAGCTTGTCATCATTCTGGGTCAGGGCGGCCTGGCGTATCCTCTCCATAATGGAATAGCAATATTCCATGCCATAGCCGACTCCACCCGTGGTGGGATCTATGAGGATCTTGTTGTTGGGAACACCAAGGTTCTCCAGCAGAATGTTCAACTGCTTGGCCAAATTAATGTCGATCGGCGAATTCGCGGCCACCACATGCTTGTAAGCAATGGCAGCTGCGCCTATTTGCTTGTAATTATTCTCCGTAATCGGGCCGATGACCAGGTTCATCCCGTCGCAGGCCTCGCAAACGGCCTTGAGAGTCTCAGTGTTCTTTTCATCGCTGGAAACACCCCACACAATCAGGGGAACATTGACGGCCTCCGCGACTTTCCTGGCCACTTCCGCTGCATGGTCGGCGGAGAGGTCCTGTGCGTTCGGGTCAGTGCCGGCGAGCCAGAGACATACCATGTCGGCCTTGTACTCATCGACACACTTCTTGGCCCAAGCCACCGGATCTCCAAGCACGTCCTTGAAAGCCTCCAGAGTGGCTTGAGGCCATTCGTCGGGCTCAATGTCCATGACTTGGAGCGCCAGTTTGGGAGGATTGGGGCTCTTGCCCTCAAAAGAGTAAAAGCTGTAACCCGTCTCACCCCCCAGGACAACTTCGGCCCCGGGTTTTCCAATTGTGACTTCTCTGATCTTTCCTGAATATTTGACTTTGGGCAGGTTTGCCATTCACCACCTTCCTTGACAGCTAACTGGATTGAACGTCTCGGTGACTACTGTACAATAACCGCTTACGCTGGGGTCTTGCGCTTTTCACTTCCGAACCATTCACCGGGATCGCTGCTGAAATACCTTTCGGCTGATTTAAGGTAACCCATCACCGGATCGGCTTCAACGCCCATGCTGACTCCGCTGATATTGTTTCTCCACTCGTACCGATCCTCATCAGGACTGGGGCCATAGGTGGGGATGAGAATCTTCACCTTTTTGCCGTCAAACCTTTCCTTTTCTTCAAACTTGTCTTTCGCCATGAAGGAGTACCTCTCTTTCGTTGCAATAATCTATGAGCGTTCCGGCAGTCACACAGCCGGTGATCGATCTCAGTCTTTGCGAATGCAATTGCGATGGATGGACTGCGGTATTATGGACGAGTAATTGCGAAGCCGCAACATTTATTTTGGATCTTCACGCAGATAGCACGATTTCGCAAAGTGTGCGCGCATACCAAAGAAGGGACCACGAATTCCCGGATACTTCTTGCCCGATTCCCTCCCCGGCTCTTGTGCGACTGCTAGCATAATATTGATTGGCCGGACAGTCAACAAACAATTGCCGTTCCGCGTAATCATTCACTGGTGTGCGGCACGCGTCCCACAATGGGATTGCAAGTCTGCTCTACGTGATACCCGGGGTGAAGAGGTCCCACGTTCTGCGCCCTCATGAACACTTGCCCCCCGACATTTTGCGAAATCATTGAATGTGCCGGCACTCCCCCCTCGTCAGGGAATGATTACGCTTCTTGCGCGAAGCGGATCACAGCGCGGAAGGCGGCGCTGGGTTGGTTGACAAGTAATCCAGCCTGTTCAGGGCGTTCAGCATGGCCCTGGCCGAGGCCACCAGAATGTCCTCGTGAGCGCCTTGGCCGATGGCCGTGTGGCCGTCTTCCTCCAAGCGGATGGTTGCCTTTCCCAGGGCATCGGTTCCGCCTGTGATCGCACTGATGGAGAATCGCACCAGCTTGGGTGTTCGACCGGTGAGTTTGAGTATCGCGTTGTAGGTCGCGTCCACAGGACCATTCCCCAGTTCTGCGCCGTGGAATTCCCGTCCCTCGATCGTCATCCTCACGGTCGCGGTGGGGACCACGTCGGATCCGGACATCACGGTAACGGACAGCAACTCGTAGGTCTCGGCCACTCTCAGGACATCGTCAAATATTATGGCCTCGATGTCTTCATCAAATACGCTCTTCTTGTGGTCCGCGAGATCTTTGAATCGGGTAAAGGCAAGGTTGATGTCTTCATCGGTGAGATTGAATCCCAGGGTCTTCACTCTCTCCCGAAACGCGTGACGACCGGAGTGTTTGCCGAGCACCAGGGAAGACTTTCCGATCCCGAGAGATTCAGGGTCCATTATTTCATAGGTGGACCTCTCCTTCAAGATTCCGTGCTGATGAATTCCCGCTTCGTGTGCAAACGCGTTTGCGCCCACTACGGCCTTATTGGGCTGCACTGATATGCCGGTGATGTTGCTGACCAGCCGGCTTGTCGGATAGATCTGTTCCTTATGTATTCCGGTTCGTAACCCGAAAGACTTGTTTCGGGTTTCCAGGATCATGACGATTTCTTCGAGCGCGGCGTTACCCGCCCTCTCACCGATCCCATTGATTGTGCACTCTACCTGTCTGGCGCCCGCCTCGATCGCGGCCAGGGAATTTGCAACCCCGAGCCCAAGGTCGTTGTGGCAGTGCACCGATAATATGACATTTTCGCTGCCGGCCACCCGTTCTTTGACAGTGCGGATGAGGTTCGCTATCTCGGCCGGGTAGGAATAGCCGACCGTGTCAGGTATGTTTATTGTTCCCGCTCCGGCATCGATTGCGGTCCGGATGACCTGACAGAGAAACTCGGGGTCGCTCCTTGTGGCGTCTTCGCATGAGAATTCCACCCAGTCCGACAATGAACGGGCCTGGGTTACGGCCTGGCCGGCCATGTCAATCACCTGCTGCTTGGACATATTGAGCTTGTGTTTCATGTGAATGTCGCTGGTGGCGATGAAAGTGTGTATGCCCGGCATCCTGGCGCGTTCCACTGCCTTCCACGCGGCCTCGATGTCCGCCGGGAGCGATCTGGCCAATCCGACCACACGTGTTTCAGTGGTTTGGGCCGCTATCTGACTGACCGCGGCCAAGTCCCCTTCAGAACTGGCAGGAAAACCGGCTTCTATTATGTCTACTCCGAGCTTCTCCAGTTGGTGCGCCAGGCGCAGCTTTTCACGCTGATTCATGGTCGCTCCGGGAGATTGCTCTCCGTCGCGCAGTGTGGTGTCGAATATGAGGACTCGTTCGGACATTCTTCTCTCCCTGGATGTGCGCCTTCTCCGGCCACGAAGTCCGGTCGGCGCGGGCGCGTTTGCACAATTTACGATATCGGATTCTTTGGACTCAGCCCTGTATCGGCCTGCTTCTCTTCCGCGGCCGTTTCTTCGATCTGCCTCTTCCTTCGGACTTGGAGTACCCAGGTCAAGACCGGGCCTGAAATCACGTATCCCGCGCAGAGAAGGAAGGGGACTACATAAGGCGAGGCCGCAATGAGAGCCAGAATCAGGACAAAGGCAACCGTGGAACTGAAAGGTTTTTGCTTGGCCAGAGTGAGGTCCTTGAACGCATGGAACTTCACGCCGCTTACCATGAGGAATGACAGGACATACGTGAGGATGAATAGAACGATCCCGTGGTCCGGCGGATTCAGACCCAGCTTCTTGAAGATCAGAACAGTGGTGCCAATCATGGCCGCGGCCATGGGTATCGGCAGACCCTGGAAGCGCTTTGGGTCTGTGTTGCCGGACTGAACGTTGAATCGTGCCAGGCGGAGGGCGCCGCAAGAAACAAACACAAATGCAGTGACCCAGCCTATTCGACCGTAGGGTTCCAATGCCCACATATACATTAGCAGGGCCGGAGCCACACCAAAGGAGATAACATCGGCCAAGGAATCGAGCTCCAGCCCGAACCTCGTTGTGGTCTTGGTCAACCGAGCAACTTTGCCGTCGATTCCGTCGAAGAATCCAGCGATCAGGATCAGGGCCGCAGCGAGAACGAAACTTCCCTTTATCGCGGATACTATCCCGTAAAAGCTCAGGAAAATGCCGGTGAGCGTCAACAGGGACGGAAGGATGAATATTCCCCTTTTCATCCTGTTGATCCGTTGCCCCCGTCGTGAACGGCCCCCCTCACTGCCACGGGGCCTCTTGCGCTTGAAGAAATCTCCCTTATTCCGCGATGTTGTTGCCATTTGCAGCCGCCTTCCTTTTGGCCGACATCGTTGTCGGGACTGAGGCAAAGCTCGTGTCCGCGATAGACAGGCCCTGGAGCGAAAAGGTCACAGGTTTCTCCCTGGTTATGGTTCCCTCATACGTAATTCCGGGAGCTTGTACGGTTCGCAGTGAACGGTTACCTTCTCTGTTCTAAAATCCTACCTATAATACCATTTTGTTCTTCTGAGGTCACTGCATAGGTTTGAATATTGGTAATCATTCAGTTTCACGGGGCAGATATTTTCATCGATCGTGTCATTGCGAGGAGTGAAACGACGAAGCAATCTCCATGCCTGGCGAGAAGGAGATTGCTTCGCTTCGCTCGCTATGACATCCTGCCGGTGCCCCCGCGTAAGTGATAGGTTACGAATATGTTGATTGTTCCGGTAAGGGAACGTCATCCCGGTGAAAACAGGGGCGGGAATCCAGGCTTCCTCAAGATTTTGCGGACCCCGGGGCCTGCCCCGGGAATCCGATCCGGGGTCTGCCACTACAATTGCGTCAGCAACCTGTTGCAAGGTTTGTTTTGGGACACACCCTAAGCTTTCTGATTCTGCGCTATCACGGTGACCCCGGCCCTGACCTTGTCGCCCGTTTCAACGCTGACGCTCAGGTTCCCCGGGACATAGACGTCCAGCCTGGATCCGAACCTTATCAGGCCGAACCTGTCCCCCTGTTTGACCTTATCACCTGGACCCACCCAGCAGGCGATTCTCCTGGCGATCATGCCCGCAACTTGAACCACTTCAATGGTACGGTCATCGCCGACCACGACTATGGAATTGCGCTCGTTGCTTTGAGACGCTCGGTTATCGCGAGCGTCGAGAAACGCGCCCGGAACATGAGAGACTTTCTGCACAGCACCGGAAATGGGGCAGCGATTGACGTGAACATTGAAGATTGACATGAATATGCTGATCCGTTGCAGCCCGTCCCCCTCAAGGTTTTCCGACTGCGTGGGGCGGACTATTTCTTTTACGACTCCGTCTGCAGGAGAGAGCACCACGCCCTCAATTTCCGGAGGGGTTCGTTCGGGGTTGCGAAAGAAGCATGCCACTGCAAAAGACACAAGGAGAAAGACAAGGGACAGCTGGGAGTAGTCAAGCGACCACAGGAACAGGGCTGCTAAGAACAGGGGGATAATGAAGGGAAGACCCTCGCGCGCGATGAGTTCGTAATGACCTGTCCTTAAAGCCATAGATTCAAATCCTATCTCTTTTGATTTTTCTTGGCGCGTGGAATCGCGGTTCGTCCGGTGCGGATCAGGTCCAAAATACCGGTGGGTTTGAGTAATTCCAGTAAGGCCTCGATCTTGCCCTGATTGCCGGAGATCTCAAGCGTCATGGTCTCGTGGCTGACGTCCACCACCTTACCTCGGAAGATATCCGTAATACGTAGTACTTCCGCCCTTTTCTCATCGGACGCCCTTACCCGTATGAGAATCATTTCCCGGTCTACGTGGTCTCCGGTGGTTAGATCCTGGACCTTCACCACGTTAATGAGCTTTCTCAGTTGCTTGGTGATCTGCTCAATGATCTGGACATTGCCATGAGTGACTATGGTCATCCGGGAATAATCGGTATCAAGCGTTGGGGCTACCGTCAGGGAATGAATGTTGAAGTTGCGGCCTGAGAACATTCCCGCCACCCTCGCGAGGACTCCGGGTCTGTTTTCCACGAGCACTGATATGATGTGTTGGGATTCCATCTAAACGAGTATCATCTCCGTTATTTTGGCTCCGGCCGGGACCATCGGGTACACGCCTTCTTCCCTCTCAACCACGAAATCCATCACAACCGCGGAGTCCGCTTCCAAGGCCTGCTTTATGACCGAATCCACTTCCGAGGTGGTCGTTGCGCGCAAACCTACCGCGCCGTAGGCCTCAGCCAATTTGACGAAATCCGGTGTGCCCGTCATTTCGGTGTGCGCGTACACGCGGTCGTAAAAGCGTTCCTGCCACTGGCGAACCATTCCCAGATAACCGTTGTTGAGAATGGCCACCTTGATGGGCAGGCGGTATTGAGCCACGGTCGCGAGCTCTTGTATGTTCATCTGTATTGATCCGTCACCGGCTATGTCGATCACGGTTCGGTCCGGAAAGGCCACCTGCGCGCCTATGGCCGCGGGGAGACCGTACCCCATTGTGCCCAATCCCCCTGAAGAGAGGAAGGTGCGCGGTTCATCCAGCAAATAGTACTGCGCTGCCCACATCTGGTTTTGGCCGACTTCCGTGGTGATGATCGCGTTTCCTTGGGTGAGCTCGTGGAGTTTCTCCACCACGAACTGGGGCTTGATCGTTGTGGAAGTTCTGTCGAATCTCAACCGATGCTCGTTCCGCCATGCGGTTATGGTAGAGTGCCAATCTCTGAGCTTGTCCGGGGCCGCCTCGGAGAATCCGCTCTCCCGGAGTGTATCCACGAGCATGGCCAGCGCAGTTTTGGCGTCGGCCACAATGGGTACGTCGACCGGGATGTTCTTCTGAATCGTGGTGGGATCTATATCTATGTGAATGATCTTGGCGTCGGGCGCGAATTCGTCCACCTTCCCCGTGACCCTGTCGTCAAAGCGTGCGCCTACCGCGATGAGCAGATCGGAATGGCTCACCGCCATGTTGGCCCGGTACGTGCCGTGCATCCCGAGCATACCAAGGGACAGAGGATGCGCGCCGGGAAAACAGCCCAACCCCATAAGGGTCATGGTGACCGGGAAGCGAGTGATTTCCGCCAGAGTTCGCAGCTCTTTGTGCGCGCCCGACGTGATGACTCCGCCGCCTGCATAGATGACCGGCCTTTCAGCGTTGGCTATGAGTTGCGCGGCTCTTTTGACGGAGGGTTTGTGCGCGTTGACCGTTGGCTTGTACGTGGGCAAGTCCACGGACTCGGGGTAGCTGAAGGGGTGCCGAGATTGGATGACATCCTTGGGTAGGTCGATTAGGACCGGCCCCGGGCGGCCTGTGCAGGCTACCGTGAAGGCTTCTTTGATCGTGGCGGCCAGGTCCTCCACACGGGTTACCAGGTAGTTATGCTTGGTACACGGCCTGGTGATCCCGACAATGTCCGCCTCCTGGAACGCATCGTTCCCTATCAGGGCCTTGGGTACCTGCCCGGTGAAAACCAACACTGGAATGGAATCCATGTACGCGGTGGCAAGACCGGTAACCGTGTTGGTGCCGCCGGGCCCCGACGTAACAATGCAAACCCCGGGCTTGCCTGTGGCCCGGGCATATCCGTCTGCTGCGTGAACCGCGCCCTGCTCGTGCCGCGCTAAAATGAATTGGAATTCATCCGCGAATTCAGTTGACATGACATCGAAGACGTCAATGACCGATCCGCCCGGATAGCCGAATATGACCTCTACTCCCTCTTCTTTGAGGCAGCTGAGAACGATTTGGGATCCACTAAAGTTCACGGGGACTCCGTATGGACCCCGGAATGGACTGGAGACGACCTGCTAGTTCTGGTCTTTGCGAATTCTCATAATGATTCTTTCGATCTGCGTCCTGCCCTGCAGCTTCTTCTTCTTAAGGGCCTTTTGTTGAATTTCTTCCTCGGTAGTGAGGTAGACCCTGCTGTTGAACTTTTCCAGTTCTTCTTCCAATTGGAGGTGATCGGCCCAGAGCGCTTTCAGTTCCGGGTCCTTTTCCTTCCAGTCTGCAATCAGATCGAGGTCTCGTGTTTCCATCCGAAAATCCTGTTCGATAAGTTTGCTAACATTTTCTTTTCATTTATATGCTCGGATTGTTGACTTGTCAACCAATCCATGAAGAAGCCTTTAGCTCGGCCGTAGTAACCATTCATACCAATGCGCGGTCAAATGACTGACTTTGCCTCACCTCCGGAGAAGCCACGGAAGCCCTCGCAGCCCTCACCCTATCCCTCTGGGAGAGGGATAGGGTGAGGGCAGGGAAAGCCGATGACGGCGCAGCAGGGTTGTCACTTGTTCGAAAGCGCATTGGTATCAGTCATTGGGGGACCGACGGGAAGGACCACGTTCTCCAGCCTAGCGGATGGTAAGAGGGCGCGCACACAGGTGCGCGCCGTACAGTCGCCCCCACGAAACTGAATGGTTACCGGAAGGATTCATGACATTGTTTTTTGATACGAGTCCTGGTAGTAGAGAGACAAGGATACTCGTACGCTTGGGCTGAAATCCCTTGACGGTTTGTTCGGGGAATTACTCGGGTAACTGGTAGACCATTTCATTAATGCCGTCACCCTAGCCCTTTCCCGCCAGGGGAGCGGGTTTTCGGTCGCCCCCCTTCGAGGGGGGGGGCACGGGCGCTAACCTGGTGAACACACAGCGAGTCCCGCAGGGACTCCTGATAGTAGCCCCGGAATTCATTCCGGGGTACGCAGGCCCTACAAGGCAACTCCCGAGTCCCCGTGGGACGACTGAAACTCCTTCCCTACTTGTCGGAGTTCAGCCGTCCCTCCGGGACTCGGGCCCGTCGGTAGGCACGGCATACCCGGCGATGAATCGGTGGCTACTATCCAATGTGCCTCCGGAACATCTCGTCGGCACAGTCTAACACCAATGCGCAATCAAGAGAGTGAGATCACTCTTGGGTGGCACTGCCGGCTTGCCCGGCAGTGGTCTTTATGACTTAATTGAACGCGCATTCCTATGGAAGTCCTGTTTGTTCGCAGAGCCGCCGGCCCCAAGTAGGGGAGGCGGAGCCTCCCGGTATGCTATTCCCAGGCAGAGCCTGGGAACGAGAGGAAGAGACTTTTATGCTTCGTTGTCGCTTTTTTCGCGATGGAAGTTGGTATAAGTTGACACCTATAGGCCTAGGGGGAGCGTGATCTTAGGGTCTGTCACAGAATGAACCTTGCAACAGCTTGAATTGTTGGGCAGACCCCGGATCGGGGTCCGGGGCGGGCTCTGGGTGACTGCCCGGGTGCAGGGGTGCATAGGCGGAAAGGGCGGACACATAGGTCCGCCCCTACAGGAGAATGCCAACGCTATTTCGTGACAAGGCCTTAGCAGCCAGTATCAATGCGCATCACTATAGCTGTCCCTGAACCGTCATTCCGGCGAAAGAACGTCAGCCCGGTGAAGACCGGGACCGGAATCCAGGATTCTTGGTATCTTCCGGACTCCGGCAAACCCTGGATCGAAGGCACGGGACGGTTCAGATTCCCTATTGAAATATTCGTGGAGGGCGGTCTTGAAGCAGAAATTGGACTCAGCAAGCCTGGAACATCTTCGGATTGGGCAGAAGCTGCCCTTGATCACTCTCGGTCCGGTGACCGCGTATGATGCGTTAGCCATGGCTGGTTTGAGCCGGGATTTCCATCCGGTTCGGATACTGAACGATGTTGCGGCTGAAGCAGGCCATCCCGGGTTGGTGTTACATCCGCTCTTGATTTCCGGATTCGTGGGCCATGCTCTCAGTCAGATGGCGGCAGGCTATGGGATGAGTGGTATTACGATCAGCTACCTGGCGCCTGCCTATCAAGATGACACCTTGGTACTGGATTGCACACTTGCGGCCCGAGACCGCTCGGGAGTGATAGTGTTATCGTTCGAGGTGAGGCACAGCAAGCGTGGGGCCTTGGCTTTGGGCCGCGCCAGGATGCGGACCCCGGAAGGATTGTGAAGGGCAGGACCCACTCGACGTGGTGTGAATAGGTTCTCTTCGATATATGCGTTCTTCGACCAAGTAGGCCCATCCCTCGATATCCGCGTGTCCCCGTGCAAAGCAAGAACCCAAGACCTTTCTCGAAGCACCCACCCCCGGCGAGCCGCTACGGACTATAAGTATCTCGATAACTGCCATATAGTCTGGGTGGTGGACTGGGGGCACGGACTCAGCGGAGGCCACATGGCTTTGCACAAAAGGGAGCCCAATGTTTCACGTGAAACATTGGGCTCCCTTCCCATGTGATTTTCAGATGTTAGCGATCTATTTGGGCGCGGTGGGCGCTTCAGCCCCTCCGGGTACGGTCTTGTCACCCACGGGCGCATCCGACTTTACCGGCGAAGGTCCTTGCACCGGCACCGCGGGCACTGATTCCCCGTCGAGAATAGACTTGCCCGTTGTCACCGTAGGCCCTGAGAAATATGTCAAAGTGATCGACGTCACCATGAATATCACCGCGGCGGCAATCGTCAGCTTGCTGAGAAAAGTCCCCGGTCCCGCGCTCCCGAAAACAGTCTGACTCGATCCCCCCCCGAACACAGCGCCAATGTCGGCGCCCTTGCCCGACTGCAAGAGAATCATAAGAATTAGCGTCAAACAGACTACTATGTGTATCGTTAAGATCAGTGCCAAAAACATCCCTGCTTACCTCTCAGTCCAGCTACTTGGCCGCGTCAATGATGCCCAGGAACTCACCGGCTTTCAGCGACGCCCCGCCCACCAACGCGCCGTCAATGTTCCTGCACGACAACAATTCACGGGCGTTCGTAGACTTCACGCTCCCACCGTATAGTATCCGCACACCATCCGCAACCTGATCCGCGAGTTTATTCCTCAACTCTCCTCTAATGAATGCGTGTACTTCCTCCGCCATCTCCGGTGTCGCGGTCCGGCCGGTCCCAATACACCATACCGGCTCATACGCAACAACCAACTGACTTGAATCCGATATCGCGACACCTTCCAGTCCTTTACCAAGTTGCTCCTTCACCACATCGAAGGTTCGGCCGCCTTCCCTCTCTTCAATGCTCTCACCTACGCAAAATATGGGAACCAGATCGTGTCCCAAAGCCGCTCCTATTCGTTGATTCACCGTAGAGTCAGTCTCACCAAAGTACTGTCTCCTCTCGGAATGTCCCACAATAACGTGCCCACACCCGGCATCCCTGATCATCCCCCCGGACACCTCTCCCGTGAACGCTCCCTCATCCGCCCAGTAAAGATTCTGCGCGGCCACTCGAATTGCCGATCCGTCAGCCGCTTCAATCGCGGCCGGCAGGGAGGTAAAAGGGGGCGCAATGATCACCTCACACTTGAGGTCCACAGATCCCAGACCCGCACGCAGTTCCTTTACCAGTTCTCGGGTCTCCACCGCGGTCTTGTGCATTTTCCAATTGCCGGCAATGATCGACTTCCGTTCTGACATGAACCTATTTCCTCTCCCAAGGCCTCAGCGGAATGCGTGGTCTCGATCGATCCCAAGCACCGCGCTACGTTTAAAGAGCCGCCACACCAGGGAGCGTTTTCCCTTCCATGAATTCCATGAACGCGCCACCACCAGTAGAAATGTACGACACCTGCGATTCCACGCCCGCCTCTTTGACGGCCCTCACCGTGTCGCCACCACCCACAACACTGAACCCGGACGCGCTCCCCACGGCGCTAGCCACACTGCGCGTACCTGACGCGAAGCCCTCCATCTCGAATACGCCCATTGGACCGTTCCACACAATCGTTCCTGCTCCTGCGATGCTCGCCTTGAAAAGATCTGCCGTCTTCGGTCCGATGTCAAGGGCCATCTGTCCAGCCCCTACTCCGTCGGCTCCCACCACGCTAGTACTCGCACCAGCCTCCATCCTGTCCGCGACCACCAGATCCACGGGGAGAACCAGGGAACATCCCGCCTTTTTCGCGGCCTCCAAAATCTCTTCCGCGGTTTCGATCATCCCTTGTTCCATCTTGGAACTACCCATGTTCAGGCCTTGGGCCCTGAGAAAAGTGTTGGCCATTCCTCCGCCTATCAACACAGTGTCCATGCGGTCCAGCAAATTCAGCAAGACTCCCAATTTATCAGATACCTTGGCCCCTCCAAAAATACCGACTACGGGCTTCTCAGGATTTGACAACGCCCGACCCAGATTCTCCAGCTCATCCTTGAGCAACAGGCCCGCTGCCTTTTCATCCACCAGGGCCGCTACTCCGACCGTTGACGCGTGAGCCCTGTGCGCGGTCCCGAAAGCATCATTCACGTACACATCAGTGAGTGCTGCCAGATCCTCGGCAAACCCTGGATCGTTCGCGGTCTCCTCGGCATGAAACCGCAGGTTCTCCAAGACCAACACATCTCCGCCTGAAAGCTGTCCTACTGCGTTCCGGGCCTTTTCCCCTACGCAATCCTCCGAGAATCCGACTTCTGTTCCAAGAAGCGCTCCCAGCCGAGCAGCTACCGGCCTCAGGCTCATCTCAGGCTTCCTCTCTCCCTTCGGTCTACCCAAATGAGACGCAAGAATGCACTTTCCGCCCCGACCGGTCACATCAATGATTGTAGGGATCGACCTGCGAATCCTGGTGTCATCCTCCACCTCTCCCGACTCGCCCAGAGGAACATTGAAATCGACCCTACAAAAGACTCGCTTCCCTCGGACATCGACATCTTCAACGCTTTTCGGGGACATCTTCAACGCTCCTGCGAGTCAGTCTCAAACCAAAAACGGAAGCTTCTTTCCGTTCGAATGTCAATCCTTATATGCCCGGTCCGACCTGGGAGAATAGGCCTTCCACCGACCTACCCAACTCAAATCATCTTTTCCCCCATCAACATTGCAAGGTCTACCATCCTGGCCGAATAGCCGGATTCATTATCGTACCAAGACAGGACTTTGACCATGTCTCCCCCTAGACTAAATGTGGAGGGGGCATCGAAGATGCAGGAATATTCGCTGCTTACAAAATCAATGCTCACCAGGGGTTCATCGCTGTACTGGAGAATACCCTTCATGCGTCCTTCCGCGGCCCGCTTCATGGCAGCATTGACCTCCTCCACCGAGGCTCCCCGGCCAAGGGTGACCGTGAGGTCCACGAGCGAAACGTTCGGAGTTGGAACCCTTATGGCCATGCCGTCCAGCTTTCCCGCGAGCTCGGGTATAACCTGACCCACCGCTGTGGCCGCTCCCGTGGTGGTAGGAATCATATTTATCGCCGCGGCCCGCGCCCTTCGATAGTCCTTGTGCGCGGTGTCCAAAAGGCTCTGATCCATCGTGTACGCGTGGATCGTGGTCATCAGGCCTCGCTCCAGACCGAACTCATCGAACAAAACCTTTGCAACCGGGGCCAAGCAGTTAGTAGTACACGAAGCGTTGGAAACAACGTGATGATTGGCAGGGTCGTACGTTTCATCGTTGACGCCCAACACCAACGTTGCGTCCACTTTCTTGCCCGGGGCTGAGATGATGACCTTCTTCGCCCCTGCTCGTATGTGCTTCCCTGCGCTCTCACGGTCCCTGAAGATTCCCGTACACTCCAATACTATGTCAACATCCAGGTCTTTCCAGGGGAGATTCAGCAAGTCGTCAGTGATCCTCAGTGCGGGAATCTCTCGACCGTCCACTTTCAAGGCTTCATCCGAGAAATCCACACTCCCCTCGAACGTCCCGTGAACCGAGTCTCGTTTGAAAAGAAAAGCCATCATTTTCGGGTCCATCATGTCATTGACGGCCACCACGTCCACTCCCGGCTTTGCGAACGCGCTCCGCATTACCGTTCGTCCGACACGTCCGAATCCGTTAATCGCGATCCTTGTTGTCATAAGGGCCTCCCGCAAACAAACAAAAAGATTTTACTCGCATCTCTGAACGCAGTCAATCAGCAAGCATAAATTCCCTTGTCTTTCCAAAGGATTTCGGGTATATAGTTATCCAGACCGCGTCTAAATGGGAGATCAGCGCCTGACATCATGAAACCGACCCGCCTTCTCATCGCCGTTCTGTTCACGGCTTCCTTGCTTCAGGGATTCTGGTTCCTCCCCTGGGCCCATTCTGCCTCGGTCTCACAAAAGTGGAAGATTGCAACTGTCAAAGTATGCCGTGACAGAGGTGGATACCTGGCCCCCCATTTCGAGGTTTTGGGTCGTTATCCGGTATATTCTTTCTTTATTCCGCGCCCTGTTTGGACGGTCAACGGCACGGTTGTCGAGGCGCAGCCAGTTTACGACAGGGGTACGATTCTCAGCTTCAGGCTGCTCCGATCCTCACCTCTCTTAAGATCGAAAGCAAGAAACACTATCAAATTCTCTTTGCCCGATCAGACCGGCGTCAAGACCTTTTATTTTGACGAGACCAAGGTCCCGCCTGCCGACTGCTTTGAATTCTTCTAGATGCACTTCCTGATCCGCTTGTGTCCCCAAGACTTGTGTCCCCAAGACCCGGAACGCATCAGGGAGGGCACTTCGCGCAGATAGACTTGAACAGAGTTGTGCTCAGGTACCTGTCTCCACGGTCAGGCAGCACAACTACGACAGTCCCATCAGACATATCATTAGCCACTTTGATCGCGACATAGACCGCGGCTCCGCCACTCATCCCCACAAAGATTCCCTGTGTCACAGCCAACCATCGGGTTGTATCATAGGCCTGATCGTCATTTACCTGGACAATTTCATCGAGCCTACTCCTGTCGAAGATTTTCGGCACCATTGACTCTGTCATGTTCTTCAGACCCTGGATCGCGTGTCCCTCCACCGGTTCAACGCCAACAACACGAATTCCGGGATTGCGCTCCTTCAAGCGCCGCGAGACGCCCATTAGAGTACCGGTAGTTCCCATCCCCGCGACGAACACATCAACGTCTCCGTTCGTCTGCTCCAGGATCTCCACTCCGGTGGTCATATAGTGCGCTTCCATGTTTACCGGATTTTCGAACTGATTCGGCATGAAATACTTATCGGGGTCCGACTCAAAAATCTCGTGCGCCCGTCGAATCGCCCCATCCGTTGATTCGCACCCCTCAGTGATTTCAAGGTCTGCTCCAAAGGCCTTCAGCGTATTGCGTCTTTCGTCGCTCACGCACTGCGGCATGGTAAGAAGGCACCGATATCCCTTGGTTGCCGCCACCATAGACAGCCCGATCCCGGTGTTCCCGGAGGTCGGTTCAAGAATAATCTTGTCCCGAGAAAGACGTCCATCCTCCTCGGCCTTTTTGATCATGTATTTTGCGATGCGATCCTTGACCGAACCGCCCGGGTTATTCCCCTCCAATTTCCCCAGAATCCGCACGCTCCCGGACCCGTTCGGGTACTTTATGGCCACAAGCGGCGTATTTCCGACCAGTTCCAGTATTCCCATTTTCCCGCCTCTTAAGCTTCTATCAATCCTTATCATATTATCATCTCTCGCAGAAATCAAGCACCCTTTGCGCCGACACCACATCCCTTGTCTTGTCGTTTCAATATGATATTGCCTTTTCCTCAGGTATTGTGTCGGTCTCAGCGGCGCTCCCGGCCCCCCCCCAAGGACCTGAGAGTCCGGCTCCTTTCCATGATTCTCATCTCTTTCCTGTGTTGTCTGCGCCCTCTGTGGTAAGTTCCTCTTGCTCTCCTGGTCCTGTTCGAGCTTGTAGGACCGGCAACATGCCCGTCCTACTCCGGCGAATCCTAATGGTTCACCGGGCTTGAAGTGGTTTTACGCCCCGTGAGGTTTGGAGGCGGCGACTCGCCTCCCCCCTCCAAACCTCCCCCATACGTAGACCCGAGCGCTGCGCGCAAGACAAAGGGACTTCTATAGGAACCTACATGACCAATCGACGCAAACGCTACGTGTGCATACACGGCCATTTCTACCAACCACCGCGAGAGAACCCTTGGCTTGACCACATAGAGATTCAGCCATCAGCCGACCCTTTCCATGACTGGAACGAAAGAGTGGCGGAGGAATGCTACACAGCCAATGCCAACGCCAGGATCCTTGACGATCACGGACGCCTGGCCGATCTTCTCAATAACTATGAACACTTGAGTTTCAACGTAGGGCCCACCCTGTTGTCCTGGCTGCAAAGGCACGCCCCCCCCACCTACGAATCTATCCTCCAGGCCGATGCGTTGAGCCGAGCAGCGCGATCGGGTCATGGCAACGCTATCGCACAGGCGTATAATCATATGATCATGCCTTTGGCTTCCACCAGAGACAAGCTCACTCAAATTGTGTGGGGAACGGAAGACTTTCGCACGCGATTCTGCCGGGAGCCGGAAGGAATGTGGCTTCCGGAAACAGCTGTGGACATGGAAACACTGGAACTCCTTGCGGACCACGGAATTCGGTTCACTATTCTTGCGCCAAGTCAGGCCGCAGGCTTCCGGATTTCCGAAGATGACGAATGGACCGACCTGAACCCCGCGACCATCGATCCCACCCGAGCCTATTCTTGCGAACTTTCACAGGGCCGTTCAATTGCGCTCTTTTTCTATCATGGCCCCATATCACACGCCATCGCGTTCGAGCGTCTTCTCGATAACGGCGATGACTTCAAGTCCCGGCTCGTTTCAGCCTTCTCTCAGGATAGACCCTGGAGTCAATTGGTGAACGTTGCTACAGACGGTGAGTCGTTTGGCCATCACCACAGATTTGGAGAAATGGCTCTGGCCCGGATGATCGTGGATCTCCGGAACGAACCGGATGTCCTCCTCACCAACTACGGCGAATACTTGGAAAAACATCCCCCTTCCGCACAGGCCAAAATCGTGGAGAATTCCTCGTGGAGCTGCGCGCACGGGGTCGGTCGCTGGTCCGAGGACTGTGGGTGCTGCCTTACACCGCGACCTGACTGGAATCAAGAATGGCGCACTCCCCTCAGAAAAGCGCTGGATCTCCTTCGGGACCGCGCGGCCCGGATCTTCGAGGAGACGACCGGGCCCCTGCTAAATGACCCTTGGGCCGCGCGCAACGCTTACATCAAGGTCATCCTCCAGCATCACGACAACGTCCAGGCCTTTCTCGCCCAAAACGCCGCGGGGGGGATGGATACGGACCAGTCGGTCATTGTACTGAAGCTCCTGGAGGCGCAAAAGGATGCCATGCTCATGTACACCAGTTGCGGCTGGTTTTTCGACGACATAGCGGGGATCGAGCCCCTCCAGATCCTCCGGTATGCCGCTCGTGTGTTGCAGTTGGTGGCCCCGTTCGACCGGACACTCGACCGCGATTTCCACGCGCTCTTGTCTCAGGCTCAAAGCAATCTCCCACCGCACCTATCCGGCGCTCAAGTGTTCCAGAATCGAATTGCCCCGCTCATAGCGGATCTTCCCAGGATCGCAGCGAATGCCGCGGTCTCCACGCTCTTCCTGGATCCACAGCGCATCCGAACACTCTATTCTTCGGAAATACAGATATCAGACCCGGTGAAACAGGAATCCTCTTTGGCCCGCGTTTGTTTCGGCCAAATGACGGTGTTCGATCGGGCCACCACCGACCGCGCCCACTTCGTGTACGCGGCCCTATTGCCAACCGGGGCCGATCTCCGCTGTTACATAATGGAATTCCAGGGAAGGGCCGAGTATGACCGGATCAGGAGCGATCTTTTCGGCCGCATAGCCCTCAAATCCCCTTCTGAGATGATCCGCCTCATGGACCGAATGTTTGGCCGAAACCGGTACTCCCTGAGCGATCTGTTCGTGGAACAAGCCGCTGAAGCGATGAATCTCATCATGTCCCGCAGGTTCAAGGACACCCATGATCCGTTCCAGGCCTTTCACCAGAAAACCGAAGAAATCCCGCGCTTCACCGAGAATAATGCTCTCAGCCCTCCAGCGCACTTCATCGCCGCTGCCCGCTTTGCCCTAAAGCGATCGCTGAACGCGCAAATCGAAGAGATCCTCTGCCCCTCGATGCCCGTAAACTTCGATATTCTCACTGAACGATTGAACTCTTGGAATATTTCCCCTGACGTGGCTTCGGCAGAAAACCTGATCCGAGCGAGAATCCTGTTCCTCCTCCGTCAAGTCGAGGAAGACCCACTACAGGAAACGCTCCTCAAGGAAATACGGTCTCTACTCAACCTCTGTAAGGACAGGGAAATCCAGCCTGAATTGGCGGAAGCCCAGGCAATTCTGCTTCGCACTGTTCGATCATCACCGGCTTGGACTCACTCGGACCTGGCTCCCACGTTCCAGGAACTTGCCGAACTCCTACTGGTCACCATCCCCCCCGACACACGTCCTCCATGAACCCCCTGTCCAGGTCACCCCTCATCCACACGACACTTATCCATTTACCTGTATCCGAATTCTTTGAGCATTCTGGGATTTCGGCTCCAGTGTGGGGTAATCTTCACAAAGAGTTCCAGTCGTACCCGACACTCCAGGAACTCTTCTATCTTTTCCCGGGCTGCAATTCCGATCCGTTTGATCATTTGGCCTCGCCTTCCTACGAGGATCTTTTTCTGGCTGTCCCGTTCAGCGTGAATGTCTGCCTGGATCAGCACTGAATTCCCTCTCTCCTTGAATGATTCCACGACCACAGTAGTCTTGTAAGGGATCTCTTGCTGCGTGAGCTTGATAACCTGCTCCCGAATAATCTCGGAAATGAAAAATTTGACGGGCAGGTCGCTCACATCGTCCGGCGGATAGAGCGGCGGCCCAATGGGCAGTAGTTTGACAAGCGCGTCAACCAGTTCATCCACTCCGGAACCCAAAAGAGCGCTGATAGGAATGATCTCCTCGAAAGAATGAAGCTGAGAATAATTCTCCATCATAGGTAGAAGCGCAGGAGGAGCTATAGTATCAATCTTGTTAATGCCCAGGATTGCCGGGGTTTTCCCACGCTTCAGCAGATCGATGATTCTCAGGTCTTGCTCGTGGATCTTCTTAGATGGGGTTGTAAGAAAGAGAATACCGTCCACATTGCTCAAGGTGTCCACCGCGGCTTCAACCATAGACCGGTTCAGTGGGGTCTCCGCCTTGTGAATCCCCGGGGTGTCCAAGAGAATCATCTGCGCGTTGGGCATGTTGTGCATCGCGGTGATCCTGTGTCTCGTGGTCTGGGCCTTCGGCGTAACAATGCACAGATCTTGCCCTACTATCCGGTTGACCAGGGTAGACTTTCCCACGTTGGGGCGACCTGCCACTGCTATAAAGCCTGACCCGTGTTCACCTGCACGCGGTGATCCCATTGTGGATTCTCCTTGACCCGAATCTCCATGGTGGTTTACTATCCAGCGAGAATTCCTCAGGAGAGATGCCCGAGTGGCTGAAGGGGCGCGACTGGAAATCGCGTGAATGCCCACAAGGTGTTCCCAGGGTTCGAATCCCTGTCTCTCCGCCAACTTCCCCCTCCCCTGAGTCCGCTCCCAAGACCATCTTATGAGCAAACCAGGGCTTGTGCAATCAGATTGTTTTCGTGCGACGTGAGAAGTCCCGGCAAAGCCTTGGGGCCGCACGCCGGAGACCATTGAAACGACCGAGCGCGGTGATCTTTTGCTCTTGATTCCTCAGCGCGGTTTCCGACCGTGGACTAATTCCAATCGTTGGAGTTGTAATTGGGAAGATTGAACGTGCGGCCGGTTCCATATTCCCATCCAAATGGGATCGGATACCACGGAAACTCCACACCCGTCACCCGGGCCATGTACCGATCCCAACGATAGGTCTCTACTATCCTATTGTCCGGGCCCGTCTTTCTATTATAGAATTTCTCCGCGTTGTACCACATTCCATAATAGCCCGGGGGATAATTGGGGATGAAGCGGTTATTGTAATCCGCGGCCCGCGAATCCGCGCACGCCCAGAATACCAGCATTCCGGCCACAACCAACGCTACTACGAACAAGCTGCTACGCATAGTGACTCCTCGGGACCAATTTTCCAGCAACATCCGCGCGAATCATACCAGAAAAACCCTCTCTTTGTCAATGTGTTGTGAGATGTTCATGAAGTTGTTTCAAGGCAACCCTGTGGTCCGACGCCCCAGGCCCCCCATCCGGCTTCCCGGAAGAACCCATTGTTTTGCAATGTCGCGGCTTGCCTTCGCGGCACGCAAGGCCTACTTCCTTTGTCATTCACGCGCGCGTCCGAGTTTCTCCACATACCGGACAACTTGCGCATGCACCTGTTCCCGCGGTCCTGTTCCGTCTATCCGGACTATAACGGGATCCTCCAGATCGCTGTAGATTGCCGCCACCGTCTCCAGTTCCCCTCGGATCTCGAACAAAGAGAATTCCGGCCCTCGGCCGGATGCTATCCTGGACAGGCCCGTATCCACCGGCACTTCGAGCAGGAAGACCGTGTCCGGCCCTATGGCAAAGCTGTTGTTGCGGGCCCGAATTGCTTGCGCGTCGATCCCGCGCGCGCCCTGGTACGCGATCGAGGAATGGACGTACCGGTCGCATATTACTGTGGTGCCCTGCCTCAATGCGGGCACTATTGTTCGTTCAACATGATCCCGGCGGTCCAGGGCAAACAGTTCGGCCTCTTCCTCCGGCCCTGCGCGCTCCTTCAGAGACCGAATACGACGCCCTATGGGGCCGTCAGACGGCTCCGCGGTGAGAAGTGCCGGCTTACCGCTCTGTTTCATCCAATGGTGCAGCATCCGGGCCTGCGTGGACTTCCCCGAACCGTCGATCCCTTCAAACACTATGAAGAGGGCTGACCGCTCGGCCGAGTCGCTCCTATGGGCCTTGAGATCTCTCATACCGTCACTTGCCGCCCGGGCTTGCCTTTCTTCTATGGCCCCGCAATACAAAGGTTTTCAGAAGACTCAAATCCTCGGGCTCTTTCGGACGTTCGGCCGATCCGAACACCTGCATAGTGGTTCTGTTGGTCTCAGCGCTGACACTGACCATGCACCAACCCCAGTACGCTTTCTTGGTCTGATTCCAAGGCCATATTACCGAAGCCCTGGGGTTTTGCAGCAAGCCATTGTACAGAATTGTGTTCGGCCGCGGATCTTCAGGCGCGCCGTTCAAGGGCTTGAGTTTCTCAGTGACTCCACCGGCCACCACCTGCCACACTCCCTTGACGCGCTGGACTTGCATATTGTGTTCGTGCCCGCAGAAGTATGCGACCACATTATGCTTTTTCAGGATGTTCCAGAACCGGTCCCTTTCCTTTCTGCGATCGATTCCCGAATAATTCTCGCAACTGTAATCAGGATCGAAAAAGGGCAGGGAATCCCGCATGTGCTTGGAACCAGGGAACGCAGGAGGATGTGAGGCGACGAACAATAGCTTTCCCCGCTCCCGGGCGTCTCCCAGATCACAATCCAACCACTGCAAGGCCCCGTTGGAAAAGGAGTTGTTCTCGAACATAGTGTACGCGTTCAGGACCGCGAAGTGACAAGGACCTTGATCAAAGGAATAGGTTAGACCCATGCCCAGTCCAGGATCAGCGCCGGGTTCCAGCATCTCGGCCAACACTGTCCTAAACACCTCGAAGTTTTCCCGTTTGGGGAGGTACTGATGAGAATAACCACCACAGACGCGCGAGGATTTTGCGCGAAAAGTCCGTTTCATCTCACCACCGCCGGAAGCCGGATTCATCTCTTCATCATCGTTCTTCTTGCACTTGTCCTGCCTTACTCCGGTGATCAACGCCACTCCGGCCTCATGATTGCCCGCGGTGACTCTCACCTTCATGCCATTGTCCACAAGCGGTTGCATTGTCTTGCGCCACTCCTCAAGAGCAACCCTATTGCACTCCGCCACAGACTCCCGGTTCTTTTTCCAAAGCCCCAAGATGAGGTCTCCGGGGAAGAGCACAAGTTTTATCCCCGCCGACTCACTGCGCGCCACGATGTCTTGCACCATGACCTTGAGCACCGCTGAAACGCCCTTGGAACATGTTTTCGCCTCGGCATGCGCCCTACTGTCGCACAAGACAGCGAATCGGAAATCCTCGGCCGACACCGGCGTCACATCCGCGAAAAAAGCTATCGCGAAGATGACCGTCAATACCCTTGGCCTCCAAATCATTCCCGGTCCTTGAACCATGATCGACCTCCTGTACGCACGACATCACCGTGATGCACATCCGTCATTTCGACTCCTTGGCTTGTCATCCAAATGCGCTTTCAAACAAGTGGAAATGAATTCCTGCGCGCCATCCCATCTTTGTCGACGCAAATAGGAACCGAGTTCACAGATCAAGAGCCTGCCCAAAAAGATCCGCCAGATCCATGAAATCAACGGCCATTTCCTTATCAAGATCCCTGGTTTCTCCCTGAGAGTAAGAAACCCCAAACCGCTTGTTGATTTCTATGCCGTGGGTTTCACAGTACGCGGCCAACGAAGGTTTGGTCATGCTGCCCACCAGGTAGGCCCCTGATCGGGCCCCCCACTCGAAGTGAGGCCCATCTCCTCCACTGTCTCCCATCACCACCACATTTCCCGGGCGCGCCCCCCGTGCATTCATCACCGCCTCAGAACATCGTGGCTTGTCGTCTATTTCCAGAACCTGATTCGTGTAGCGCACACCATCACCGGCCCCGGGAAACCTGATCATTGGATTTGCAGCCACAATTGGAACCTCGGGCAGCAGCCCTTTGCCTATGCACCGTTGAAAATAACCCTGTGTTCCCGTGGTGTTGATCATAAAGAGGATTCCCCGGCTCAGACACCATTCGATCAGTTCCGGCACTCCACTGTAGGTCTGGAATGATTTATCAAGGTATTCATCCATTTCTTCCTTTGTTGGAGGCGAAGGCATCAATTCCACAATGCTCCGCGCCGCGTCGGTCAGCGAGATCTCATTACCTGTATATCGCCTGAATGTGTCACGCAATTCGGGCTCCAGATCAGGATAAACAAAGGATATGGGATCAAAGGGGCCGTTGGGCGAAAGACATTCGCTCCAGTCCGAGGAAACGAGGCCCTTGTACTTCCGGTTTCTTCCCGCCATGCTCATCTCGCTTTCGTATCTTTGGTCGGCAGATCTCCTGCCACTCGTAACCCACCTCCGGTCGGATTTCATCCCCGGAGACGCCCCCAGTACACACTTCCCATAGGGACCACCTCAGGATGCCGGTCTCTTCCTGCGCGCAGCACTTCCGTCGACTCCGGAAACCTCTCCCGGGATCACTCCGCTGCTTCGCGTTGATTTAACTGGCCTCATACTATATTATTTGTCAAGATCATTCCCCTGGAGACATTCCCATGGCTAAACTGGAAGACAAGATAAGTCCGGGTGAACTCTTGACCGCCATCAGAGCGGGCCGCACAAAGGAACAGCTAGTCAAGCAGTACCGGTCCTCGAACGAAGAGATCGCTATGATGCTGCTCCCGCTGTACAGGGAGCGACAACTTACCAAGGAAGAATTCAACACGTTCTTCCGGGGTGCTCCCGGGCTCGGGCCCACACAGGCCGCGAACGCACAACTGGCCAAGGAGGCCGAACAGCAGGACTACAATGAGCCCCCTTCCGAATTCTTCAAGGTCTTCTCAAAAGTTCTCACAAAGAAGTCCAAGGCTGAATCTCCCGACGCGCAAGGACCGGCCGAAGCGCAAGAGCCTCCCGCGCATCCGGATCTGCAGCCCCCGAGCCTGTTGGTGGATGAAGAAGACCTCGAACGCCTGGAAGTGGGAGAAACCGCTCATCTCAAAGTCCCTGAACAGCAGCCCCGCCGGAGACCGCATTTCGATGTCGCGCATTTGCCCGCTGTACTTGAAAAGATCATGTCTGCACTTGCCTCAATTGATCGGCGTCTGGCCAGAATCGAAAGAAAAATCGGTCGCGACTAAGTAATCCAATTCGTAAGCTCGGTCACGTATCTGCTTAGGATGAGCAGAGCACAGCGAACCGCATCGGTCGAGAAACGACACGAACCATGCGGTTCCCTTTGGTCACCGCATCCTACGGAGCTGAACGAACCGTCATTCCCAGAGCCTGCCCCGGAATCCGGGCTTTTCAATGGTTGCCGGGGCACGGTCACCCCAACTGAGGAAGTCCCATTCCCGAATCAATCCCTCTCCGGTAAAAGCGCCATTTCCCCATAGACACTCTCCAGCGCATGCACTATGGTGCCATGCAAGATTACAACGAAAGGAGCCGTGAATGAAAACGCGCAGCTTGCTGACAATAGCCGGACTGACCTTTCTATGTGTTTCCTTGTCTGCTCTTGTCCCCCCCGTAATAGGTGCGGCCGATCTCAAGGCCGCGACGGTCAACTTGAAAGACGTGTACACGAACTCGGTATACGTCAAGGCAGCCGGACAGAAGTTCGACAAAATGAGAATAGACGCCTCAGCCAGAATCAGGGGCATCTCCGAAGAAATCAAGGGGATCAGGACCAAGCTGGCGACAGGAAAAGATTCTCTGAAAAAAGAGGAAGTTGAGAACCTGCAGAAGCAGCTCCAGGCCACGAGCGAAAAACTTTCCAATGAAAGGGAAGCCTTCAGAGTCAAGATGGGATTCCAGACCAAGTCCCTTCGGAACAGCTTCAGGATTCAGATCCGGCAGATAATCAACGCAAAGGCAAAGGAGAAGGGCGTCAATCTCGTGCTTCACGGCGAGTCAGTGCTTTACTCCGAGGGCATGCCCGACCTTACCCAAGAGGTCACCAAGGCGCTCGACGCATCGCAAACCTCGGCCGGACCGAAGAAGCCCCCGCCCGCACCGAAGAAATAGATCGGGAGCGATCCGACTCAGACAGCGTGCCCCTAAATGTGAACAATTGCGCACCGGAAATCGCGTCATCCAAGACATGCCTTCTCGGTGTGCTTTGTGTCGCATTTGAATATGAAAAATGAGTGAAACTTACGATTTGGCTGTCATCGGCGGAGGACCGGGTGGATACTCCGCCGCGCTCCGGGCTCGTCAGCTGGGCCTCACTGTGGCCCTCCTGGAAAAGGAGCGCGTAGGAGGCGTTTGTCTTAACCGCGGTTGCATTCCCACCAAGGCCTTGTTGTCCGACCTCGAAGGCATACGATGGATGCGCCGCGCGGCAAAGGAAGGGATAATCGACCATGTTCCTCCAATAGCGTTCTCCTCACTCATGACACGCAAGACCGCTGTAGTGGACGCTCTTGTCGGAAACCTTGAGAAGCTGCTCGCGTCCACGGGTGTGGCTCTCATATTCGGCCGGGCTCGGATCAGGGAACCGGGACACATTGAACTGGACGGTAAAGCCGCAATCAAGGCTCGCAACATTGTGATTGCCACCGGTTCTAGATCATGGGCGCCTCCGATACCCGGCAAGGAGCTGCCGGGAGTCGTCACAACCAGGCATATCCTGAATCTGGAAAAACTACCTGAAAAGCTGATCATAATAGGTGGCGGAATAATTGGGCAGGAATTCGCGGCCATCTTTTCAGGACTTGGCACGCGAGTCACGGTTTTTGAGGCCCTGCCGAGAATCCTTTTTGAAGTGGATTCGGACATGGCAAAAAGATATTCCAGCTTGCTCCCGGGTCGTGGAGTGATCACCGAGACAGCGGCAAAGGTCCTTTGCATAGAAAAGGTGGGGCATCTGTTGCGGGTGGTCTATGAGAAAAGGGAAAAGGAAAAAACAGCGGACGCGGATCTGGTGCTGATGGCCACCGGCCGGGTTCCTAATTTCCACCAAACGGAATTGGATGAGCTTGGAATTGCAGTGGAACATCGCGCTGTAAGGGTGGACGGGTTTCTGCGTACAGCGGTCGAAGGTATTTACGCGATCGGCGACGTGACGGGCAGGAAAATGTTGGCTCACGTAGCAGCGCACCATGGAGAGATCGCGGCTGAAAACATCGCGGGGCGGCAGAGGTCCGTTGACGATGAAATGGCGCCTGCCTGCGTTTTCACGTCTCCCCAGATCGCCTGGGTCGGCCTGACCCAGGAGCAGGCTAAGGCTTCCAATCGAGCCTTCCGCACCAGCACCTTTGCGCTCGCCGCTAGTGGCAAAGCTCAGGCCATGGGAGAGGCTCGCGGTTGGCTCAAGTTGATCGAGGATACAGAGACGCGGGCCATAATAGGCGCGCATTTCATGGGCCCCCATGTCTCAGAACTCATAACCGAAATGACGCTCGCCATCCGGTCGGGAATGACCGCGTCAGATATAGCGGACACTATTCATCCGCATCCTACGCTGTCCGAGGCCGTCAGGGAGGCCGCGCTGGGCTTGCTGGACGGGCCGATCCACGCAGCGCCTCGAGTGAAATCCTTTGATGGGAAGTGACCGTGATCCTCAGCATGCGATTCCGGGGAACCTCAATCAAGGCTCATGCCCCAAAAAGGGATGGCTTTCATGGTTGCCCTGATGCCGGCGCGTTTCATACCAATGCGCGTTCAAATATTTGACGTGTGGTCAAGCGAGAGCCATGAGTGAGCGGGAGAAATCCCCCCTAACCCCCCTTTTTCAAAGGGGGGGACCCGAACCACCCCCCTTTAGCAAAGGGGGCAGGGGGGATTTCTCCCTTCCGGACTTGAGCCATATGTTCCCTCTTTGAGAGCGCATTGGTATCAGACGTACAGGTGATAAGGCTTGAAAGAATTCCGAGTCCTCGACACGGGCAAGCTCTCTGCCGCGGCCAACATGGCCCTGGATAGGATTGTCCTGGAAGAAGTTGCCGCGGGCGAGAGTCCGCCAACTCTTAGATTCCTGCAATTCACACCAGCAGCAGCGTTGGTCGGTTTTAACCAGGATGTGAATCTGGAGATCAGGCTGGACTACTGCCGGGCTCACGGGATTGATGTCAACCGCCGAATCACCGGCGGAGGGGCCATTCTTTTTCAGGAGTCCGCGCTGGGATGGGAGATTTTCGCCATTCCAGGCCGTGAGCCCTTCCGAGGATCGTACGAGATCATCCTCCATAGGGTTTGCACTGCAGCGGCAACCGGTGTCTCCCGTTTGGGTATTCCCGCCGCATTCCGACCGCGCAACGACATTGAGGTCAACGGCAGAAAGATCTCCGGTACCGGCGGCACAATGGTTTCCGGAGCATTCATGTTCCAGGGGACGCTCCTCTTGGACAATGAGGTGGAAAGGTTTCTCAAGGCACTGCGCGTACCCGTGGAAAAGCTCAAGAAGCGCGAAATCGAATCCCTGCTGGACAGGATCTGTTTCCTGTCGGATCTCCTGGACCCCACTCCTTCGCTTGCCTCCATTAAGGAAGCCTTGGCACTGGAGTTTGCTGAGAGCCTTGGGATTAAGCTGATCCCCGGCAACCTCACCGCTGCGGAAGAGCATCGACTCAACACGGAGATAGATTACTTCAACAGCCCGGAATGGATCAACGGCCGCGTCAGACCAAATAGCGAAGGGGAACCCATTCTTTCCATTCTCCAGACCCCGGCCGGTACGCTCAGGGTACGCCTCTGGGTGGCGCCCGGGGGTCGCAGAGTGAGACAGGCCTTGATCGTCGGTGATTTCTTCGCGGTTCCCGGACGTCTCATTCATGATCTGGAGGCCGCTCTTGTGGGGACAAGAGTGGATGGGGAATCTTTGAGAGAAGCAGTGATCTCCTTTTTCAGCACAAATGATGGAAGGATTCTCGGTATCGAGCCTGCAAAAGTCGCGGAAGCAGTGGCGTCGGCCGGTGACCGACTTAATCTGCTCAAAGACGATTTCTCCCGCAGTGAAGTCAACGAGCTCTTTCTTGTGAACCTGGACCCTGATGAGCTTGGTCGTCACCGCTTGAAATGGCTGCTCTTGCCCTATTGTTCAAAGAACCTCAGTTGCCCTTTTCGTTCCGTCCCCGGGTGCGATGAATGCGGAGAATGTGAAATAGGGGAATGCTTCGATCTTGCCCGCTCATTGGGTATGGAACCCATAACCGTGCAGAGCTTTGAGCATCTCATAGAGGTGCTCAGAAGCCGATGTGCGGACAAGAGCGGCATGTACCTGGGTTCCTGTTGCGAAGCGTTCTATTCCAAGCATCAGACCGAGATGGAGGAAGTGAAGGCCAAAGGAGTGCTCGTCAACCTGGATTCAACTACTTGTTACGATCTGGGCAAAGGCGCCCAAGCATACAAAGGGAATTTTGACAACAAGACATCCCTCAATATGAGGCTCATTGAGAAAACCCTGAGACGCCTACATGCAGCTGCCGACAAAATTTGAACTCCTGGTAGTAGGCGCGGGCCCGGCCGGCGCCCGTGCTGCCGCGATCGCGGCCGCCCAAGGCTCGGAAACGGTCCTCATCGACAGCAAAGTCAGGATAGGTGAGCAACCCCATTGCGGGGAGTTCGTCCCCAGGCAGGTTTTCACTGAACTGGGCCTGGATCGGTCATCCGTGATTCAATCCGTGGAATTCATGGAATCAACCATACTGGACTCCAAGCTCACGGAACAGGCTGTTTCCGGGACTCACAGTACGCAGCCGTCCCCGGGATTTGTAATCGACAGGGTGCGCTTCGACAGGGACCTCGCCCGGGAGGCCGCGTCAAAAGGAGCTCTTGTCCAAGCCGCTGCCCGCCTGGTAGGATACGACAGTGGTTCGTGGATCATCCGCCACGGTAGCACAGAACAGACCGTTCGCCCCGAGTTGGTCATAGCCGCGGACGGCGCGCTGTCAACCGTGGCCTCTTGTCTCGGTATGGAGCGTCCCAATGTGCTTCGGGGCCTCCAGGTGGAGGCCCCTCTGAAGCGGCCTCTTGACCGGACCTTTATTTTCCTGAATCAGGCTATTGTCGGCGGATATGGCTGGCTCTTTCCAAAAGGAAACGTAGCCAACGTCGGTGTGGGCGCGATTCCCGGAGACCGGACAAGCCCCGCCACCTTACTGGACGAACTGGTGAAAATGCTCTGTGAATCGGAAATGATCGGACCCGGGATATTGGCGCGTTCAGGCGGCCTGATTCCCGTTTCAGGAATGCGAGACACCCTGATAAACGGCAATGTCCTTTTTTGTGGCGATGCAGCAGGACTCACCCATCCCATTACCGGAGCAGGAATTCCCCAGGCGCTCATCTCGGGCCGAGACGCCGCGAGCGCCGCGGTAACCGCGCTGAAACAAGGAAGTCGGCAAGCCCTCATGGATTATGAGAAGGAAACAAGAGGCAGATACAAAGGCGTGATCCACCATGCGCTCTCAAAGAGAGAAGTCATGATGAGGCACTGGAACGACAAGGATTTCGAGAAGACCTGCAAACAGACCTGGATCGCGTTCAAGGAGTACAGAAAACGGGTCCGCCGGACTTGAGCGAATGAAACGCCTTGAGACACGTTCCGGTCACAGTGCTTGCATCACCGTAACGATTCCGAAAGCAATCCGCAAGGAATTGGAATTTGAGTAACAATGATTTGGACTCACTCCTAGGCCAGGCTTGGGCTTTGTCACGGGAGCGTCACGGCTATGGTCTCAGCGTCCACGTGCCGGGAATGTTTGTGTTCAACGGAGCTAGAGGAAAATACCGCGCGGTTTCCATAACCGGAAACAGATGTGATCTTGATTGCGACCATTGCAAGGGATCTTTGTTGAAAACCATGTCGCAGGCTCCTGATGGGGAATCCCTGATACGGATCGGCATGGAGGCCGCGGCGCGGGGGGACTCAGGCATGCTGATTACAGGAGGGTGCGATTCCCGGGGCCGGCTGCCCTGGAAAGATTTCCTTCCCGCTATCAGGCGACTGAAGGATGAGACCGATCTCACGTTGACGGTACACGCGGGGCAGACAGATCCCCATATTGCTCAGGGGTTGAAACAAGCCGGGGTGGATCAGGCCCTGGTAGATGTCCTCGGCGACGATATGACCGCGCGGGAAGTGTACCATCTTCCCCGTGGAATCGCGTCCATACACGAGACCATGAGTTCGTTGACTGAAGCCGGCCTGGAAGTCATCCCTCACATCCTTTTTGGGATATACTACGGCCGGGAATCGGGAGAGCGGGGCGCGCTGGAAATTCTCAAGGAATATCCCCTCAAGAAGTACATCGTGGTAGTGCTCATGCCGACCTCGGGAACGCCGATGGCCTCAGTGGCCCCCCCTGCGCCGGAAACCGTTGCCAAGTTCATTGCGCGGGCCAGGGTGGAATTGCCGCATCTTGAGGCCGGCTTGGGATGCGCTCGACCCCGCGGCGCGTACCGACGGGACCTGGATCTTCTCGCGGTTCGCGCGGGCATTAACTCGCTGGCCCTGCCATCTGACCGGGCCATTGCCGAAGCTGAAGCACGCGGGCTGCAAATAACTTACGAACAGACTTGTTGTTCACTGGGACATACCGGCCTCGTGAGTCATCATCCTTCAAGTGTCGAATCCCACCGGGGGCACTGACCCGTGGAGGCGCGCCGTTCAACCCGGGAATTACTACCGACTGAAATCCCTTGGAGCAATGCCCGGGATAGACCTTCCTCGCATTGCCGGAGGTGAAAACACATGCAACTTGCGCAGAGCCGTTCCACGGCTGTCCCTAATCCGGAAAGCCCTGACCACGTGAGGCTCTCTTTGGCCGCGGCCATGACTTTGGGATTTGCCCCGGGATGGTTTCACCGGAACGCCCGACTCCGCTGCGTCAATCTCCTTCTTACATACGCGGACGGCTGCAAGGCCAACTGCTCCTTTTGCGGTCTTGCCCGGGAAAACCGGACCGACAGCAAGTTCATTCGGGTCGCGTGGAAGGCCTATCCAACGGATGAGGTCATCGAGCGGTTGCAGAGCGCGCCCGACCATGTGGGCAGAGTCTGCGTTTCAATGATCACCCATCCCCGTTGCAGGCAGGATGTGTTGAGAATCTGTGGTCGAGTCTTCAAAGAGACCGGCCTGGCAACGTCCTTGCTGATTTCTCCCACGCTCCTCAAGAGGGATGACCTTGTTGCCATGAAGGACGCAGGCGCGGACCGAATCGGAGTAGCAATTGACGGGGCAACCGAAGATATCTTCAACCGGTTCAGGGGAAAGCCTGTTAGAGGACCCCATAGATGGGAAAAATACTGGACGATCTTTGAACAGGCCCTCGAAGTGTTCGGCGAAGGTATGGCCGGGGTACACCTCATATGCGGCCTTGGTGAGACGGAACAGGAGATGGTTTCGGCTATTTCCAGGGCACGCAACCTGGGTGGATGTACACATCTATTTTCCTTTTTCCCGGAAAAGGGCTCAGTCATGGAGGATCATCCTTCTCCCCCCCTCGGCGCGTACCGTCGCGTACAGCTCTCCCGCCGGCTGATCGACAATGACCTGACACGCGCACATAAAATGGAATTCGATCAAAAGGGAAGAGTGCTCGACTTCGGCGTCCCCGACTCCGAACTGGCTGAGGCCCTCCGCAGTGGGGATCCCTTTGAGACATCCGGATGTCCCGGGCCCGATGGTAGAGTTGCGTGCAATCGTCCGTACGGAAACGAAAAACCGGGGGGGCCCATAAGAAACTTCCCTTTTTCCCCCGAAAAAGAAGACCTTGAAGAAATTGTGCAGCAGCTGAAAGAGTACGAGTAGGGAGATTATAGTGGGTCCCGAAAGTAATTTCGGATTCCCTAGTACGCAGCTGAAACCAAGCCCGCTCGTCTCGATAGAGATTGCTTCGGATTTACACCCTCGCTATGACGCTTTGCCTTCCCGTCATTGCGAGGAGTGAAACGACGAAGCAATCTCAGCACGTAGGATGGGATGACCGGAGGGAATCCCATCGGTCGAGGCTTTCACGCCGCACCTCACCCGGATAATACCTATTGAATGGTCGGAGTTTTAAGACAGCTTCTTCCAGCCGGCCATTCCGCGAAAACTTTCGAGAACTGCTCTAATACCAATGCGCGTTCAAACAAGTGATAAAGACCACTGCTGGGCTAGCCAGCAGTGGCACCCAAGAAACCGATCTCACTCTCTTGATTGCGCATTGGTATAACCCCCCTTTGGCAAAGGGCCGCAAGAGGGATTTTGCCATTCTCTGAAACCAAAAAGCGGGTTCGTTTCATACGAACCCGCGTGGCATCCTAACATTGTATCTTCTCGTCAAGGCTGAAAAAGCTCGATCTCTATACCATTGGGATCCTTGACGGAAGCGTAAGTCACACCGTCTTTCTTGCGGCAAGTCTCCACAAAGCCGATCCCTTTTTCCTTCAGATTCCTGACCGAAGCCCGAATGTCGTTGACTCGGAAGCTCATGCTGGAAACACCGCCCATGGTATGACCCAATTCTGAAGACCTATCGTGCCGGATTTCCAGTTTGTAGGGGGTCCCTTCCTTTTCCATGCAAACTACGTCAAGCCCTTTGCTGATACCCGGAGAATCCTTGAACCCGAGCTTCCTATAGAAGTCTATCGTCTGTTCAGGGTCCCCGGCCGGGATTGCAATGGTAAGAGCATGGCCGTCATCCACTCGTCCCTGGCGACTTGATGATTCAGCCTCGGTATTGTACGCGACCAAAAGCGTGAAGACCATAAGAAACATGATACAACACGTGAACCCAAGAAACAGCCTCTTGGCATGCCCGCTTGGCAAATCCATCGGCGTTCAACCTCCTCAACCGCTAGTTGCCGGAGAATGTTCCCGCCTCGAGGAACGCAACTCCGAATATACAACAAAAACACTATAAAAGCAAGTCCTAAGATTGCTTTCTTAAAGTCGTCCGCATCGGCTCACCGCGATCCCACCCTCAGGCACCCCTGGGGACTCAATGTCACCGACACTCATGTACTCAATCGGAAGCGTAATCCTTTGCCACACTTGGACAGGGCTAGTCAAGAACAAAATTTCCTATTCGTTCTCGATTATCGTTTTGGCTTGTTTTTCGGGGGAGTTACCCATTCACCAGAGATCGCGGGATCTACTCCGTTTTGCGCGATGCGCGCCATTTCGCCAATATCCAGCATCATGGTTTCATCCGTGGAAGAGGAGTCCGTAGGCTGGTCCTCACTTGGAGGCTCGACAAGGGAACCGCACCGGGGACAGAGCGCCCCCCCGATCCCGGGCCGGGCCGGCTTGACCATCACGCGTTCGCCGCAAGAACACACCCACCAGTTTTGGCGATTCTCCACTTCTCTGTCCTCTCAATAGAAGGATGAAAAAACCGAGTGGTTGGTCGCCCTCGAGGGCGCGAGATATTCACGGGCCGCCGCCACCCACTTGTCGTCCGGGCCCTGCTTCCTCGTGAACAGCCCGAGGTTCTTGGCTTGGCCTTCCTTGGCAATAGGGTTGATGAGAATATCCGGGACGACTCCTCCGCCGTCTATGTTTTCGCCGCCTGGTGTGTAGTATCGCGCGGTTGTCAGGCGCAACGCCATTCCTCGGCCCAATAGGAACACTCCCTGAACAGAGGCCTTCCCAAAGCTGCGTTCCCCCATTAGCAGGACATGGGGCCGTGCCTGGAGCGCGGCGGCAAGTATCTCCGACGCGCTCGCGCTGCCTCTGTTCACAAGGACAACCATTGGAACCTGCCGAAACGTGCCGGCTCGCTTCGCCTTGAAATCTCGATTCAACCTGGCATAGTGGCCTCTCACCGATATTATCACTCCTGACGAAAGAAAAAGATCGGCCACCTTTATCGCCTGATCGAATAGGCCCCCGGGGTTATCCCTTAGATCCAGTATCAGGCTTTGCAGTCTCCTCTTCCGTCCTCGATTCATCCGATACAGCGCTCTTCTGACTTCTCGTGCCGTGGTTTCCTGAAAGTTAACGATCCTCAAATACCCTATGCCCCCGGGGAGAACCGCGGACCGGACCGGACCGATACGGATCAGCTTCCGTTTCAGCCTGTGAGAACGGATCGTGCCCTCCTCTTTGTTCTTCAACGTCACTCTTATGCTCGATCCCGCGGGCCCCCGAACCTTGCGCAACACGCGTGGAAGCGGCATGCCCCGAATTCTCTCCCCGTCGATCTCAAGGACGATGTCCCCTCCTCTAATCCCAGCCTTGTGCGCCGGGGTGCCCTCAATTGACGAAATCACCACATAATCATCGCCTCTTCGAGTAACGACCATTCCTATTCCGCCGAATTTCCCCGAAGTGCTGATTCTGACTTCCCTGAGCATTCCCGGGTCCAATAGGGAGGAGTTGTGATCCAAATCACTTAGAAGAAAATTCAAGGCGGAAAGAAGGAGTGACTCGGGGTCCAACTTGCAGTGTGCGGCCATCTCGCTCAGCGTAGAGCTGAAACATGTTTCCGGATCGTCCCGGCATCCTTTCACACGAGGGACCTCTTCCAGGCATCGAGGAGGCAAGATCAAAGCCAGCTTTTCCAGCGACGCTGTTAGAATCTCTCTTTCGCTCAGACGTTCAACGTAGTGCTTCCTTATCAGTCCCATGGTGTCCCGAAAGAGCTTCCGCCCACGTAAGCTGAGTCTCCTGTGCTTTACCGATTCCTTGTGACCGTAATCACGCGCATGGAACTGCTGCGCTGCCAGGCTCAAATAGGGCGTCTCGTCATCCTGCCCGCACTCGAAGCAAACAGGGTCCACGGCCCATGCTTGGCCTGCAAGGACCAATTGACACAGAAACAGCGACGCGGCTTTCAACATATATCCCATTAATTTCAATTGCCTGTCCTGTCCAGCGCCGAGGTCGCTCCCTCGAAAACGAGGCGCTTCCGATCATGACACGGCCGTCCGGCAGAATCAAGGACGCAACGCTTCCGTGGTGGGTAAGCTTTCAGTTTCGCGGGGCAGATCTTGACATCGCGCATGTCATTGCGAGGAGTGAAGCGACGAAGCAATCCCTATATCCACTGCGCAGGAGATTGCTTCGCTGCGCTCGCAATGACATCTTGGAAGACCCACCCGAATATTTGAAGGCCTTAATTCTGTGGTTGCTCAGGCCTCGGTTCTGACAAGGATCACCTCCAGTACGCGGTCTGTGTCTTTTCGAACCGGGGCCGCGCTGCCTCGGCGGATGCCCGGAATCCAAATTATTTCCTCGCCCCTGACCAGAAGTGGGAGTATCCTACGTTCACTGAACGGGATTTTCAGGTCGATCAATATCTTCTTGAGCTTCCGGGTCCCCTGCATTCCCCACGGCCTGAACCTGTCACCGGGTCGGGGCGCCCTTAGTTCAAACGGGAACGACAGTTCATCCGCATCGAAGAGAGCCGTATCAATACCGTCCGGATATGCGACGGGCCTTTGTTCTCCCCTTCTGATCCTGAATTTGATACGCATTCCGGCTTGGGGCACGTCGATGGTCCCGGGTCCCTGAACTGAAATGCACTCAAACGGAGAAGTCTCAACCGGCTCAGTTGAAATAATGAGACGATCGTATTTCCTTTGGAGCGTCAGGCCGCGGGGTAGGTCGAGTCGGGCCGAAGGGTTTGAACCGAGGATAAGCTTCCGGATCGCGTCCACGTGGGTTCCGGTCCACCTGCCGTCCGGTCCTGAGACTCGATACAGCGCGGCGAGGATAACTCTGGAGGAAAGTACCTTATCCGTTTCAGCCAGGCCCGAGACCTGCATTTCCAAACCCTCGGGCCCTGAAAAGACGGTCCGTGAATAGAGGTCGTGGGAGAGCCGTTCAAGGAATAGATCTTCTTGTCGGACACGATCCATTGTCCCTGAAAGCGGCCCCGCGAAATCGGGAAACCGCTCTCTTATGACCGGGATAACTCGATTCCTGATGAAATTACGGTCCGTGTCTGCCGTCAGGTTTGTGGGATCAATGAGATAAGGTATTTGTTCATACCGTAGAAAACAGAGTATCCGGTTTCGGTCTGCTCCAATCAGTGGCCTGATAATGTTGGCCCTGACCGGGGGTATGCCTCCCAACCCGGCAAGGGATGAGCCCCTAAAGCTCCTCAGGAAGAAGGTCTCCAGTTCATCATCTCTGTGATGCGCGGTTGCTATGACGTGCGCGCCCGCTGAAATCCGCGTTTCCTCGAAGAACGAATACCGGGCGTACCGGCCGGCCTCTTCTATACTCACGCCTTTATCTCGTGCCAGGGCCTGCACGTCGACACGCTTCACATACGCACCGACACCGAGTTTTTCCGCCATATCACGGACAAAATCGGCTTCTTGCGGGGATTCTGGCCTCAAGGCATGATCGAGATGGGCCACAATCACCGAGAAATTGAACTCGGATCTCAAGCGATCCAAAACATGAAGCATGGCCGTAGAATCAGGGCCTCCTGAAACTCCGCAGACCACGCCGTAACCGGGTTCGATCATGCTGTAGCGTTTGAGCGTGTTCCGGGTGGAATCGAGCAGCTGCTTCTTTGGGTCCGAGAAAGACATCCTGGCGCCATCCATTCAAAATCGATTCTACTGTTGGGCCCCCTCATCCGCAAGGGAATAGAACCGGCCGGGTACCGCGTTACGGACGTAGGGACTGCATGCACGACCTCCGTGATGTGCGCGATTTCTTTGATGCCCCCCCCTGGAAGCCCACAACCCATCCCATTCCCTGCGACCACCGTGGGGGCAGGGAATGGGGCTACGCATGCGTCGCCCTCTTCGATTGGTCAGGTAACGGGCGCGGGTGGGATGAGGTCGTCGGGGCACCGCATGCTGCGCCCTCTTATAATGTTCATGACCGTATTACGGTGAAAATAATTCCGATCATTTCTTTGATCTTGTCTTGATCCCGGCAGTGGAACAATCTAAGGTGAACCCCGTTCTGATCGTTGTTACCGGTCTCATTCTTTCAGAAAACGGAGAATAAAATGATCCCGAAGAAGATACTCTTTTGCACGGATTTCTCCGAGAACAGCCGACCCGCGCGTGAATGCGCGATCTCGTACGCCTCGGGCTTCGGCGCGAGCCTGTCAATCATCCACGTGATCAATTCTTCTCAGATCGGGTATCCTTCCGTTGAGGTAGAGATTCCCTCTACTCTCAAGTCGGCCGTGCAGGGTATTCGAGAATCTGTACAAAAGGCGTTGGAACTGATCGCGACAGAATGCCTGAAAAAGGTTGAGGAGGTTGAGGTCTATCACAGAATCGGCAACCCGGCACACGAGATAGTCCGACTGGCTGAAGAGGAATCAATTGATCTGATTGTGACGGGCACGCACGGATGGACCGGCATAAAACATCTGATATTGGGAAGCACCGCTGAGAATATTGTCAGGAAGTCCAGTTGCCCGGTGCTCACGGTCGGATCTTCATCAAGCTCCGGACAGAGGGAGCCCGAATAAGCGAATCGCGTTAGCGGTCGTAATTCGCGCTACTTCTTTCAATGACATACCACGGACCTCGGCCACTTTTGTCGCTGTGTGACCGATGAGCGCGGGCTCATTGTTCTTGCCTCTGAAGGGCTCGGGCGCCAAAAACGGACAATCCGTTTCCAGAAGGATCCGATCCATGGGCAAGCCACTGACAATCGACCGTAGCCCTTGATTCTTCTTATAGGTTATTGGTCCGGGTATGGAAATGTAGAATCCCAGATCCAGCGCCCTCTCTGCATCTTTCCGATTTCCTGAGAAACAATGGATCACTCCGCCGGCGGGAAACGGCGCGAACTGTTCCAGCATATCAAGACCTTCCATGTACGCGTTTCTCAGGTGGATCACCACGGGTTTGTGCAGATCCTTGGCCAGGGCAAGCTGCTCCGAAAATGCGGCCTTTTGCCGCCCTTGAGGGGACAGGTTCCTGAAGAAATCAAGACCGATCTCACCATAGGCTACCACCCCGGGATGCTCGGCCAATTCTGCCATGTTCTCAAGACTGCTGTCGGTAACGTCCTTTGCATTGTGAGGATGAAATCCCACCGCGCCGTACACATTGTCAAATCGCTCCACGATTCTCAGGGCCTCCGCGGCATCATCAAGATCTATTCCCACGCAGATTATCGCGGCCACCCCGGCCGCGCCGGCTCTGTCCACTACCCCTCCGGGATCAAGTACCAGGGGTTCAAGTTCCAAATGCGCGTGGGTATCAATAAAAATAGGCTGCTCCTTTTGCAGGTCTGACAGTTTCATCATGTGTTTTCCCGGTTCCGGCAAGAAAAACGTTAAGACAATGATCTGATACGGACTCCATGCTGCGACCCTATCATTTCGATGATCCACCCATGTCCAGAAAATAGTCTCGCAACCACTTCTTCTTCAGCGCGTCGAGCCTGCCGTCATTCTGAATCAAGAGGATAAAATTGTTGAGCCAATTCAGCCAATGGGAGTCCCCGGGCCCTACCGCCCAAGCGATCGGCTCGTATGTGAGTGGAACGAATCGACTCACCACAAGGTCGGCATTCTTTGCACACGCCATACGGATCGCGAATTCCCCATCCACATACCCGTGACATCTGCGCTGAAACACCTCCTCGAGCGCTTGCCTCGTATCGGGGAACTCCCTGGTTCCCGCCCTGGTAAGGATTTCCCTGATTCGCAGTTTGCCCAGCCCATCGGCAGTGAACCCCACGAAGACCCCTGGTTTGTCAAGATCACGGAATTTCCTGAACGGAGCCGCGCTTTTCCGATGCACCAGGAACATTCTGCCGGTCTCCAGGACGGGCCTCGTGAACACGACCTCCATGTTGCGTTCAGGCGTCACCGTCATGGCCGACATTACCAGGTCCGTCTTGCCGGCCACAAGCGACGGGATCAGTTCTCCCCAGGACTGCCTCACAATGCGCAAACCTACTCCCAGGGATCGGGCCGTCATGGCCGCGGTTTCCACATCAAAACCAATGAGCCTACCTTGTTCGTCGAGCATCTGGAAAGGAACGAAGCCTACCTGCATACCCACCCTGATCTCTTCACGATTCCTTATGGCCTCCAACACTCCACCGAGCGATGGGGGCGGTTTCCCGGTCCTGTTCAAAGAATCCTTGACCGGCTGTTTCTCCGGGTGGGCTCTCTTATCCTCTAGAGTAAACCACTGACAGCATGTGACGGTAAGAACCGTTACCAGGCCGATCAAAAGCGTGAGGCAACGTCCACTTAGGATTGCGCGCACTGCCGGATCTCCTCCCAACAGGTCTCACTTTATATAGAAGGGAATTCAAAGATAAATCAAGCCTTGTCTTGGAACAGAGCCCGGATTGGCCTAGAGACTCCTATCGGACGGCTTCCATAATGCCTTGCCACAGTGTGGACCGGGCCTTCGGATATGTCCGAGTCCGACACCTGCAAAGGAACTACCATGCCTGAAATCACAGGCACAACGAAGCATGAAAGTCTTTTCCGTTGTTCACCTATCCATGGCTTCGCCTTGGACAGGGTACTCGAAGCGAGCGCACGCTGCGCATGGACTTGGAGGGGAGACTCATCTCCCCTCCAAACCACCCCATACGCTGACCCGGATGGGGGTGGTTCTTTTACGGGACTTTCAGGTAAACTTCTCAAACGATTTGCACGGGACAAGAACCCGGGGGTGCCGACGACTGTGCCATACAATTCTCGTTCCGGGGAACCCCCTCCATGAGCGTTCTGACACTTTGGTAGAGGCCTGCGAAATCTGCAACTTCGGCATCCTCACCGCGTCCGAGCGCGCCCACAATGATCTCTCGGAACATTCGAACCTCAGCTAAAACTGAATCCGAACCATTCCCATCCTGCGGTCCCTCGTTTGGAAATCTCAACGGATTTTCGGCCTTTGGTAATGATGACAGCTTCCGGAACAGGTTCTCCGTGCTGTTTACAATTTCAGGCGTCTTCCGGGAATAGATAATGCTCTCCGCCAAACGGCCTATGTGGCCAAAGGCTTCTGATTCACTGGAAATCACGTTCGGAAGACCCCTTTCTCCGACAGTCTCCACTATGTTTGTCTCCTCGGGCACGCATGCAGCGCACGCGGCTTGGATGTCAAACATGTTCAAGAGATCGTTTTCCAATCGACTACAAACCATGTCCGTGAGGCCCTGGTGGAGAACTCTGTTCAGGACCAGGCTTATTCTCTTCTTCCCGGCGCTTCGACAAATGGAATCGACCAGGGAATAAGCCTCCCCCGTGGCAATCTGCTCCGACTTGACCACCGCAAAGAGCCCCGAGATCTCCCGGGTGAGAACCGGCAGGTCCTGACCGATCCACGGAGGTGTGTCAATCAACAAGAAATCTCCGGATTCCAGCCGATCTGCCATGGGAATGAGCGCGGACATCTTTTCACTGAATGTATGGACTCCAACATCTCCCAGTGAAACGAGATCCAGATTGTCACCCATGCAAATCGGGAGATCCTGCAGAGAGCAGGTCCCATCCAGGAGATCGTTGACATCGTAGAACCGCGGCTTGCCGAACCGGGAACCAAGTCCCATATGAGATTGCCCCATATCCAGGATTGTTGCGCTCAACCCCATCTCCGCAAGCGCCACTGCAGTATTCAGGGTCAGAAATGTCTTTCCAGGTGAGCCGCTTCCACCGACGAACGCGAGGATTTCACACATTGAGGGAATTCCTTTCCGGAATGCGGATACGCACTACACAGCACCAAAAGTAGCATATTTCTTCATGCATTGCAAGCGTTCTCTCATGAAATACATGAGCTTTGCGTGGTTCAAAATTGGAGCGTGTTGGGCCGCCTTGGTTCCCTTGTGCCTTTTTTTCTTGGGGGATGAGACTACTTTGAGAAAAGGGGATCCCGGTCCGGAATCAGTGGACGTACTGCCCGGGTTCCAGCGGTGGGCTCTCCGAGCTGACCGATTTCAACAAATCAGGTTCGATAACGCTCATGCAGATTTGGTCGCCGACTTTGGCTTCGATATACGACACCAGGCTCTCGAAAGCCTCTTTGGTGATCACCGGTGGATCCTTGTCGGATCCCTGGCCGCTGTAATCCAAAGCCACAAACTTGCCGGTACCGGGATCGACCTCGCCGGCCAGTCGAATCACTTCAACACTGTCCCGGGATTTGTTTCGCGCGACTATTGCCAGTCCCCGAGACCGCGAAAAGTAGAGCAAGGCCATCTTGTAGATTTCCGGGGACTCGAACAGTTCAAACGGATTCATGTCGTGCCCATTGTTCCCAAAAAGATTGACGCAACCAGAAGCACAGGCTTCAGGGCTTTGAATTCTTTTGGCCGACTACAACGTACCAGTGGTAACCGTGAATGTCAAGAAAGCCGAGTTTAGACTTTATACCAATGCGCCGTCAAATAAGTGACGTTGCCTCAGTCCCGAGAAGCAGTGGCATCGCTCGGAACCCTCACTCCAGTGCTCGATTCGCAAATCATACTCCATCCCCACAGTACGTGACAGAAAAGCGCGGCACTCCCTGTTTTAAAGCGCATTAGTATCAGTTGTTGGTGGAGCGACTAGAGCGGCCAAGTTCTTTATCCAGTGTTTGAAAAAAGGGGCGGAAACTCCGGTTCCCGCTTTTCTTGCGGAACTGATTGATGTAGAATCCAAAGGGGTTTCTTCATTGGTCGGAGGACAACATGAAGTCCATTGTTTTTGGACGCTGGGGTGACATACTCAGGGACTACCGTGGAACGAACCGAGCAGATCCCGACACTTCAGCCCGATATCTTCCGCAGGCCGAACAGTTTCCGGAAGATCTCGTAGCGCTGATGTGCGGCAAAGGGATGCTCCTGTTAGACGACGACTTCGACTATTTCGCCATGATCAGGCAGTATGTGGATCTGATTCAGGAGAAGTACTGCTGCGGGAAATGTCTCACCGGCATAAAGGGCACCGCCCTCATGCTTCGCTATATGAACCGCATTTCAGAGGGGGAAGGCGCAGCCGAGGACCTGGATATGTTGGAGCGCGTGGCTGAAATTCTCGACAGCGCGGCCAGATGTTCAGTTTGCCAGAGTGCGGGAGAGCTGGTCAAAGACGGCCTCGCCAATTTCAAAGCGGATTTCTTGAAAGCAGTGGAATCCGGCGTAACTGAGCGGCCGGTTCGATACCTGGGCCGGATCTCCGCTCCCTGCATTAATGCTTGCCCTTGTCACATCAACGTTCCAGGTTACGTGGAGGCCCTTCAGGAGGCCCGGTACCACGAGTCACTTGAAATAATCCGTGAAGAGATGCCTCTTCCCGGGGTCACCGGCAGGATTTGTCCTGCGCCGTGCGAGCGGGCTTGCACCCTGGGAAATCAGGGCAGGGCGGCCATTCCTATCCGAGAGCTCAAACGGGTGGCCGCGGATTACGAGATGAATCACAAACTGACTCCCCCATTGGAAAAGAGGGAGTTGGACGCTCTCCCGGTAGCGGTTGTAGGCGCGGGACCGGCAGGTCTCTCCGCAGCCTACTACCTGAACCGCCGGGGCCATGCTGTGACACTTCTCGAGAGTCTCGATGTTCCTGGCGGAATGGTTGGTGTCGGAGTGCCTCCGTATCGTCAGCCGAGGAAGGTTCTTGAAAGGGATATCGGAATAATCGCTGACCTGGGTGTAGAGGTGAAGCTCGGGGTGAAGCTGGGCCGGGATTTCACAATCCAAGATCTCTTTAACCAGGGTTTCAAGGCCGTTTTCCTTGGCATAGGCTCCCACCGTTCCATTCCTCTTGGGATAAAGGGCGAGGATGAGGGCATTGGGGGCGTATTCCCGGGCGGCATCGACTTCTTGCGAGACATCAATCTCGGCGAGGAGGTCTTGTTGGGTGATCGCGTCGTGGTGGTGGGCGGTGGTAACACCGCCATTGACTGCGCCAGGACCTGCCTGAGAATGGGTGCTTCCGAGGTGCAGATTGTGTACCGCCGGACGGAAAAGGAGATGCCTTCCGATCCCCACGAGGTCGCGGACGCCCGGGAAGAGGGCATCCTATTGAATCTGCTTACGCAGCCTGTGGAGATTGCTGCGGAAGACGGGAAAATGGTCGCGCTCAAGTGTATCCGCATGGAGTTGGGGGAACCGGACGCTTCGGGTCGCAGGAGACCCGTACCTGTGGAGGACTCTGAGTTCGAGATTGACGCGGATTCGCTTGTCCCGGCCATCGGCCAAAAGGCGGATCTGAGCTTTCTATCTCCTGATGACGGCATTGACGTAACCCGTCGCGGGAATATCAAGGTCGACGAGCACACCATGATGACCACTCGACCCGGAGTGTTCGCGGCCGGAGATGCGGTGACAGGGCCGCTCACGGTGGTCCACGGCGTAGCGGGCGGCAAACAAGCCGCCAAAATGATGCATGATTATGTCACCACCGGGCAATGCGGTGTCTCGGAAGAACAGAAGATCGAAAACATTATCGCGGAAATAGAAGAAGACCCCGGAGTGTTCGTCACTCCCAAGACCGAAAGCCGAACAGGCAGTCTGGTTCCGCCCAAGAAGTTGGATATGCGTGAACGGGTGGCCACCTTCCGCGAAGTGGACTCGGGGTTTACTCAGGAAAGCTCGTTCGTAGAGGCCAGTCGCTGTTTGCGATGCTATCACCTGATATTCGCAGCTTTTCGGGAAACCGAGGCTGACCGCAAAGTTGGAACATCGCGTCACCACGGTCTAAGTTAACTCTTATAGGCCTAGGGGATGCGTGATCTTGGCGCGGAATATCTATGCGTGGCACTATAGGTTGAAGATGACGCCGTGGTATCCGCGACTTCATCATCGCCTGTTCGAGGTACATGTTTATGCCGGTTTTCACTATCGACGGTGTTGAGGTGTCTGTTCCGGAAGGAACGACTATCTTGGAAGCCTCCGGAGAGGCCGGAATATGGATTCCCACGCTCTGTTACTATCCCAAGTCCAGCCCTTCAGATTCCTGTCGCATGTGCGTTGTTGAAATAGAAGGGGTAGATCGACCCAAGACGGCCTGCAATGCTGTTGCTCTGGATGGGATGAGAGTACAGACCGACACGCCCCGGTTGCGGTCCATGCGTGAGGAGATCATGAAGCTGGTGCTCATGGATCATCCGCTGGACTGCCCTGTCTGCCCCGCGGGTGGCGAATGCGAGATTCAGGACCTTGCCCACCGTCTTGGCATGCAAGAAAACGATTTTCGTATTCCCCAGCGCACCAATCCTGTCGTCCGAGACTGGCCGCTCATCGAATACAATGTCAACCTGTGCTTGACCTGCGCCCGGTGCATCAAGGTCTGTCATGAAGTAATCGGGGCAAGCGCGCTCTACTTGAAAGGCGTGGGATACGATTGCCGCGTGGGGACCAAAGACGACCAAATCCTGGATTGCGACTTCTGTGGGGAATGCGTTGAGGCATGCCCGTCCGGCGCAATGTCGTACAAAATCACGGGAACCTGGGCCCGCTCATGGGAGATGAGAAAGACGCAAACGGTCTGTCCCCTGTGCTCCGCGGGCTGCCGTCTGGAGATGAATGTCAAGGATGACAAAATCTTCCGTGTTACCACCAAGTTGGAGTCTCATAACAGAGGATCACTGTGCGTGGGTGGACGTTTCGGATTCGACGTGATCCACAGCCCGGACAGGATTCTCACTCCGCTCATTCGTCAAAACGATGAACTCAAACCCGCGTCCTGGCAAGACGCTGTGAAGTTCGTTGCAGAAAAGTTGACGAAAATCATCGAAGAATCCGGCCCGGAAAGCATTGCCGGACTGGCTTCGCCTCGTCTGTTTAACGAGGATTGCTATGCCTTCCAGAAGTTTTTCCGTTCCGTGATCGGTTGCAACAATGTGGACAGCGAGGCTCGTTTCAGCTTCTTGCGAGTCCAGCGCGCGTTTGAGCTGACCTGTGGAGTGAAGGGTACCACGGGCACACTGGAAGACCTCCTCGACTCCGACGCTATTTTCCTGGTGGGGACCGATCCTATCGAAGAGACCCCTGCGCTGGGATGGAAGATCAAAAACGCTACTCGAAGGTATGACAGCAATCTCATAATTGCCAATTCCCGAGAAACCAGCATGGATGGCTTTGCCAGGGTCCGTCTGAGGACACGCCCCTATTCGGAAACCGATCTGATCCTGGGAATGATGAAGATCATCCTGGACAAGGACCTGTGGGCCGGAGAATTCATTCGAGAGCAAACCACGCACTTCCTCCCAATGAAGAACCTGCTCGACAAGATTTCCCTCAACGGTATTCTGAAGCGGACCGGAGTTTCAGCGGAAGACCTTGAAGAAGCCGCGACTATCTTTGCAGAGGCTCCCGAGGCTTCCATAATCTTTGGCGGGGATGTCATTCTCCAGGAAGACGGTCTTCAGTGCGCGATGAATCTGGCCAACCTGTCTCTTCTCACAGGGAACATCGGAAGGACGCGTGGAGGAATCTACCCCATACTGGAGAAAGGTAACATAGTGGGCCTTTGTGACATGGGAGCGCTTCCGGAGTACTTGCCGGGATATCAAGACATCGCAACGGCACGGGATTTGTTTGAGAAAGTCTGGAAGACCGATCTGCCGTACACCAGGGGAACGACCGTACCTGAGATGGTCAGAGGTCTGGAAACCGGTGATGTCCGTGCCTTATACATGGTGGCCGCGGACCCTCTTACCGATTATCCGAACTCTCGCCGCTTTGGTTCCGCTCTTGAAAACGCGGAGCTGCTCGTGGTACAGGATCTGTTTCTGAGTCCCACGGCAAGAAAGGCCGACTGCGTGTTTCCCGCGACCTCCTATGTTGAAAAAGAGGGGACTATGACCAATATCGAACACCGTATCCAGAGATTCAATCAGGCGATATCCCCGCTGGGGGAGGCCATGCCCGATTGGAATATTCTCGAGCAGGTGGCTTCGGCTATGGGTCGTCCCATGGGCTTTTTCAGTGTGGCCGACGTGTTCAGGGAAATGGCTCTCACCATACCGTTCTACAGGGGACTAAAGCTTGAAGAGCTTCACGAAGATGGTGTAATTTCACATCCGTTTACCGCGGGGCCGGAACAACGACGAGGGGGCAGGCCCTATTCGTTTGCCCCGGCAAGAGTTGTTGAACCCCCGGCTCGCGGCGATCTCGCCGACTATCCCTTCGATATGATGGCGGGACGATCCAAATATCATTTCGGATCCTTTTCAACCCGATCTGAGAGACTTCTCAGCCTTTGTCCTGAAGGATATATTGAAATCAACCCTGAAGATGCAAAGGAGCTGGGTATCGATGAAGGAGATCGGGTCCGGGTGACTTCTCCACAGGGCGCTTTTGACGCAGTTTCAAGGGTATCTGATAAAGTGGGCCGCAGTATGATCTTTGTTCCGACAAATTTCTCGGAGCTGGGAATCTACAGGCTTTTTGAAGAGAACACTACCATGTGCAGGGTCAAGGTAGCTCCCTTGGAAAAGGCTTCCGAATAATGCAGTATGAAAACCACGGGGCATCGGCGCCGGCAATATTTGTTCGGAATTATTCACTTGAGAAAGACGAGACAGGCGCAGAACTTAACTTAGGGCTTGTCTGAAAATAAACCTCTCAATTCCCAAGTGCCGTCACCCCGGCGAAAGCCGGGGTCCAGAAAGTCTTGAAGAAGCCCGGATTCCGGCTTTCGCCGGAATGACGGTAATAAGTTCCGGGAAGGTTTCAGGATTCATGGGTTGTAGTGCTTATTTCGGGACGAACCCTTGGCCGTCACCTATTTGTTTTCTTTACTGGAGAGCCGCTTCGGTATAAGATTTCTTCTACACGGAATCCGGGCTTCGTCCAGGCGGAGTCTTTGCGCATGAGTCACTGAATCAGGAGTGCCTGACATTAAAACAATATCAGGAGGTTGGTATGAGTAACCCCGGAGATCCTAGAGCCCGGCTATTGGTCATAGATGACGAGCAGATCGTCCACGAAAGTGTGCAGCGAATACTCGAGGCTGAAGGGTTCGTAGTGGAAAGCGCTCTGCGAGTAGACGAGGCCCTCGAAAAGTTACGGAAGGGTTCATATGATGTTGTGCTCACTGACCTCATGATGCCCGACCGCGATGGCATGGATGCCATTCGAGCAATCGCTGATGGGCACCCCGATACCGGAGTGATCATGTTCACCGGGTTTTCCTCTGTCGATTCCGTCGTAATATCCATGAAGCTGGGAGCACTTGACTATCTGCCTAAGCCCTTCACCCCGGATGAGCTTCTCGAGGCTGTGGAGAGTGCGATCGAGAAGACTCGGAAGGCCCGACGGGACAAGGAAATAGAAGAGACCTATGCGGAAGCCGAAAAGGCGCTCACCTCAAGCCTTGATCTCCAGGAAATCCTCAACCTCATCTGCACCAGCGTTGTGAGGCTTTTTCAGGTAAAGGGATGCGCTGTGCTGATGATACACCAGAAGGACCAGTCCCTGGCCATGACGGCTTCCAGCGGTTTGAGTGAGGAATTCGTGGAAAAGGGCTTCATGGAACCGACCAAGAGCGTGCCCGCAGCCCTGGAATCAGGGGAACCAGTCACAATTGAAGCATCGGAATTCGATTCTCAACTACAGTTCCCCGACGCTGCTCGGCGAGAAGGAATAGTCTCTATCCAATCTATTCCGCTTAAGCTCAAAGGGGCGGTCCTGGGATTCCTGAGAGTCTACCGTACAGAGGCATGTCGCAGTGGCGAAGAGGAACAGGACCTGATACTGAAGTTCGGGGAGCAGGCGGCCAAGGCCGTCGAAAACGCAATGTCTTACGACAGGGTTCGTAAAGATATCGATGACCTCAAGAAGGGCATCCCGGGAGCCGTCGCCGACAAGATGGGTACCTGAGACCAGCGCGACCCCTGAACGGTTTTCCGCAATCATCAGGAGGAACCTCCAGGACGTCCCGGGCTTTGTGGATGGACTCAAATAGGTTGTGTGGAACACGAGATCGCAGATCTGAGTAAAGGCTGTTCAAGCGCCAACCAAACACTTCTTCGTCAGGAGTAACAAAAGATGGACAAGAAGAAAGGGAAAGTGCTGGTACTGGACGATGAGAAAATCGTACTCGAGAGTGTCTCTCGGATACTCGAGGCAGAGGATTACGAGGTAAGGACCTGCCACAAGGGTGAAGAGGCCGTGGAAATGCTCAAAGAAGGAGGATACGACATCCTTGTCACCGACCTCAAGATGCCCGGGATGGACGGTCTGCAAGCTATGCAAGCGTTGACCGAAGTGGATCCGGACCTGTCCATGATCATGGCCACTGCCTATTCCACGGTTGATTCCGCGGTGAAGGCCATGAAGCTGGGCGCTGTAGACTACATTAGAAAGCCGTTTACGCCCGAGCAGCTTGCTGATGTGGCGGACAACATCATGGAGGATCGTAAGGTCCGTTTTGAAAAACGGTACCGTGACGACACCTTCGCGGAAATCAAGGATGCGGTAACGTCCACCCTCAATTTGAAGGAAGTCTTGGACCTCATCGTGCAGGGCGTTGTTAAAGTCACGAAAGTCAAGGGAAGCTCTTTGAGTCTCTTGGACAAGAAGAGACAGCAACTACGTGTGTTTGCGTACCACGGCCTGAGCCGCAACTACGTGGACAAAGGGCCTCTCGACTCATCCAAGAGTATCGGAGAGATTATCCTTAGCGGAAAGCACGCATGGATTGAGGACGCCCCAACTGACACAAGGGTCCAATATCCCAAGGAGGCCAAGCGTGAAGGTATCGCCTCCATACTTAGCTTGCCTCTTCTTGTGCGGAACAAGGTGATCGGGTCGCTTCGTGTTTATACGTCGAAACCCAGGGAATTCACGGAGGAAGAAGTCAAGTTCCTCCGCGGGTTCGCCGAGCAGGTTGCCCTGGCCATTGAGAACGCTCGAAACTACGAAGACGTTATGGACGAATACGAAGCTTTGCGTGACGACTTGTGGGATCACTTTGATCGCGACGGTTGGGTTTGATTACCGGCGCCCGCGGTCGGGGTTTTTCTTGCGATTCCGGGGAGCAATACTTCGGCCCGGACTGAATCCGGATTCGAGTGGTGTCCCTGAGAAACCAGCTATTGCGATAAACGCCACCGGAAGATTGGAAAGCCGTTTGCACTATTCTTTGAAGAAGCTGGAGCCCAAGCTTCCTTTGTCTTTCAAGAATCGAATTCTGCTCTATACCTTCGTGGTCCTGATCGCTGGTGTCATTGTCATCGGCGCCATCCTACAGATAGTAGTTTTTCCCCAAATGGAGGCTGATCCGACCATCATCCTCAATTTGAAGATCATTCACCTTGTTGCCAGTCTTGTCACTATCGTAGTGGGCTGGGTTTCCATAAGCATAATATCCAGGAGAATCACCCTTCCTTTGCAGGAACTCACTCTGAGAGCCGACCAGATAAGTAGAGAAGTGGGAGAAGATTCGCCTTCCGACCCCTTCGGAGAGATACGATCCCGACCGGCGGCGACAACACAACACACGGATGAGCCGGCGCGCGCGGATGAGATTGTCCAGTTGAGGACATCCTTTTATCGGATGTTGGCTCATCTGAAGGCTTCAGAAGAACGATTGAGGAACTCGGAGGAGAAGTACCGCTTTCTCTTTGACAACGGGCCTAATCCTCTTTTTGTACTTGATACTCTCGACATGACCATAGTCGATCTGAATAATCGGGCTATGGATGTTTATCAATTCGACAAGGATGAATTGGTGGGCAAGCAATTGTCGGATCTTGCCGCGCCGGAGGACCGGGAAAGGACCGAGGTCACTCTGAAGAAGCTTATCACATCGGACCCATTTCTGGTCCCCACGCTCCAGCACAAGCGCAAAGACGCGTCCACCCTCATGGTCCATCTTCAGCCCCATGTACACTGGTTCCAGGATCGGCCTGCAATCATAGTCGCTATCTGGGATGTGACCGAAAAACTTGAACAGGAATCCAGAATCCTCCAAGCCAGCAAGATGGCAACCCTTGGCGAGATGGCCACTGGAATAGCCCACGAGCTTAATCAGCCGCTCAATGTCATCAAGATCGGAGCCGACTATCTGTTGAAGAACATCAGAAGAAGGACGAAACTAACCGAAGAGCAAATCGGGTACATCGCTTCTGAACTTGGAGAAAATGTGGACAGGGCGGCTCGCATAATCAATCATCTTCGCCAATTCGGGCATAGTGTCGACCAGAGCATGTACCCGATGAACCTCAACGATCCTGTCAGGGGTGCTTTCACACTGTTGGGGGCCCAGCTCGAAAAGAAGGGTATAGAGCTGAAGCTATCCCTGGATGAAAACCTGCCTCCCATACTGGGAGACCAAAACCGACTGGAGCAGGTCTTGATCAACCTGGTCATAAACTCCAAGGATGTCCTGGTGCAATATGAGAAGGATTTGAAGGAGCAAGGAAAGACCGCGGAGAAAGTTCTGCACATAAAGACATTTTCCGAAGGAGATCGCGTTATTGTAACCATAAGAGATTCCGGTCCGGGAGTTCCACAGTCGATAAGGTCCAAGATATTTGAACCGTTCTTTACGACCAAAAAGGTAGGGGAAGGAACCGGCCTCGGGCTCTCCATAAGTTATGGTATTATCAAAGAACACAACGGGACAATCGAAGTGGATGGGGAAACCGAACCCGGCGCCACTTTCAAACTCACCTTCCCGGCTCTGCACGAGGTGATGGAGACTGATCATGGAGAAGATCCTAGTCATTGATGACGAAGAGAGCATACTCAGTATGATGCGGTTGTCGCTGGAGGCGGACGGCTACGAAGTCTTGACCGCGCGAGACGGCGTCACCGGCCTGGAAATCTTCGAGAAAGAACTGCCGGAAGCAATTTTGCTCGATGTAAGGATGCCTGAAACGGACGGTCTTAAGGTGCTTTCCAAGATTATGTCCGTGGATCCGGATTCCGAAGTGATAATGATCACGGGTCATGGCGACATGGCCATAGCCGTCGAATGCATGCAGAAACAGGCCTCCAACTTTCTGACCAAACCTGTCAGCGACGAGATGCTGTCCATCGCTCTGAAGCGTTCCCTGGAAAGACGGGCCCTGAAGGCCAAGCTCAAGAGATACACTGCCGGCCTGGAGACCCTGGTGCGTGAAGCCAATCAGGAACTTGAGAAAGCCTACCAGTTTAGAGAAAACCTTATCGAGAGTTCACCTGACGCTATTGTCTCGATCCGCAAAGGCGGGGAAATCATCATTTTCAATTCCGCGGCCGAGCAGCTTCTGGGTTACACAAAGGATGAAGTTATCGGAAAGATGAGCATTGCGGACATCTACCCCCCGAGCGTTGCAAAAAAAGTCATGGCAGACTTGAGATCCAACGATTTCGGCGGCCCCGGACGCGTTGCAAAGAGAGAGTTGACGGTCAAGCACAAGAACGGCCACGAAATTCCAGTTTACTTATCCGCGGCCACGTTGTTCCAGGGGGGACAAGAGGCCGGTTCCATGGGCATTTTCACCGACCTCTCTCAAAGGAAACGTCTGGAAAAACAATTATTGCGAACCGAAAAGCTCTCTTCCCTTGGAAAGCTCGCCGCGGGCATTGCTCATGAAATCAATCAGCCCTTGACAGGAGTACTGACCTTCGCGTCTCTGCTAAAGAAGAAATTCAAGGACGACGAGCAAACACGTAAAGATCTTGAGATCATAGTCCGAGAAACTACCAGGATACGCGGAATTGTTCAGGGAGTGCTCGATTTCGGCAGAGAAACCCCTATGAGCAAGAGCACCACCCAAATCCAAACGATTCTGGAGAGAACGCTTGAAATATTGGTACATCAGGAGCGCTTTTTCGGCATAGATGTCAAAAAGGAGTACGATCCGGCTCTTCCGTACGTTATCGTCGATTCCAATCTCATGGAACAGGTCTTCATGAACATAATCCTCAATGCTGCTGACGCAATGAACGGATCCGGCACGCTCACACTGCGAACCAGGCACGCCAACGGCGGAGTTGAAATCCATATAGCCGATACGGGCAAGGGGATGCCACCATCGATGATTGACAAGATCTTCGATCCTTTCTTCACCACCAAGGACTCCACCGAGGGCATGGGAATGGGCCTCGGATTAGCCGTAAGTTACGGCATCGTCAACAGTCACAACGGGGACATTCAGGTGACCACCCAAGAGGGGCAAGGCACCACATTTACCATCCGCTTGCCTACGGAACAGAATTGAACCGGAAAGCGTGGGCCGGAAATCCGTTGACACCGGACTACTCAATACAGTAGATTCCGATTGTGCGCCCGTAGCTCAGTTGGATAGAGCGCAACACTCCGGATGTTGAGGTCGGACGTTCGAATCGTCTCGGGCGCACCACACAGCACTTCCCGCGACACCAATATTCTTCAAAGAGTTATTTCTCGCATTTCACGGCCCGGGCAATTTTTTCTCATACTAACTTATACCAATGCGCGTTCAAACAAGTGATAAAGAGCACTGCTGGGCAAGCCAGCAGAGGCACCCAAGAAACCGATCTCACTCTCTTGATTGCGCATTGGTATTAGGGCCTGTCACGAAATAACGTTGGCATTCTCCTGTAGGGGCGGACCTATGTGTCCGCCCTTTCCCGCGTGCGCACCCTTGCATTGGGGCAGACACGTAGAGCCTGCCCCTGGCCTGAACAGGGGTCTGCCCCTACAATTGGGCCGGCAACCTGTTGCAAGGTTTATTCTGTGACACAACCTTACATGCCGCAAAAGAGACGCACAACGAAGTCTGGAAATGCCTGGAGCGCGGGGGGCTCCGTTTGTAGGGGCGACCGGCGGTCGCCCGAAGGGAAGCCGTCACATTCAAGAACAAAGGGCTTTCTCGTGGGAGTTTTCGTTCAAACATATAATCGCGCATCCCACCGTCCAGTCAAGCCTGTGAGGTCGGAAATCCCCCCTTCCCTCGTTTGAAATTAGGGGGCAAGTGTGGCGGAGAGAGAGGGATTCGAACCCCCGGTACGACGAGCGTACAGTTGATTTCGAGTCAACCCCCTTCGGCCTCTCGGGCATCTCTCCGCAGCCGGCCGGTTCATAGCGCGTGTCATCCTACTGCCGCAGTTTTCTGAAGAATTCCTGCAACAGTTTCGCTGCCTCCTGTTCCATGACACCAGAGACAACTTCGAGTTCATGGTTGATCCTGGGGTCGTGAGAAAGGTCGAAAAGACTTCCCAGCCCTCCCCAGCGATCATCGTGGGCCCCGAACACCACACGCCTTATCCGTGCGTGAATCAATGCAGACACGCACATAATACATGGTTCGAGTGTAACATAAATATCCGCGGCGGGCAATCTCCAATCACCCGCTTTCCAGGCGGCTTCACGCAGAGCGATGATTTCCGCGTGGGCCGTTGGATCGTGTAGTGTTTCAACCCGATTGTGACCGGTCCCGATGATGTCCCCGTCCTGGACGATCACCGCGCCTACAGGGGTCTCCCCCTCTTCGAAGGCCTGTCTCGCGAGCTCCAGAGCAAGCGACATGAACTGCTCTTGGGTTGGTTCGATCCCGGGAAGCAAAACAGTATTACCCCACCACCGCCCCTTGAGCAGCCGAGCCGACCATTTCAGCATATCGCGCAAGATAACCTTCCGTGATCTTTGGGGGCGGTTTTGTCCACTTGGCTCGTCGTTCTCTCAAATCTTCCTCAGACACATTGAGATTCACTGTTTTTCCAGGGATGTCTATTGTGATCGCATCCCCATCCTCCACCAGGGCGATGGGCCCGCCCTGAGCGGCTTCAGGTGATATGTGTCCGATTGCGGCGCCGCGGGTCCCGCCACTAAATCGACCGTCCGTTATCAGGGCCACATATTTGTCCAGGCCCATACCGGCCAGAGCCGACGTAGGATTGAGCATCTCCCTCATTCCCGGTCCCCCTCTTGGCCCTTCGTATCTTATGACTACTACGTGGCCAGGCTTTATGTCATTGGCCATAATGGCTTCGACCGCGTCTTCTTCCGAATCAAATACCCTGGCCTTCCCCTGCATCTTGAGCACAGCGCGGTCCACCGCGGACTGTTTCACCACCGCGCCGTCCGGGGCCAGGCTTCCTCCGAGAATAGCTATGCCTCCAACCGGGCTGTGAGCATTGTCGAGGTATCGAATGACCTCATTATCTTTTATGGAAGCGAACTTCAAATTCTCTACGAGCTTAGCGCCCGTCACTGTCAAGACATCCGGTTCCGCAAGCTCACCTCTCACCAGTTCTTTCAGCACTGCTTGAACACCGCCGGCCCTGTCAAGATCTTCCAGGTGATTCGGGCCTCCCGGTGACAGTGAACACAAGTGAGGAGTTCGAGAGCTGATTTCGTCGAACAGTTCTAGGTCAATATTGATCCCTGCTTCACGGGCTATTGCCGGAACGTGCAATATCGTGTTTGTGGAGCATCCCAGGGCCATGTCAACCGCTATGGCATTTCCAAAGGCTTGTTCAGTGGCGATCTGTCTAGGCTTCAAATCCCTCGAGACCAGATCCATCACTTGTGTTCCGGCCCTCTTGGCGAGACGAATCCGGGCCGCTTCTACCGCGGGTACTGTGCCATTTCCGGGCAACCCTAATCCCAAAGCCTCGGTGAGACAGTTCATGGAATTCGCGGTGAACATACCCGCGCAGGAACCGCACCCGGGACAAGCCCGCTCCTCCAGCTCCGCGAGCTCGTCTAAACTCATGGTCCCGGCTTTGACCTTTCCCACAGCCTCAAATACCGTGATCACATCGGCCTTCTCCCCCTGAAAAACACCTGTCATCATCGGACCACCGCTCACCACTACAGACGGGATATTCAGTCTGAGCGCGGCCATCAACATGCCGGGAACAATCTTGTCGCAGTTGGGCACCAGCACGAGGCCGTCGAATGGATGAGCCACGGCCATGATCTCCACTGAGTCGGCTATCAGCTCCCTGCTGGCGAGCGAGTACTTCATCCCCACGTGGCCCATCGCCAGGCCGTCGCAGACACCTATGGTGCAAAACTCCAAAGGTGTTCCCCCCGCCACTCGGATCCCGGCTTTGACCGCTTCAACAATCCTATCCAGGTGTATGTGACCAGGCACTAATTCATTTGCGGAATTGGCGATGCCGATGAGCGGTCTCGCGAGCTCCTCGTCCGTCAGCCCCATAGCCTTGAACAGAGCCCGAGAGGGAGCTCTTCCGATGCCCTTCTTCATAAGATCGCTTCTCACGACTTCCTCCGGACGAATGTGGATGAGATCATTCTTTTTCCTGCCGTCACCAGCGGAACATCTTATCCTCAAATTAATTGCTATCACAAGCTCCGCGTCCGCGCAACGACTGACCGCGCTCCAGGCCAATAAACTCGCCGCACGGACGAAGCCCGTGGTGTCAATTGTGTCCCATAGTCAGTTTGACACCGGGGGGTTGGGGGGATTTTGCCCATATGTGGGAATCATCTTTCAATCAGACAGAACTTTTGGCAACTGCCATGGGCGTTCCTCTGCTCACATAGGGATCTCCGCGCCCGAGAAGCTCTTCTTTTGGAGTGCCTTGTTGATTTCCACCATTACTACGCGCTAAACTGTGATCATGAGAAAGACGCTCGACACGGAACAGGCGATCGCTGTTATTGAGAATTTTGAATCTCTTCCATTGGAGAAACGTACCGCGATCTTCAGAGATCTTTCTCCCCAGGCTCGCGAGGAACTCGTGGGCGCGGTCTCCCACCCGGTCGACATCGTGCAAAGGATCTCACCGGAAGAGATCTTCTTCACCATCAAGGAGCTGCACGAAGACGCCCCCAATCTCATTGCCCACACTTCCGGGAAACAGCTGCTCTATTTCTTGGATATCGACATGTGGAAAAAAGAGGTCTTTGATTTGAATGCCACCGGACGATGGTTCAGGCTTCTGGCCGACGCGGGTGATGACAAGATCCTGCAACACGTACGGGTCACCGAGCCCCATCTTCTTGTGACCGCGATGAGTCACTTCATCAGGGTTGCGATCAGGAACCCGGACGTGGATCTGCTTGAGCAGCGCGATGAACTTCCTCCCTTTACTCTGGACGACCTGTTCTTCATAGACTTCCTGTCTCCTGAACACGAGGACATCATAAGGAAATATTTGGATGTGATCTTTCGTTGGAACACCCGGATGTATTTCAGCCTTATGGAAGAGATTGCCAGAGGTATTCATCTGGAAAATGAAGATGCTGCGCTTCATTGGCGACGCGCGCGGATGTTTGATCATGGATTCCCTGAATTTGATGAGGCTCTCGAAATTTACGCATACCTCGCGCGGAATGTCGTCACCGCGCCGACCATAGAATCCTCAGCACAGGACTCTATTATTTCCGGACCCCAAAGCCCGGTCATAGATTATCCTGTGAAGATCCTCGATCCGGACAATTTCTTTAGGCAATGCCTTGCAGAATTACAGGAACCAACGGAACTGGACCGCATTTCTACGGAACTTGCTCATCTGGCCAATAAAGTCATGATAGCGGACGGCCGTGATCCAGGGGCCATGGAAGATCTTCGTAACAGTCTCGCAAAAGTAAGCGGGTACATCAACATTGCTCTGGAAGATCTGTGCGCGGACGACATTTCCAAGGCTTCGGGTCTGCTCCGACAAAACCACATGGAGATACTCTTCCGGAGAGGATTCAGTCTAATACTAGATTTGCGCAAGGATATCCAGACCCTTCTGAGAAACTACGATGGTGGTGTGGAGAATCTCGGACATCCTCTGGCCGGTTTGGTCGAAGGCCTGATTAAGAAACGGCCGGTATATGCTGACAACATCCAGGGACTGCCCAAGCCCAGGGAATTTGCATCTATTCAGGACATTCGGGTTATCCGAGAACTTATGGATGCTGGGACCATAGAAGACAAATGGGAACCGATCTGACCCGTGGCCGATCCCCTGCTTCATGCTTATGGGGCAATCCGGATCACTCCACCACATACTACATCCTGTGGTCGGCTGAGTCATCCGGATTGCCTTATATGTCCAACACCAACCATCACCCTTAATAGGGGACAACGAACTACGAAAATCTTCTCCTCGTTCCCAGGCTCTGCCTGGGAATGCATACCGGGAGGCTCCGCCTCCCCTACTTGGGGCCGGCGCCTTCGCAAATAAGGAAGACTCTCGTAGGAATGCGCGGCTAAATATGTGACTTTGCCTCATTCCTGAGAAGTGACGGAATCCCTTTCTTCCGGTTCCTGCCGCGCACTTCTACGGCAAGTGATTGTAGTTAACCATTCAGTCATTCGGGGGCAGTCGGCAACGACCACTTTCTCGAGTCTAACGAATGGTAAGAGGGCGCACACACAGGTGCGCGCCGTACACTGTGCCCCATCGGGTCTGGGCCCAGACGTAAGGGCAAACCCCTGTTCAAGCCAGGGGCAGGCTCTATGTGTCTGCCCTTGCCTTCAAAGCCCCCCCGAAACTGAATGGTTGCCTTGTAGTTAAAACCGTTTGCTTGATTTTTTCCCGCGATTCGTCTAGATTAGTGGACTACTTTTCGTGTCTTTCATCGACCATTTCAGATTCAGGAGTATCCGCTGATGGCTGAATTTGAGCCTACTATCGTGGCATTTTGCTGTCATTACTGTGCTTACGGCGCGGCTGATCTGGCCGGCAGCATGAGATTGGAGTACCCGCCCAATATCCGCGTGATCCGTCTGCCTTGTTCCGGCAAGGTGACACCGGTCTTTCTGCTCAGGGCTTTTGAGAAGGGAGCGGACGGGGTATACGTGGCCGGCTGTATGGAAGGCGACTGCCATTTCATTCACGGGAATCTTGTATCCAAACCAAGAGTCAACTATGCGAAGAAACTCATTGAGGAAGTGGGCCTTGAACCGGAACGGCTCGAATTCTTTAACATGAGCGCGGCCATGGGCCCCCGATTTGCTGAAGTAGCCCGTGAGTTCACTGAACGCATTCGGGAGCTGGGGCCGAGTCCCATTAGCAAGAAATTCCATTCCAACAAAGACGAGGCAGCGTGATTGCCTTTGATTTTCACGTCATGAGGCGCGTTGCTTTGGAGGAATAATATGATTATCGCTGAGAGAAAGCCCTTTGACGAAATCATGAAAATGTTGGAGGGGCACAAGAAGATCATGGTGTTGGGCTGCGGCGGATGTGTCACAGTTTGCCTGACCGGAGGACACGATGAAGTCCGTGTGCTGTCCAGCCAGATACGCATGGCAAGGGAAAAGGAAGACGATCCCATTGAAATCATTGAAAAGACCATAGAAAGGCAATGCGATCCTGAATATCTTGATGAAGTTCAGGATGTTGTCCCTGACGTAGAGGCCATTGTCTCGATGGCCTGCGGAGCGGGAGTGAATTTCATGGCTGAACGATATGCCGCTACTCCGCTCTATCCCGCGCTCAACACCACTTTCATAGGGGGGTCTTTGAGAGAAGGCTACTATGTGGAGCGATGCCAAACGTGTGGAGAGTGCAAACTCTTCTACACCGGGGGCATATGTCCCATCGCCCGCTGTTCCAAGAGCCTGCTCAACGGCCCGTGCGGCGGCTCCACCAATGGGAAGTGTGAGATAGACCCGGAAGTGGATTGTGCTTGGCAATTGATTCTCGACCGTCTCGACACACTCGATCAAATGGACCGGTACGAGGACATCATGGAGATGTGCGATTGGAGAACCAATAGAGACGGCGGACCGCGTAAGATGGTCAGGGAGGATTTTCAACGATGAGTGCTGAATTGAAAACTGACAGCAGACTTGAAAAGATTCTTAGATCGGGCCAGTTCGCGGTAACCGGCGAGTGCGGTCCCCCCCGGTCGGCCGACGGCAACGTGATCAAGGAAAAGGCCGAACTTCTCAGAGACACGGCCGACGCATTCAACATCACGGATAATCAGACTTCCGTGGTTCGCATGTCTTCCATTGCCGCGGCCACCATCATGTTGCAACAAGGATTGGAACCGACCATGCAGATGGTCTGCCGAGACCGGAACCGGATAGCGATCCAAAGCGATATTCTCGGAGCGGCCGCGCTCGGTATCAAGAACATGCTGTGCCTGTCGGGCGACCACCAGAAATTCGGGGATCATCCCCAGGCGAAAAACGTCTTTGATATCGACTCCATGCAGCTGATCCAGACTGTTCGCATGATGCGCGATGAAGGCAAGCTCCTCGGGGGTGAAGAGATGAGCGTTCCACCCCGTCTGTTTGTCGGCGCGGCAGCCAATCCCTTTGCAGACCCGTTTCATATTCGGGTACCCAGACTGGCCAAGAAGGTCAAGGCCGGTGTGGAGTTCATCCAGACTCAGTGCATATTCAACATGGAAAAATTCGCGGAATGGATGAAAGGCGTCGTGGATCGAGGCCTCCATGAAAAAGTCTTCATACTCGGTGGAGTAACTCCCTTCAAATCTTTGGGCATGGCCAAGTACATGGGCAAGTTCGTGCCGGGGATGGATGTTCCCGATGACCTACTCCAGCGCATGAAAGACACTCCAAAAGAGAACCAGGCTGATGAGGGCATAAAGATAGCCGTTGAGACAATCCAACAACTCAAGGAAATGGAAGGAGTCTCAGGGGTCCACATAATGGCCATCGAGTGGGAAGAAAAGGTCCGGGAAATTGCGGAAAAGGCCGGGCTCCTGCCGCGGCCGGATGTATAAGCCGGCTACTTGAGTCGGACTCACATCTTGAAGAGTAATCCAGGGGGGACCTTTTCTCGGTAGAAAAGATCCCCCCTGATTCCTTCCAAGACACTTCATCACATGCGGCACCCTGGTACTCATTCGGAAGTTACTTTTGGCAATTGCCATATGCGCACAAAGTAAGGCGTATGTCATTGCGAGGAGTGAAACGACGAAGCAATCCCCGTATGCAGCGAGCCGGAGATTGCTTCGCTACGCTCGCAATGACATCTCAAGATAGTTCCCCCAATGAACGACTGGTTGTTGACTTCCGCCGATCAGTATTAGTAATCCAGATTCACAACATTCAGAGCGTTCTTTTCGATGAAATCTCTTCTTGGTTCCACCTGATCGCCCATTAGGGTGGAGAAGATCTCATTGGCTTTTACAGCATCCTCTATGGTGACCTGGAGGATTTTGCGGTTCTCGGGTTCCATGGTGGTTTCCCACAGTTGTTCAGCGTTCATCTCCCCGAGGCCCTTGTATCGCTGAATCTTGATCTTCTTGAGGCCTCGTTCCATTACCAGGTCAACGAGACTTGACAGAGACGGCGCTTCCACTGTCTTGTCTTCAATTCGCAGAATAAATGGAGGTTCTCCCACTGCCTTGACCCGATCCATAATGGTGGACATCTCCATAAACGATGGAGACTCCGTTAGACGAAAATCTACCACTGTCTCCCGGGATAAGCCGTTTCGCAGTGATTTGACTTCAATGAAATACTTGGATTCTTCCTCGTCTTTGACTACGTTTGGTTGAATCGACTCTATTTCCGGATACCCGGCTTTGATCCTTTCTTGCACTCTGTGTGCCATATCCTCTGCCCGGTCCGGGCTTTCCAGGAAACTTGAATCCATGCCTTCACGTATAAACGCCCTTAACACCGTTTTGTCCATATTCTTGCGTTCATATACCTGAAGTATTCTGTCCAATCTCAGAAGGTTCTTGATTATATTGATTAATTCCGTGCCTTCGAAGAATTCGCCTTCCTTTTTGCCGAGTCTTGCATTTTCAGAACCGTTCCTCATGACGATTTCATCCAGGGAACCTTCATCCTTCACATAGGTTTCAACCTTCCCCTTCTTCACCTTGAACAAAGGAGGCTGCGCAAAATAGAGATACCCTCGGTCGATGATTTCCCGCATCCACCTGAAGAAGAAGGTCAGCAGCAGGGTACGGATGTGAGATCCGTCCACATCGGCATCGGTCATTATTATGACCTTGTGATATCTGATTTTCGAGATGTCAAAATCCTCTTCTCCTATGCCGGTTCCCAATGCCGTGATCAAAGCACGGATTTCCTGGCTCTGCACAATCCTGTTGAACCGGGCCTTCTCAACGTTGAGGATCTTTCCCTTTAGCGGAAGAATAGCCTGGGTCCGCCTGTCTCTGCCTTGCTTTGCCGATCCCCCCGCTGAGTCACCCTCTACAATGAACAACTCCGCCTGCGCCGGGTCCTTTTCCTGACAGTCGGCCAGTTTTCCCGGTAGAGCCGATGATTCCAGCGCGCTTTTCCTTCTTGTCAGCTCACGGGCTTTTCGAGCCGCCTCTCTCGCTCTCCCTGCCTCGAGCGCCTTGTTGACTATCCACTTCCCTATCAGGGGATTCTCTTCCAGGTACTCTGACAGCTTTTCATTGATGAGCTGCTCCACGATACCCCGAATCTCCATATTCCCCAGCTTGGACTTGGTCTGACTATCGAATTGGGGATTGAGTATCTTCACGCTTAACACCGCGGTCAGACCTTCTCGCAGATCGTCTCCGGTAAGGCTTATCTGGCTCTTTCCGTTCTTGAGAAGTCCTTTGCTCGTCGCATACTGATTAATGGTTCTCGTCAACGCGGCCCTGAAACCCGAGAGATGGGTCCCCCCTTCAAAGGTATTGATATTATTGCAGTATGTAAAGACCGTTTCAGAGTACCCATCATTGTACTGGATGGCGCATTCAACAACATTGTCATCCTTTTCGCCGATCATGTATATGGGCGCCTCATCAGCGGTCTTCTTTGCCCTGTTGAGATGTTCCACAAATGAGACTATACCACCGTCATATTGATAGACCAGAATCGCCTTTTCAGATCTCTCATCGTCAAAGCTGATGCGCAAACCCTTGTTCAGAAACGCCAACTCCCTGAGCCGCGCTGCAATGATTTCATAGCTTAGATCCACATCCTTGAATATGGATTCGTCCGCTTTGAAGCTAACCTTGGTGCCGGTTCGGTTGGTAGTCCCTATCAGTTCAAGATCGCCGGCTCTCTTGCCCTGCCGGTAAGGCTGCCTGAAAACCCGGTTGTCTCGACGTATCTCCAGCTTGAGGAATTCAGACAGGGCATTCACTACCGATACGCCTACACCGTGCAGGCCGCCTGAAACTTTGTACGAATCGCTGTCAAATTTACCGCCCGAATGTAGAGTGGTCATTACCACCTCGGCGGCCGGTATTCCTTCTGTAGGATGAATGTCGGTGGGTATTCCTCGGCCGTCATCTTCCACCGTTACAGAGGAATCCAGGTGAACCGTAACGGAAATACTCGTGCAATGTCCGGCCAGGGCTTCATCGACCGCGTTGTCCACTACTTCCCAGACTAGTTGGTGTAGGCCTTCGGAACCGGTGTTTCCTATGTACATGCCAGGGGTGTTGCGGACTGCCTCCAGTCCTTCCAGCACCTTTATCTGTTCAGCGCCATACTCTTTTACTGTTTCAGAGCCCGGTGTCTCCATGTGCCTCTTCTTCTGTTTATGGGTTCTTCCGTCCCGTATCAGGTCATTTTCGCATGGGCATGACTAGACTGAAATAACCCTGGGTTTGGTCTGGACGAACTATGATCGGCTCTTCTTGGTCGTGGAATTCAAAAAGGACCTGGTCGGTGTCCATAACTCCGAGAGCTTCAATAAGATACGCTACATTGACTATTACGGTGAATTCCTTACCTTCGAAATCCAGATCAACCGCGTCCCGCGCTGTACCCAGATCGGGATGAACCGCTGTCAGCTCCATTTTTCCGGAACCAACTTTCATGGTCACTCCCTTGTTGCGATCAGAAGTCAGGACCGCCACCCGTCTCAGGATCTGAATCAATCCAATACGATCCGTCTTGGCTATCACGTCGCTCGAACGCGGAATCACATTTCCGTAGTCCGGATAGTCCCCCTCGATAAGCCGAATGGTCATGGAAAAACGGTCAGTCCTAAGGACCATGTTCTTCTTCTCGAACCCCATCCCTATTTCGCCCTGAAGGCCTTCCAGGACTCTTCGCATTTCCAAAAGGCCCTTCTTTGGGACCAGCATCTTGGACTCCAGAGATATGCCCAGAGGTTCCTCTATCATTGCAAGCCTGTGTCCATCGGTGGCCACCATTCTTATCTTATCCTCATTTTGCTCAAACAGTACCCCGTTCAAATTGAATCTGGATTCGTCGCTCGATGAGGCAAACATGGTTTTGTCCACCATATGGAGCAGTTTCTCGGCCTCAACCTCCGTTGTTTGGACTTCCTCCAAAGAGGACCAGGCCGGATAGTCGGACGGATCCATGCCGGCCACCTCAAATACACTCTCCCCTGACACAATCTTAATCCGGTGGGCGTCCACCGGTTCCACTCTCATGATACCCGGAGACATTTCTCTGACAATCTCGTACACCATTTTTGAAGGAACGGTAACCAATCCGGGATCTTGAACCTCGCAGTCGTAGCTTACCTGCAAGCCCACTTCCAGATCAGTTGCCGTAAGAACCAGTTTGTCGGCTTCCGCACTAATCAAAACGTGGGACAGAATGGGAAGAGGAGACCTCTTTTCAGCAATTGGAACTGTCTTGGATAGTCCATCGAGCAATGAATCTCTCTCTATTTGGAAAAGCATCAACATCTCCTCTACTCTTTAAGTCTTAATTAATTAAGAAAAGAGTAATAGTAATAGGGCCTGTGATTTTGTGGAAAACTCACCGGGAACTACTCTGTGAGCAGGTGTGGCCTGTTGGATTTCTGTGGCTGAAACCTGTCGCTGGATGTGGATTACCGGTCCGGTAACGAAAATTCCACGTGAGTGGACAGTTTTTCCACAGCAAATCAACAGTGGCTATCACCCCTTGATATCTTTCTTGAGGCCTTCCACTTGGCTCTTCAATGGTCGGTTTTTCTCCAGTTCCTTTTCGATTTTTCTCGTGGCATATATCACGGTCGAGTGATCTTTGCCCCCGAAGGCCTGACCTATCTCAGGATAGGAAAGCTCGGTCAAGTCCCGGGCCAAATACATCGCTACCTGCCTGGGACGGGAGTAGAGTTTGTGTTTCTTCCGGGACTTGATGTCTGCCACCTTTACGTCAAAAGTTTTGGAAACGTGTGATATGATCTCGTCTACGGTCACCGTCTTCGGAGGCCTATTGAGCTTCTCCTTAAAGCACTTTTCCGCCAGTTCCAGAGTCATGGGCATGCCCTGAAGAGTGCTCATGGCCACCAGTCTGATCAGAGATCCCACAAGTTCTCTAATGTTGGAATCGGCCTGTTCGGCCAGAAAAAACGCCACATCATCGGGAATCGTAACCGAATCCTCGTACGCTTTTCTCTTAAGAATCGCTACCCTTGTTTCCAACTCGGGCATTGTCATGTCGGCAACCAGTCCCCAACCGAACCGGGACTTAAGCCTCTCCTCGATGCCCGATATTTCATTATGAAATCTGTCACAGGTGATAACGATCTGCTTTCTGTTCTCATAGAGACTATTGAAGGTGTGAAAAAATTCCTCCTGGGTCCTCTCCTTGCGCGCAAGAAACTGAATGTCATCTATGAGTAATAGATCTACATGCCTGTATTTGTTGCGAAAGTATGCCATCTTATCATGCTGGATGGCATTGATGGTCTCATTGGTAAACTCTTCTGAGGTAGTGAAATAAACTTTCTTGGTCTTGTCCTTTGAAAGGACCGCATATCCGATGGAACTCATAAGGTGAGTCTTACCCAAACCCACGTCAGCATAAATGAAAAGAGGATTATAGCTGCCCGCGAGTTTTTCGGATACAGCCACCGCGGCAGCGTGGGAAAAGTCGTTGCACTTCCCGACCACGAAACTCTCAAAAGTATACAGAGGATTGAGGCGATGCTTCAAGGCAAAGGAATCGCTGATTGCCGACCCGGATCGATGAGAAACCTCGGATGGTCGGCTTGACTTGTCACCGGGAACATCCGCGGATAATTCATTACGGGACCGAAAATCAATTTGGAGTCCAGTGCTTGTTAGATCGGTGATGATTTCCTTAATCATATCAAGGTAATTATCCTGAATCCAGCCTATGAAGAAGTTGTTCGGCACAGACAGGACAATCCTGTCATGTGTCACACTTTCACAGATGATAGGATCCAACCAAGTGGCAACGCTATGATCGTTGACCCTTGTGTGAAGCAGTTGCAGACACTGAGACCAGATATTGCTCATAAGTAAACACAAAACGTAAGTATTTCTAACAGGATAGACGTGGGAAAGACTAGCACGAGACAGCGGTAATTTCAAGAAAAATCTTCTCTGTACCCAAGAAGACTCAAGAGGCGGTCCAATTCTTCGGCGGAATGAAAATGAAACTCTAACTTTCCGGAATTATTATTATGTTTCTTTAAGATCACCTTGGTGGAAAAGAACCGAGAAAGGCCCTTTTGCAGATCGGCCAATTCCGGATCAACGGCTTTCGCTGATTCGTGGATAGCCGCCTGTTTCTTTCTGAGATTACTGATAATTCTTTCAAGCTCTCTCACAGTGAGCTTGCGCCTCACAATCCTTCGAGAGAGATTCAATTGGGTGGGAAGGTGATCTACAGCCAAGAGGGTCCTGGCGTGCCCCATTGAGAGTCGTTCGTTACGAAGGTCGTCCTTTATGGAATCAGGGAGCTTTAACAACCTGAGATGATTAGTAATATTTGATCTGTCTTTTCCTATCCGCAGTGCCAGGTTTTCATGGGTGTAGGCAAACTTCTGAATAAGTGTCTCATAACCCTGCGCGGTGTCCAGGGGGTTGAGATTCTCGCGTTGAAGATTTTCGATCAACGCAATCTCCAGTGATTCGGCATCGGAGACCTCGCGTACAACAACCGGAACCGATGAAAAACCGGCCATCTTGGCAGCTCGCCAACGGCGTTCTCCCGCGACTATTTCATAACGGTCATTGTCCTTGGAACGGACGATGAGTGGCTGTATAACCCCTATCTCCTTGATCGAATTGCTCAAGTCCGAGAGAGATTCCTGAGAGAATAGCCGCCGAGGTTGGAAGGGATTGGGTACCAGGGAGTCGATAGGAATGTGCGCTACGTCTGTCTGAGCGTTCTTTGAACCGTCAGGCTCATCGACAGGGATCAGGGCGCTAAGACCTTGCCCCAATGCTGTACGCTTTTTCACCATCTCGTTCACCTTCAGCATTCATAATCTCCTGAGACAAGCTCATGTAACGGAGAGCTCCACTTGACGTAATATCGTAAAGCACTACCGGCTTACCGAAACTCGGTGATTCCGAGAGCCTGACATTCCTTGGAATAATAGAGTCGAAAACCTGTGAGGAAAAGTGATCCTGAACATCAGCGACCACCTGATGGCTAAGATTGTTCCGGGGATCGAACATTGTGAGCAAGAATCCCTCGATCTCTAGAGAATGGTTGAATGCAGACTGAACGCGACGGATAGTCTTCAACAGGTTTCCCACTCCCTCCAGAGCATAGTACTCACACTGAACAGGTATGAGAGCCGAGTCGGCAGCTACCATAGCGTTGAGCGTAAGAAACCCCAATGAGGGGGGGCAGTCGATAAAAATGTAGTCATATAACGGCCTTATCGTTTCCAGCGCAGTGGAGAGCATTCTCTCCCTGGATTCAAGACTCACAAACTCGATCTCAGCGCCTATCAGATCCTGGGAAGCCGGCAAAATATCCAGGCAATCCAAGGCCGTTCGACGAATTATCCTTTGATGCACCTCTCTGGAAAGCAGTAGATCATAGACCGACGGCTCACCCGCGGAAAGACGGATGCCCAACCCGCTTGAAGCATTGGCCTGAGGATCCAGATCAATCAGGAGTGAGCTCTTCTCCGCCAATGCGATGCAGGAGGCCAGGTTTACCGAGGTGGTAGTCTTGCCGACTCCGCCTTTCTGGTTAACTATGCAGATTACGCGTCCCATGGTTATAGACCCACAAGATGTAGTATATAGAATTTCGTGGTCCCTATACCACAAAATTCTCAAGAATCCAAAATTAATTCCCCAAGTCCATGAAAAATAGTTCTCAGTTCTTGAAGTTTCACCTCAGGGATCATGATATGGACTAATGTCCTCGGAGACCGCGCCGGAGGCATCCTCTTTCAAGAAACCTTTTTGTACAATATCACTCTGCGAAACCTATCGGAAAAAGGGAGAATCCCAGCCCAAGAAGCGGCTTGCCGAAAACCGGTCAAATCTGTGTCCTGTTCGGCCGTGGCAGGGCCGGCCATCTGAATCAGGTATCCTTCTTCGCGTATTAGAACGCGGAGTCTGTTGAGGAGGTCGGGGTCTGAAGAAAAAGCCCTGGACACCACCACGTCGAAACCCGGACACGGGGGAGAGTCCAGAAGACTGTTCAAATCAGTATTCAAGAATGAGACCCGGGAGAGACCCAGTTCCTTAACAGCATGTTTAAGGAAAACGATTTTTCGGGGATCACGATCCATCAAAGTCACGTGAATGGAGGGCAGAACAGTGTTGAGGACCAATCCAGGGAATCCGGCCCCTGTTCCGATGTCGAGCACACGGGTTCCGCTGTGATCGGGAATTACCTTCAGCACTGTAATGGAATCGACAAAATGAAGAATCGCGATCTCATGATCCTCGGTTAAAGAGGTCAGGTCAATACGAGTTCCCCACTCTTTGAGCATTCTCAAATGGCGCCTGAACTTGTCAAGAGAGCCCTTCTTGAGACAGATGCCGAGATCCCGACTGCTCTGCCTGATGATTTCGCATGGATCAAGCTGGTGGACCGGTAGAGTCATTAATCCATTGGAGGTACTCAGGGAGGCCCTGGTCGATGGTGAGAGCAATGATTTCCGGTACCTCATACGGGTGCAATTCCCTGACTGCTCTTTTCAGGTCCGGGAAAAGATTCTCTCGTGTTTTCATTATCAGGAGCGCTTCCCGGTCGTCACAAACTTCCCCCTTCCACGAGTAGATTGATCTTATTTCGTGGACAATGTTCGCACAAGCGACTATTCTGTTCTTGACGAGGGTGCGCGCGATTTCGGCAGCCTTGTTCGGATCATCGATGGTGACGAAACAGACTATGTACGAACCCATAATCACTCCATATTGTGCTTTTTTGTTGACAAACCACAACCCCTTGTATATGGTGACCTTGGTCGTTGGAAAGTTGTGGGTCAAAGCGTCGCGCGGAAGAGCATATCCTTAATTGAAAATAATCTCAACCAAGACCGGGGAAAGCAGGATTTACATTGGAAAATGAGATCCGATCAGCAGGGCCTGTTGACGAGGGAAAGAGTGTTCCTCAACCGAAAGCAAGACTGAGCAAGTTCGAGGTCGGAGACATGGTGGTATATCCGATCCACGGGGTTGCGCGAATCAAGGAAATAAGGACCGAGAAGATCGGAAATTCCGACCAGAAGTGCTATATTCTGGAAGCTGAGATCGACCACGCGAGCCGACCACCGGTCATCAAGCTGCCCGTGGACAAGGTTGACTCGATCGGTGTGCGTAGGATAGTCGATCAGAGACAGGTGCCGAAAGTGATCGATATTCTTAAGAAAAGAGGGATGAAGGCGGACACGCAAACCTGGAACCGTCGACACCGAGAATATCAAGAAAAGATGCGAACGGGGAGCATCTTCATGGCAGCGGAGGTATTCAGGGATCTGAGCCTTCTCAAAATGACCAAGGACCTTTCTCACGGCGAGCGCCGACTCTTCGATCAAGCCAGAAATCTACTCATCAAAGAGCTTTCCATTGCCAATAGCACCAATGAGGAAGACGTAGAAAACACCATCAGCCAGATCTTTCAGGATGCGATTCGCTCCGATTCCTCGGGTGACGAATAAACCTGAAGGCCTACACCATTATTTCTTAATCCAGTTGAGAGGAACGTCGAGATGCCGGGGAAGGCTTTCAGTACGGTAGTAGTAATCTTCTGCCTCTTTTCCGGTGGTCTCATTGGTCAGTTTGTTCTGGGCACTCGCCAAGGAATAATGGTGTTCTGCGGGGGAGGGTTGCTCATTGGGCTTGGAAGCCTACTGGTACTGTGGACTTGGCTTAAGATGGAGCCTGAACGGATTATCGGGGGCACATTGGGAGTCCTTGTTGGGGCAGTACTCGCGGTGGCAATTGATTCGGGACTATCAGGAGTTATGGACAAACCAGGGGTGGGGGGCACCGTGAGCGTGACCCTGTTCATAATACTCGGCTTGATAGGCATGCAGTTAGGTGCGTCCACAGGGGGGGCTCTAATCAGCCGGCGAAATCAGGAGAAAGAGTTAAGCCAAGTAATAGGGATTCTGGATACATCCGTGATAATTGACGGTCGCATCGCCGATGTGTGCAACACCGGATTCCTGAATGGAGACCTGGTAATCCCTGAATTCATTCTTCGCGAACTGCAAATGATAGCCGATTCCGAGGATTCGAGCAAAAGAACCAGGGGCCGCAGAGGTCTGGACATCTTAAACAGGATTCGGAAGCAGCCCTATGTCAATATTATTATAGACGGCACTGACTACGGCGGAAACAAAGAAGTGGACCGGAAATTGATAGACATGGCCAAGGAAACCGGTCACGCGATTCTCACCAACGACTACAATCTTAACAAGGTAGCAGATGTGCACTCAATTCAGGTACTAAACATCAACCAGTTGGCAATTGCCCTGAAGCCCGTGGTACTGCCTGGGGAGATCATAAAGGTCAAAATCATAAAGGAAGGAAAAGAGCCTGTTCAGGGCCTGGCGTACTTGGACGACGGAACCATGGTAGTAGTGGATCACGGCAGACGGCATATTGGCAAGAACGCGGAGGTCTCCGTAACCAGTGTGCTTCAGACCACTGCCGGGAGGATGATTTTTGCAGATCTGAAAACCTGAATGGGGGAACCGCTCAATACGAATGCTTCAAGAAGCGCTTCTACTCTGCGCGCCCCGAAGCGGCCAAGAACTTTTTCCAAAGCTGGAATCCGGGTTCCCTAGGTTGCCCGGCGTCTACCCACCACTCATTAAACTTCTGATAGACTACCAGGAACTCGGGCCACGTGCCCTGCGGTGAAACATTCTTCTTCCAATCGGGATAAAGATTGTCATTTGCCAGCCTGAATTCAGCTTCACCATAGTCGGCATTCATTTGCTTGAACACCTTGAATTTCTCCTCGGTGCTCAGCTCCTCAGCGGGCGGCGCGGCAGCGGTGGTTTCAGTCGCGGGAGGCTGGGCCGGGGCGACCGGCTGCTCCTCGGTTGGGTTAGGTTCCGACGCAGGCTGCTGAACCGCTTTTTCAGACGGTTCCTCTTTGACCACAGCCTCCTTGAAGGTGGGCTCGGATTCAGAGCTTGCAGCCGATGGTTGTACTACTACCTCGGCAGTTGATGACAACCGAGCAGAAACCCACCCGCGGGAAGGATCAAACTCGTCAACCGTGCCGGAAAGCTTCGCTATCCGGAAGGCCTTCTCCGACCCGGGGACAGCCAAATAGTGGTACCTGTTCTGAGATGCAATAACCAAGAATCCCAAGCCGACAATGGCAAGAAATATCCATGAATGAAGCCAGGTCCATTCTGACAACCGTTTCTGAATACCAGGTGTTTCAGGACGAGCCCCCTTGCTGTTGACCACCATTGTTCCGGCCTCCTATTCATGATGGACCGGACCGATTTTCAAATCAGTCCGCCCGAACCAATATATCATATTAGATTTATACTGTAAACTACTTCTCAACAGCGAGATTTGAGAGAAAACGATCGATTGGCGTGGCATTTTTCTGCGATCAACGAGATCTTGAAAAAGGACCTTGCAAATCAACGGCAATGTGACAGGAGGGAAAAACTTCTCAACATACCTTTTCGTCTCAGAAAGGCCCGGAACCGGAACAATTGATCTTGCCGTATTCGGGCCTTTCGTTTGTCTGAATGAGATGGAATGGCGCCGAAGAATCCAGGAGGGCTCATGATCAACACCCTGTTTCCTTGAAAGTGGACATTCAGTCAAGGAAGGGTTGAAAAAGCCCTTTGTTGGTTTAGGACATTCAGTCTTCGGCGCCGTTCAAAACCGTTTTCCAATTAACCGGAGGATCATCTGCACTCGACAAAGTCTCCCAGGAAAACCATGTCGAATCGCAGTTCATCCTTGAAGCCTCACCCCGGGTCTTCAGACTTTTCTTTCCGGGCCGCCAAGATGGACGAGTGTATGCGGAGAACCCTGCCCGTCCGGACGTGTGCCCAAGGCGGAAGACCTTCAAATCAGAGAAGGATGAGACAGCTCTATCTGTAGTCATTGGTTTTCTGTGAGCATGGCTGTGCGAGGGAAAGCACGGAGCACCAAAGGATTGATGTATCGGATAAAGCGGTAGACAAACCGACGGCTTAAAGGGGTTAGCTCTCATATACCCTTCCTCCCAGCTCGAACTCACTGGTATTGCTAAACTATACTTTGGACATTCTTGTCAAGCAAAAAGCGACGATATTTTAGATAGTTTGTCCTTTTTGCTAGAATGTGCTTCGTCACATAGTAAAAGCCGTTGCCATGCCCCAGCTTTATGGCCAATCTCTCATTAGTTACACTAGTTATCTCCGTTAACCCCCCGTCTTTTAACAGTTAATGTTCTCGCCAAGCAAGTCTCTCACCGCAGACAGGAAAGATGATGTCTCAACCCCCCCCCACTTTCGTTACCCGGCCCCCCCCCCCCAATCACCCCACCACTCTACCCCATCCAACCTTCACCCCCCACCACTTAAGTTTTTCCACTACCCGGTGGTTTAGGTAG
>CAZGNL010000003.1:0-95395 GCA_964527475.1 uncultured Syntrophaceae bacterium
GATATGTCGTGGAGAACCTATTGACACCACGTCGAGTGGGCCCTCCATTCTCACCTGGCGCAGAACCGCTTCAAGCCCGGTGAACCATTACTGTTTCCGAGACAACAGCATGAAGACGAAGAGCCGGCCCGAATCGTTTCCAATGCAACCGTCGGACCTGGACGAGGTCTTGGCCATTGAGCGGTCCTGCTTCTCCACCCCCTGGACTCGCAAGATGTTTCTTCAGGAGATCGGCAATTCTTTTTCCTGTCTCGTGGTCTTCAGGGAAAATGCAAGAATCGTAGGATATGTCTGTTTCTGGGGGGTAGTGGATGAAGCTCATCTACTCAATATCGCGGTGCATCCGGAATTGAGGGGTGAAGGGTACGGCAGGGCTATTCTGGACCACCTGGAAAAGGCTTGTCGCGAGCAAAGTCTGCAAAAGATCGTGCTGGAGGTGGGACGCCGAAACACGAAAGCGCGGCGACTCTACAATCAGAACGGTTTCATTACGATCGGTTTCAGGAAAAGATACTACACGGATATCGACGACGACGCTCTTGTAATGGAGAAGCGGATTGAGGTCCCCCCCCGCGCGGGCGCGTCTTCGGAAAGATGAGATTGATCATGAATTTGGGAACAGTTACGCGGAGGATTTCATTGATTGCAGTCCTTGTGCCCATGATTGCGGTCGGACTGCCCGCTCTCGCGGAAGTGCCGGCGGGCGCCGACGAAGCGCCTGAGCAGATCTACGGACGGCAAAAGGAACGGGACGCCATGGTGGCAACCCAGATGAAAGGTCCCGGTCGGACAACGATCACGGACCCGGCCGTCCTCAAGGCCATGCGTAAAGTCCCGCGTCACCTGTTTATTCCACCGGGCAGAAGGATGTTTGCCTATCGTGATTCTCCTGTTCCCATTGGGTACGGCCAGACCATCTCCCAGCCTTACATCGTGGCCTTGATGACTCAGGTCCTGGGACTGCAACCCGGGATGAAGGTGCTGGAAGTCGGAACCGGCTCGGGGTACCAGGCCGCGATATTGGCGGAAATAACTCCGCACGTCTTTTCAATGGAGATCATTGATCCCCTTTACAGCGCGGCAAAGGACAGGCTGGAGAAAATGGGATATGAATCGATCACCCTGCTCAATGGCGACGGCTATTACGGCATGGAGGATCACGCTCCTTTTGACCGCATCATCGTGACCTGCGCGGCCCTTCACATTCCTCCCCCCCTGTTCAAGCAACTCAAGCCGAGCGGCAGAATGATCATCCCCGTGGGGGGGCGTTACGAAATCCAACGCCTGTTGCTGGTAAGAAAGGGTAAAGACGGAAAGCGAAGATCAAGGTCTCTTGGGCCGGTGAGGTTCGTTCCCCTGGTCACGGGGACGAATCGCGACGGAGACCGGTAATACCAATGCGCGTTCAAATATGTGACGTGTGGTCAAGCGTGAGCCATCAGTGAGCGGGAGAAATCCCCCCTAACCCCCCTTTTTCAAAGGGGGGGACCGGCGCCACCCCCCTTTAGCAAAGGGGGGCAGGGGGGATTTCTCCCTTCCGGACTTGAGCCATATGTTCCCTCTTTGAAAGCGCATTGGTATAACGCTCTATGCGGCGACTGTCGTCTGATGCCCCCGCCGCGCGCTGCGGTGCGCGGGTACAATGCCATCTCATAGTGACAATGTGATTCTGTGAAGCAATGCAGCCCTGCAATCAATGAAGCACGCATTCTGCCGGCCGTATTTTTCATCTCGTTCGCGGTGATCGCCTGGCAGCTCGCGCTGATGCGCTGTCTTCTCATCTCAAAGTATCAGCATTTCTCATTCCTGGTAATAAGTTGCGCGCTGCTGGGTTTCGGCGCGGGCGGAGCGCTGCTCTCAATGTGCAGGCCCTGGTTCCAAAGACGACGGGGCGCGGTCTTTCAGTGGGGACTCGTGGGCTTCGGGCTCTCCATTCCGGTCTGCTTCAAGTTGGGTGAGCAGATCCCGGTGAGCATCCATTTTCCCCCGGGGATGTTGGTTTCAATCCTTGGGTGGTGGTTCCTTTTCTGGATCATCCACCTGGTACCGTTTTTCCTGGCAGGAACGCTGATCGGTCTGGCCCTGATGAGCGAGCGCAAGGGGGTTCACCGGATCTATGCCGGCAATCTGGTGGGGAGCGCGGCCGGCGCGGCCGCCGCGATCTTTATGATGGGACATCTCCCAGCCAACCAGATGGTGTTTCCCATTTCTCTGTCAGCCATTGTTTCAGGTCTTATGCTCAATCCGGTGTCACCCAAGGGGCGCGCATGGGTATACCGGGCCTCCGTGGTTATCGCCGCCCTCATTCTGGGATGCGCTTCTCTCCTTGATCCGGATCGCATAATGCCGTTGCGAATCGATGAGTACAAGGCGCTGGCATATGTCCAACGACTTGAGGATCAGGGTAGCGCTGAGAAAAAAGTCACGCTGAACGGGGTGCGCGGCAGGCTCGATCTGTACTCGAGCCCGCATTTTCACACTCTCCTTTCCCTGGGAGACACGGCGACTCCTGCCATGGACAAGCTGCTCCGGGACGGATTCCATGCGGGTTCAATCCTGTGCGTCACGAACCTGAATCAGGTCGGATTCTTGAGAAAGGCGCTTTTCGCGCTTCCTTACCGGCTTGTTCGGCCCCGCAAGGTACTGATTCTTGGTGACTCCGGAGGGATCTACATCTGGCTTGCCCGGCTCAGCCGCGCGGATTCCATAGTCGTGGTTCACCCTGACCGGAATGTGGTCCGACTCCTGGAGAGTCACGCCCACGGGGTGCTCAAAGACCCTCGAATCAGAGTGATCGTGTCCGAACCGAGGGCTTTCCTGGACAGGACGCGCATGACCTTTGACATTGTCCATTTGGCCCGGCTTGAAGGCTTTTCTCCAGGATCGGGCGGCATAGGGGGCCTTCGCGAGGACTACCTCGCGACAACCGAAGGGTTCGCGCGTTGCCTGAACGTTCTCACCGATCAAGGGATAGCCTTGGTGGTGCGGGGCATTCAGGAGCCGGCCAGGGACAACCTCAAGGTGGCCGCCACCTGGATCGAGGCAATGGAGAGCAATGGGGTCAAGAATCCGGGCCGGCGAATCTTGACGGCCCGCGATGAATTGAGTGTCGCCACACTGGCAGCGGGTTCACCGCTGAAGCCCTCAGTCATAGACCGGTTTCGTGATACCTGCCATGCCATGTCCTGGGATACGGAATGGTTTCCGGGTGTCAAACCGGAACAGACGAACAGATTCCATATCCTGCCCGGACCTCAGACCACGGGAGTATCGTGGTATCACCAAACCATGGTAGAGTTGCTGTCGTCCAGGCGTCATGACTTGTACGACAACTGGATCTACCACATCCGTCCGGCCCGGGATGACCGACCCTTCTTCTACGACTTTTTCAAATGGGCCTCCCTTTCACGGCTGCGTGAGATCTTTGGGCCACTTTGGCCCGCCCGCGCAGAGATGGGATTCCTCGTGCTCATGGTGGCCGCGATCTGGACCGCGACCGTGGCCGCGATAGTTCTACCTGCACCGGCAATCCTGGTGGGAAGGGGATCGGTCTACGGATCTGGGGCCGTCCTGTCGGTGACCGGACTGTTCGCGGCATTGGGAACAGGGTTTATGTTCCTGGAGATGGGGTTCATTCAGATCTTCACTCGATTCCTGGGCGATCCCATATTGGCCGCGGCGCTCGTGATCGGAGGATTCCTCTTCTTTGCAGGTATGGGAAGCCTGTCCCAGCCGTCTCTGACAGGGGAGACCGCGCCACGGATCCTTTTCGTCACAGCTACCATAGCAATTCTCGTGATTACCTATGCATCTGTCTTGCCGTGGATATTCCAATCCGCGGGGCTTTTGCCCGATATCCCGAGAATTGTGCTGAGCCTGGCTTTGATCGCGCCTTTGGCCTTTCTGATGGGAATCCCTTTCCCGTGGGGGCTTTCATTGCTTCACCGCCGGGCCGTGGCCGCGGTCCCCGTGGCATGGGCGGTTAACGGTTTTGCCTCAGTGGTCTCGGCCGCGGGGGCCGTGCTCGTGGCACTGGTCTATGGTTTTAATATATTACTGACGCTCGCCGCGGGGCTCTATCTATTCGCGGGAATCATGTGCATGGTCCTCTACCGAAGGATTTGATACCGCTTCGCCTCGGACAAGGGTTCTCGAAGAGCGCGCATGCTGCGCCTGGATTCCAAGGGGGAGACCATGTCCCCCTTCGAGCATCCCCCATCGTAAGCCCCGAGGTTTTACTTGTTAAATGGCGAAGCGGAATGAGGACATGCACGGAGCCCTTTGAAACGACATCACTCCTTGACGAGGAGCCAAATGTAGGTGGGGCACAGGAAGTACGCACTGGTGGCCGCGGCCAGGGCCACCTTTTGCTTCAGGGATCCTGGCTGCAAGAGTTCCGTGGCTGAGTACCGCACCGGGTTTCTGATGACCTCCATCGTATAGTCAACCAGCCTGAAACTGGAGACGAGCCTTTTGAGCCCCCGCAGAGTCAGGAGATTCTCATAGTAGTAATCCCCCTTTCTCATGAGTCGAAGATACGTGTTTGCCCAGGGCTTGGGGATAATCGAGAGAAGCGGAAGTCCGTAGTGGGGCTCGATAAAAGATAGTCGATTCTGCGCCGCAAAATAGCACACCCCGCCTTTTTTTAACACCCTGAATATTTCCGACATCAATCTGTGGCTGTCCGGAACGTGTTCGTAGATATGAGCACACGTGACAACATCGAAACTCTCGCTATCAAGGTCGGTGTCCATGGAATCTCGTACCAGGAATCTTAGATTGTCCGAGGCATAATTCCGGACAGCATGTGTCACGGCTGGTTCATCTATGTCGATTCCGACGACACTCTTGAACTCCTCAGCATATTGTCGGGTCATCAATCCCGCGGAACAGCCCACATCCAGCAGTGAGAGTTCCTTCAACGATTCCGGGGCTCCATAATAGTCGGAGAGCACACAAAGGGTTTTCCCGGCTTTCTGATACTGTCGTTCCGTGTCAAACTGATACTGCTCAAAAACTTCCAGGTACCCCAATTGGTAGACGTAACTGTTGTCCAGGGTAGCAGGCGGAGTAGTTCCTGTAATTTGTTCAAAGCATTCAGCACACAGGCTCCGGCGTTTCCACTGGTACCGGCCCTTTGAGGTCCGGCAATGATCGCACCTATCCCCCATTTTCGCCTCCTTTCCAATTCTGACTCCTGAAGAGGGCATTGTCAGCTTTATTGGCTCGCGTCTCCGCAGGACGTCCATGCAATCAATCTCACTTCTTTGAAGCCGAACTGGTTTGATCCGGAGCGGGCTTTCTGCCGAGGACATCGCAAAAGATCTCGTGAAACTCGTCAGCAGTGGTGTCCCAGGTCAGATTCGTTTGTGTGAGCAGTTCATAGCCGGCTCGGCCCATGTTTTTCCGCAGGTCAGAGTCCTCGGCAAGACGTTTCAGGCATTCGCGCAGCTGCTCGATGTTGCCTGGATCGTAGAGCAGTGCTGTCTCGCGTTCAACGACCAGCTCGGGGATACCGCCGACCCTTGTCGCGACTACGGGAATGCCCGAGGCCATAGCCTCCTTGGCAACATTGGGAGTGCCTTCCATGTAACTGGGAACACATAGAATATCTGACGAACGCATCATGAGGGCCACCTCAACCGGTGTTACGAGTCCCTTCCATTCAACTCGTTCGGTCAGCCCCAGGCGAGCGCACGACTCGTGCAGTTGCTCGCGCAGAAAACCATCGCCGGCCACGGTGATCCTGATATTGGCAAGATCCGCGTGATCCGCAGCCTTCAGGAGGTCTTCCAGTCCCTTTCTGGGAATCAGGCTGCCGACGAACAAGACACTCACTTCATCCCCACTCTCTCGGGCATCATCATTGGGAAAGAACATTTCCGTGTCCACCCCAAAGCGGGGAACGCGGATCTTCCTACGATCCACACCGAGATCAGCGAAGATGTCGGCAAGCTCGTTGCTCACCGGCGCTATCATGCTTGCTCGAGCCAACACCCATTTTGCCGGGAATCTCCACAAGGGCCTGTCGCGCGCCAGGTACCCGTCATCCCCGCGGAAGGAGACGACCATTGGGGTTCCCGTGACCAAATTGGCTGCCGCGGCGATGATACCCGCGCCAAGCCAGTTCGCGTAGATCAGATCGGAATCGCGCACCTCCACCAGGGTTCTCAGCAAGAACACCAGCATCATGGGGATTAGTTGGAACCTTGCAAGCCGGCTTCGGGAAAGGTTCTCCGGGATGCCGCCCCCTCCTGTTGTTAGTCTGTGGACGCGCCTGGGCCAAAAGTACCCGAACCGCACGGTTTGGACCCCGTTCACTTCGCGTCGACCAAAAAAGGTTCCATCCGAGGGCGCCAACACCAGGACCGAATAGCCCTTTTTCTTGAGCGCTGTTGCAAGCTTGGCAAGAAACACGCTTGAGGGATCGTTCTCATGAGACGGATAAGAGGTCGTTAGAAACAGTATCCTGCGTTTTTCCATGTCTTTACGCCCTTGCAACTGACAGGTGCTTCATCCTTGCAATTAAGAGGGCGACGCATGCGTCGCCCCCGAATGACTGAATGGTCACCCTCGTCCTTGTCCCAACTGTCGCCACCATTCGTTGAAAACGAGCAGCAGCCATATTTTGTGAGCGTTGTCCGCGCGGCCTACCAAATGATCATCCCAGAGCTTTTCGACAAAGTCCGTCTCAAAGAAACCGTGCTCCAGGTCAAGAAGCCTTTCCTGGGCCCATTTGTTGAGCCTACCTTTGAACCACTCTCCCAGCGGTACCTGAAAGCCGTACTTTGAACGGTTTACTATCGGCTCCGGGATGAACTCCAGGGCGGTCTCCTTCAGAATTCTCTTCTGAGTCATTCCCTTGAGCTTGAATCTGAGCGGCAGGCGGCACGCGAATTCCACCACACGATAGTCCAACAAAGGCGCCCTAACTTCCAGTGAATGGGCCATACTCATCCGATCGACCTTGGTCAGGATGTCTTCGGCCAGGTAGGTCTGAAGGTCTGTGTGGAGCATCCGGCTGACAGGATCGAGTCCCGACCACTCTCGAGCCACAGAGAGCACAGGATCCGATTCCGGTTCATGATTCATACCTGTCAGAGACATGACCTCTTCACGAGAAAACGTCTGAGGAATAACCGCAAGCGGGTCATCGCGAATGCGCTGCGATGCCCGGATAAACAGCTTGAGCTTCTTGGTAAAGCTCGTTCCATAGTAATCCGTAGTGGCCGGCAACCGCTCCACAAACGGCTCAATAACTCTCTCTCTGAGAGAAGTCGGCGCGTGATCGTAAATAACTTGAAAGCGTCGGGCCAGATAGCGTTCGTAACCCCCGAACAGCTCGTCTCCACCGTCTCCGGACAACGCCACTGTCACGTGACGCCTGGTCATGGCGGAAAGATGCCACGTGGGTATGGCGGACGAGTCCCCAAAGGGCTCGCCGAAGTGCCGAACCATGCGAGGAAAGATCTCCTCCAACTGATATTTTACAGCGCTCTCTTCATGGTGGGTCCCCAGGTGTGTTGCCGCAAGCCTCGACCAACGGGACTCATCATGGGTCGTGCCCGGGAAAGAAATACTGAAGGTCTTGACCGTGTCGGAAGCATTTCGTTTCATGAGCGCGGTGATAAATGTGGAGTCGAGTCCTCCGCTCAGAAACGCTCCGAGAGGCACGTCCGACACAAGACGCAAACGGACTGCATCGTCAACCAGAGCCGCCAGATCCGACTTGCACTCGTCATAAGCGTCCGATTCCCCGGGAGAGGGGGGGGCCCAATACTTCCGCACACGCAATCCATTGCCGTCGAAAACCGCCATGTGAGCCGCGGGCAGCTTTTGAACACCTTTGAATATGCTATGAGGCGCAGGAATGAAATCGTACAGCAAGAACTCAAACAGGGCACGCCCCGACAGATCCCTTGGGACCTCAGGATCTGCCACCAGGGAGAACAGCTCGGAAGAAAAGCTCAATCTGCCGTCGCTCCACCAATAGTAGAGCGGTTTCTTTCCCAACCTGTCTCTGGCAAGGAGCAAACGGCGGTCACGGTCGTCCCAGACGGCCAAGCTGAACATCCCGTTCAGGTCGTCCAGCATCGTCTCCCTTTTTTCCAGGTATAGGGCCAGCAGAACCTCAGTGTCGGATCCGGTATGAAACCGTTGACCGCGACTCTCCATGTCCCGCCTTATTTCCCGGAAGTTGTAGATTTCTCCGTTGAACACGAGAGCCACCTTACGGTCGGGCGACAGCATAGGTTGCTTCGCGGCCTGGGATAAATCCAGTATGGAAAGCCGACGGTGTCCCAGAACGCATTCCTGGAACGAGCACACCCCATCCATGTCCGGTCCTCGATGCAGGAGTCTTTGCGTCATTTCCTGTACAGCCTCCGTCGAAGGCTGTGCCGAAAAGCTTATTTTTCCACAGATCCCGCACATGGTAAGCGCAATTCCTGTCGCATCAATCCAAGTTATGACCGGTTGGAAATCACCGAGTCCCGCGGATGATAACACCATTTCCGCCCTATACCAATTTACATACCTGAAAACAGAGGCACAACAAAGCATGAAAATGTCCGCAAAGTCGTGGGTCCCGCACGTACGGCGCGCCGCATGCTGCGCCCTCTTGGATCTTGGGTCCAAGACGGAACTCGGAGGATTCCCCAGTCCATCCATTTTCATGCTCGGTTGTCCCTTGTTATACCAATGCGCAATCAAGAGAGTGAGATCGGGTTCTTGGGTGCCACTGCCGGCTTGCCCAGCAGTGCTCTTTATCACTTGTTTGAACGCGCATTGGTATTAAGGGTGATGGTTGGTGTGCAGAATTGGAGAGCAACTGCCATAGTAGGACCGGCATCTTGCCGGTCCGCGTACCCTGCGGCGCCCCACCTGGATCGGCTCGATGTCTTTGTATCTTGGTGCGTCAACTTCTTACTCATCTCTGTGCCCTCTGTGTCTCTGTGGTTCATTGCTCGCCGTTGCTTGAGATGCTGAAGTCTGCGCCACAGGAAGAAGTTTCGGAGGAACTCGAAATTGATTCCGAGGACCGCCACAATTCCAAAGGGGAATCCCATTTTCCGACGCTGTCGCCGGCAGCCGGACAAAAGATCAATAGATCTTGGCGGCTATCCGCGAAAAGCCATAAACTAATTTATGGATCTGGAAAAACAAATTTCTTGTAGTCATAAGCAATAACGTGTATAAGCTCATCCAAACTCAGGGACCCTGCATCAACCCTTTGTCATCAGAGGCGCTTTTACATGAAATTCATCTCAGTCCTTTTCGCGGCGTTGGTATTGTCTTTTCCTCTTCTCACCTCCTGCTCGACCCTACATTGGGGTAACGCGGCCAAGGCCGGAGTCGAAGCTGAAGCTGAAACCGGAGATAAAGATGAACGGAGCTGGGCTGAGCGACATATCCCCGGTTGGGAAAGATTGTTGAAACGCCTCCCCCCCCCTACGGAAGCCAGACAAGAATGGGACAGACGGCAGAACAAGAAACGACAAACCGGTAACCGGGAAATCCGCCTTAACTAGAGCAAACACGGAACGTTTCGGTTCTCCTCTCCCCCGTAATCCTTCAGTTTCACTGAGCAGATATTTTCATCGATCATGTCATTGCGAGGAGTCAAACGACGAAGCAATCTCCATACCCGGCGCGAAGGAGATTGCTTCGCTGCGCTCGCAATGACATCCTGCCGGTGCCCCCGCGTAAGTAAATGGTTTCTCTCCCCCTTTGTCCGAACTTGACAGTAGTCAGAAACTGCTGTTAGATACAGTCATCGACCTTTCGGTCACCTGATGGGGCGTGTGCAAAGGCGCCCTTGGGGGGCCTATCCCTGGAAGGGGGTCTCAGTATACCGTGCGCCGCTTAATAGTACAACCGGATATTCCTGAGAAGTTGCAGGCTCTGCGAAGAATCGCAATGAATCTCTGGTACACCTGGAACCCTGATACGACTCGTCTGTTCCAAAGCCTGGATCCGGATCTGTGGGAGGAGTCAGGCCATAACCCGTTGGTTGTGCTGGCTAATCTCTCCAGGGACAGGACCAGGGAGATTCTCGAAGACGCAGCCTTGCTCAAAAGGATTGACGAAGCGGAAAAGGACCTCGAGACCTACACCGGTACTACACGAACCTACAGCTTCAACCTGGAAAGGCCTATAGACTATTCCATAGCGTACTTCAGTATGGAGTACGGCCTCAACGAGTGTCTTCCCATCTATTCGGGAGGCCTGGGAATGCTCTCGGGTGATCATCTCAAGAGCGCATCCAATCTTGCCCTTCCGCTGATGGGAATCGGACTGCTCTATCAGAAGGGGTACTTCAAGCAATATCTCAGCATAGACGGATGGCAACAGGAAACGTACGCGGACAACGACTTCTACAATCTTTCTGTTTCGCCGGTATTGGATGGAATAGGGAATCAGGCGTCGGTGGATCTGGAGCTGGCGGGTGAAGAGGTCAAGATACTCATCTGGAAGGTGCAGGTCGGCAGGATTCCGCTCTATCTCCTGGACACCAGCGCTCCGTCCAACTCCGAGGGGGCCCGCAAGATCACCGCGGAGCTGTACGGCGGTGACGCGGAAATGCGTATTCGACAGGAGATAGTACTGGGCATCGGAGGAGCTAAGGCTTTGCACTTGCTCGGTTTCTGGCCGTTTGTTTACCATCTTAACGAGGGACACGCGGCTTTTGCCCCGCTTGAACGTATCCGTCAATCCATGAACACTTACAAGGTCCCTTTTGACGTGGCACGTGAGGCGGTCGCGGCCTCAACGGTGTTCACCACGCATACACCGGTGCCCGCGGGGATAGACATCTTTCCTCCGGATCTAATAGAACGGTATTTCGGTGGATATGTGGCTTCCCTGGGCATGACGGTGAAAGATCTGATGGATCTCGGACGCGATGATCCCGCGGACGAGAATTCACCATTCTCTATGGCTGTTCTGGCCCTGCGCATGTCCCGGGGTGTCAATTCCGTCAGCAGACTTCACAGGCGTGTTTCAAGAAAGATGTGGAAGCGCCTGTGGCCCCACGTGGATGAAGATGACGTGCCCATAGGGTATGTGACCAACGGGGTACACATACCTTCATATGTTTCAAAGGATATGGCCGACCTCTTTGCCCGGTACCTTGGTGAGGGATGGGTGGAAGAGCCTGACAATGAGAAGGTCTGGGCTCGTGTTCACAACATTCCGAGTCAAGAGCTTTGGGCTGTACACGAGATCCATAGGGATCGGCTGGTCTCTTTTTGCAGGCGGCTCCTGCTGTCCCAGATCAAGGCCCGCGGTGGATCGACACTTTTGATAAGGCGCGCCCGTGAGATTCTCAACCCGGAAGCCCTTACCATAGGTTTCGCGCGAAGGTTCGCTCCTTACAAGAGAGCAGGACTCCTGTTCACCGATCCTGATCGCCTGTTTCGCCTGGTAACGGACAAGACTCGACCGGTTCAATTCATATTCGCGGGCAAGGCCCACCCTCGTGACGATTTCGGCAAAGAGATCATCAAACAGGTTGTTCACGAGGCCGGATCCGAACGTTTCGGTCACTGCCTGGTCTTTCTGGAGGACTATGACATCAGCTTGGCCCGGTATTTGGTGCAGGGGGTGGATGTGTGGCTCAACACCCCTCGGCGGCCAATGGAAGCCTGCGGAACCTCCGGCATGAAAGCAGCCGCCAACGGCGCGCTCAATGTCAGCATCCTCGACGGCTGGTGGGACGAGGCCTACGACCCTTCCCTGGGATGGGCGATCGGCCGCGGAGAGGAGTTCCAAGACTGGGAATACCAGGATCGACACGACGCGGAACTACTCTATGACGTGCTTGAGAACGAGGTAATCCCGACATTCTTCGACCGCGGTCCGGATGGGCATCCGCACACCTGGATCGAAATGATGAAGAACAGTATGGCCCGACTTTGCGCACGGTTCAATTCCCACCGCATGATCGAAGACTATATGGATGATTATTACATTCAGGCCGGTTTGGGTCACCAAATACTCGGGGAAAAACGGATGACGCGGGCCCGGGAACTGAGAGATTGGAAACAAAGAGTAAGAACCCTTTGGAGCGGCTTGAAAATCCTGGAGGTCTCGGTCCCACAAGGAGACCGGCTCTCGCTCGGCCGGGATCTGAGGGTCGAAGCATCCATACAACTAGGCGACCTCGGAGAAGAAGAGGTATTGGTCGACCTCTGCCATGGACGAGTAGATCCCGAAACCGACAAGATGATCAACCGTTCAATAACCAGCATGACACCGGACGGTGCCGGCACTGACGGCATCCGGACTTTCAGCGGGACCATACCGTGCGAAGAAACCGGCATCTACGCATACAGTATCCGGATACTCCCGTTTCACCCTTTCATATGCGATCCCCTGTCCATGAACCTGGTGGTCTGGGACTAAGGATGCGTCACGGAATAACCCTTGCAATAAAGAGGGCGACGCATGCCTAACCCCTACGGCCGGGACCCGCGGCGCCTTCCGTTGCCGGCAGGTTTATTTTGTGACAAGCCCTAAACTCCGTGCCGGTATTCATCGGCCAAAGTTTGCTGTCTGTAAAGCGTTGGAATCAGTAGACCTACATTCCGAAATGCCGGCCCACATGAAGGGAAAGAGCTATGGCGTCTTACACCATTCATCCCCTGGCTGTTGGTTTCAATGAAACCGACCAGGGAATCATGACTTATCAACGTTTCTACGGGAAACGGATCTTGCTGCCCATTTACAGCTTCGCAATCAAGGGAGGGGATAGGAAGATTCTGGTGGACACGGGACTTGAAGACTTCATGGTTCCGCGGGATCTTGAAGAACGAATGGGGTTCCCTGTAATGGAATTCGAAGAGGCTCTTGGTACCGTGGGATGGAAGCCCCAGGACATTGATTTGATAATCCACACTCATCTTCACAATGATCACTGTGAAAACGACTGCCTGTGTGAAAACGCGGAGGTTTACGTCCAGAAGGCTGAATTGGAGTTTTTTCGGAATCCACATCCCATAGACCACCGGTATTATTCCGATTTGCTCGATGGCGTAGACCTACGAATAGTGGAAGGCGATACTGCCGTCATCGAGGGAATCGACGTGCTGTTCACTCCGGGCCATACGCCCGGAACCCAGTCCGTGATGATAGAGACCGGACGCGGAAAAGCGGTCATTGTCGGCGGCTGTTGCAATGCCCAAAACTTCCCTTCCGGTGGGGGTGTCATCTGTCCGGGGGTTCACACGGACGCAATTGATGCTTATGAGAGTATGAAGAGAGTAAGGGAGATCGCGGACATTCTGATCCCCCTTCACGAGATTGAGATCGGAAAGAACAAGGTGATTCCCGGTTAATGGCAGGAAGCTCATCACCCCAGGATTCATCCGAGTTGAAAATGGCTGTTTCGTGTTATCGCCACCCGGAACGTGAAGGCGTCTATTACTGTCAAAAAGACGGGGACTACATGTGTGAGCAATGCGCGTGCTGCCGGTCCCCTCGCATATATTGTCAGTACCGAACAGCCTGTGTCATCCAAGTGCTCACTCAAGAAGGAGAGCTTGAAGACTGTACACAAAGAAAAGACGATGAACCCACAGCCGTGGATCAAAGGTGAAACCGGCCGATCCCACGAGAAATGAAAGGGAGAATCGGTGCGCATTCCCGGGCAGAGCCCGGGAACGATGAGGCAAAGATTCTTTTGTTTCGGCGTGCCTCGATTTCTTGAGGCATGGTAGTTCCAGCGGAGATGCAAGGATACTCTCCGTCAGTTATCCAGGACAACGGATTTTTAGATGACAAAACGTGATTATTACGAAGTGCTTGAAGTTGACACTCAAGCGGATGGCAGCCAGATCAAGAAAGCATATCGCCGTCTGGCACTCCAGTACCACCCGGACCGAAACACGGGGGACAAACAGGCCGAAGAAAAGTTCAAGGAAGCGGCAGAAGCGTACGAGGTCCTCAGCGACTCCCAGAAGCGGCAGATGTACGATCAGTTTGGACATGCCGGGCTTCAGCAGAGCGGCTTCCAAGGTTTCCGAAACTTCGACGACATCTTCTCGTCGTTTGGGGACATCTTTGAAGAGTTCTTTGGATTCGGCGGCGCACGAGGCGGCCGGCGCGCGCGTAGAGGCGCGGACCTCCGGTACGACGTTTCCGTTGAGTTCATGGAAGCGGTATTCGGCAAGGAGATGGAGGTTGAGATCCGCCGACACGAACCCTGCGAGACCTGTCGTGGTACCGGCGCCGTGGATGGGGCATCTCCATCCGTCTGCGCTACGTGCGGAGGACGCGGCCAGGTCACTCGGTCCCAGGGATTCTTTTCCGTGAGCACCACTTGCCCGACATGCCATGGCGCGGGGAGCGTGATAACCGATCCGTGCAAGAAATGTGGCGGAGACGGCCTGGTCTTGAACGCCAAGAAGCTGTCGTTCAAGATCCCACCCGGAGTGGAATCAGGATCTCGACTGAGGCTGCAGGGTGAGGGAGAGTTGGGTCAGATGGGAGGCCCGCCCGGTGATTTGTATGTGTTCATACGCGTTGAGGATCACGAACTCTTCCGCCGCGCAGGAGACGACGTAGTGGTGGGGGTTCCCGTAACTTACTCGCAGGCTGCTCTGGGTGGCACAGTGGCAATACCCACCCTTGAAGGAACCGAAACACTGACTATTCCCCAGGGAACCCAGTCGGGACAGGAATTCAGGGTGGCATCCAAAGGGATAGCGCGACTGAGAGGCCGCGGGCGAGGCGATCTGGTTGTGGTGGCCTACATAGACACACCCAACAAAGTCACCAAAGAACAGGAAGAATTGCTGCGAAATTTGGCCGAACTTGAGGGCGCAGAGGTTGCCCCGGAAAAGAAAAGGCTTTTCTCAAGAAAGAAGTAGCGGTCATACCGCTTCGCCCAAGATGTGATGTAGGTATTCAACTCCGGAACGCGACATATTTGACCTCTTTCAATATGTGCGGGCCGATGTGGGGACTGAGTGATTCGGGCGTGACGAGCTCAACACGGCGTTCCAACAGGTCCTCCAGAAGGAAAGCCAACTGAATGAAAGCATCAAAGGTCTTCCGACCCGTTTTGAACTCCACCAGCAAGTCCACGTCGCTGCTCTCTTCTGTTGACCGCGCACGAACGACCCGAACAGACCAAGCCTCTTCACACCAAAGCTTCTGATCTGTTCCTCCTGTTCCTGAATCAGTGACAAGATCCCGATTTCCGTCCTTACAGCGTCCATGATCTCCTCAACCTCTGACAAGTGCTATGCATTGCGTTTGTTTGGCCACAAGTTCGCATTGTATCAGTTATTCTCTGACCTGACTCGCGGCGTTCAATCCGAGGTTTCTTCCAAGACCTTCTCCAGCATAGGAATGAGTGGCGGAAGGTCCTGATTGATTGTGTCCCACAAGGTTCGAGGATTAACTCCCCAGTAGAAATGGGCTACGAGGTTGCGCATGTCGGCCATTTGCCGCCAGGGAATCGAAGGGTAGGAATCCATGATAGGGCTCGGGATATGTCGCACTGCTTCGCCAATGATAATGAATTTCCTTTCCACGGCGGCAAGGAGGAGATCGTTTTGGGAAAATTCTTCAAAAGGCATTCCTCCCACGTAGGCTTGAATGCGTTCAACAGCCTTGAGAATGTCCTCAACGAAGAATCTCCAACGTCTAGATGACATGGACAATCTCCCTCAGGATGACATCTTTCAGGGCCGGGTGTATGCCGTCGTACGTTATCAGATCCACGTTCTGCGCCCCTAGAATCCGCTGAATGACGTGTTTTAGGTCGCTCAAGCCAAAGAGACTCATTGGTCGATTCAACTCTACCACCACGTCCACATCACTCGTTTGCTCAGCTTCACCTCGTGCTACAGACCCAAAGAGGGCCAACGACTTGACGCCCTGAGCGTGCAATTCTTCTCGGTGCGCCACCAGGCGTTCAATTGCTTCCTGTTTTGTCATGCGCTTGCGCTCCCTCTCCGATCTGCAGACGAGTATACCAGACACCGGGCGCAGAACCGCTTCAAGCCCCGTGAACCATTACCGTCAGGCTACAAGCCCACTATGTATTTGATCCTTTCGATTTTGTCTTCTCCCAGGCCTTCTAGGTCAGCCTCGGACAGCCATCCTTCGTTCATAAGCCTCGCGAACACCATGATGAGAACTGAACATCTATAATCGTATTTGTACCGGATTTCCTTGAGTTGCTCTTCCAGGAAGTCGTCAACCCGCCAGATATCGTCGGACTCTCTGATGTTGTCGGCCTTCTCCTTGAGCCTGGCGGCCAAGGCCCTCCATTCCCTCTCGTATGCCGCGTAGAACGCGCGCCGTGCAATGGCTTTCTCAGTTTTCGACCACTTGAGATCATTCATGTTGCTTATGATGGTGAGAGTTCACAGGGAGACCGCTTTTAGCTGACGGGGCACCCCTCGCCCCTCCACCGGAAACTCCCAATTTGCGAGCGGTTAACCGGAATCATTCGGCCCTCTTGCCATTTAGGGGTCTTAGGGATGATAGCGGGGCGAGGGATGGTTCCCATGAACCCGAAAAGTCCCCGTATCTCCTCCCGCAAGACCCGACAGAGCCAGAACCGTAGTTATGTTGCCGAAGAGGACTCGTTTTCCCTGTTTCTGAGCGTACCTCACCGCACGCCCCTGGGTCAACCAGAATGTTCTCGTTGGCCCTCAGCCGAACACAGCTTGGCAGTATCGGGCCAAGGGGAAGGCTGAAGCCACCTAAACTTGCCACCTCCGACCACGATGCGCCACCTTCATCCAGACCTATCACCGCATCCTCAAGATCTCCGGCACCGGCGCAGACCTGGAAAGCGCCGGAGACATCACATCAGCCCGTGTCTCAGAAGCCATACAATATCGAATCCTGGATACACGGATCGAATGACGGAGACCGAAAAGCAGAATTGAGTATGGTGTCCCCAGAATTCCTATTGGGGCGACCTATTGAGACAGGAAATCAACGGCTAACTTGTTGAACTTTTCGGGATACTCCTCGTGGGGGCTGTGGCCTGCCTTCTCGAATATGGCGAGCTTCGAATCTTTCCACAGTTGGGCCAGCTTTTCGGATCTGTCCGGAGGGATACCTATGTCCTCTCGACCATGAACTATCAGGATGGGTTTGTTGATTTTGGCGAGCATGTTCACTTCCTCTTCCACATAGGGCGCCTTCAGGACGTTGCGCAGTATGTACATCATCGAGGCGTACGACCCCTTGATACAGAATGGTTGAACCACTTCCCGAACGTGTTCCTTGGTAACCTTGTTCGGGTCGTAAAACCATAAGGTCTTGACGCTGTTTTCCGCCAACGCATCGCCCAGTAAGGCATTCATAAATTCACCTATGAACGGTTGTTGATAGATCCAGCCGATTGTCGTCATAGGATAACGGATGGCCGATGGATCAACCAGAATGAGCCTTTCAACCCTGTCGGGATAGTGGGCCGCTACATAGATGGAGATACCTCCGCCCATAGAATGTCCGACCAGGGAAGCCTTGTCGATCTTCAGGGCATCCATAAACCCTACAATCTGCTTCCCATAGAACGGGAAGCTGTAATCCATTGTCTTCAATCTCTCGCTGTATCCCCACCCAAGGAGGTCTATGGCGTAAACCTTGAACTTTTTTGCCAAGGCATCAATGTTCTTCTTCCACATCACCGTGTTGTACAGGTATCCATGAACAAATATTACCGGCTTGCCGTCTCCTTTCTCTATGTAATGAACCCTCTTTCCATTTACGGTGACAAATTTGCCTGTTGCATATTTCTTCACCGCATCGTCATAGGTACAGGTCTCTTTTGAAGTAACCTTCGGCAGTATGACTATGACCAATGCCAATACGATCAGGACCAGCAGGATGAATCCGAATACCTTGCTCATAACAACCTCCATTAGCGGAAATTAAGCGGCGATCCGGCCATTTTGGGGTCTTCGGGACGACAACGGGGTAAAGGTCCGCGCCCGGGAGCCCGAAAACTCCCGGTGTCTCCTCCCGCAAGACCAGATAGAGGTAAAACCGTCGTTATATTACCCAAGTAAACCTCTTTTACTGTTTCGGCAGCGTACCTCACCGAACGCTCGACCGTCAACAAAAATGTCGGCGAGGGGGCAACCATTCAGTTTCGCGGGGTCATTTTTTGGTCTCCCAGGTGCTGACTCTGTTAGACTGTTTCCGGGGACGGATTGGGACACCTTTTTCCAGGAGGAGGGTCATGACAGCATCAGCCCGGGAATATCACGACGAAACCAGGTACAGCCGATACGGAATGCAGGGCCACGCGCTTGATTGGGGGAGTCAGCCGGATGTTTTCAAGAGCTATCCGGGGCTGGAAAGCCTGGAACTCCCGAAGGTCACGGATTGGTCTGACAAGAACCTTTCAGAATTGATCCGGGAAAGTGATCCTGAAGCGCCCAAGTCGGATATCGACATCAACTGTCTATCGCGTGTCCTGATGTTGACCCATTCCATTACTGCCAGGGCACGGCACGGCGGCGCGTATTTCTACTATCGGAGCGTAGCATCGGCCGGGGCCCTTTATCCTTTTGAACTCTATGTGGCGACCCGAGATGTGGCCGGACTTGAAAATGCTCTGTATCACCACAAGGTCGCGGACCAGTCGCTGGTTCCACTGCGACCGGGAGATCTTTGTTCCGAGATTGCAGAGGCTCTTTCATCGACCGCGGATTCATCTCCAATGATGACCTTTTTCCTCACTTCCATATTCTTCCGAAGCTCCTGGAAATACAGGGATCGCGGGTATCGGTACAATCTGCTGGACACAGGACATCTGTGCGAGAATCTTTATCTGGCGCTCAAGGCCGAGGGCCTGAGCCACACTCTTCATTACGATTTCAACGATGAAAGAATAAACCGTATGCTGGGAGTGGATGACCGACGCGAGGCCTGTCTTTCCGTAGCGTCCGTCCGGGGAGATTCGGTCGCGTCAAAAGGAACGACAACCCACGCAGCGGCTATTCCCGATTCCCTCGCGGTCGCGAGCAAGGTCTCTTCGATGGAAATCGACTACTCCACGATCAAGGAGGTGCACGCATCATCGAGTCACGTGAGTTCCGCGCGCGACGCGATCCCGAAGATTCTTGACGCTCCGGGAATGAGTCCGGTGTCGGAAAAGCCTTTCCAGGGCCGTGACACATGGCCCGAGAAAATGGGTTACGCAGAGTCGGTATTCAGAAGGCGATCAATGAGGAATTTCGTGACCGACCGACTTCCTGCCAACTATCTGGATGCGCTGCTGGAATCTGTATTTTCCGGCCTGGGCGTGACTGCTGCCGAGCCTGAGTCAGCCGAAGGCGAGTCCATCTCCGTGGGCCTCTTGGCAGGCGATGTGGAGGGCCTGAACCCGGGCTTGTACAATTTGGACCGCGAAAAACGATCCATCGGAACTGTCGTGGAAACGGCAATGATAGGGGCAATGGCGCGGGTTTGTCTGGATCAGGCATGGTTGGCAAATTGCGCTCTTCATTTCCTTTTCTTGACCAACCTTGAAATCATTGAGCGAAACCGGGGTCCTCGAGGGTACCGGCATGCCCTGATGAAGGCCGGCCGCATAGGACAGCGCATCTATCTGACGGCCACGTCCATGAAGATCGGATGTTGCGGTATCGGGGCGTTTTTCGATGATGAGGCTTCACAGGTTCTGCGGCTCAATGATCAGAGCAGACTCCTATACCTTGTTGCAGTGGGCCCTGTCAAAAAATGGTCCGTGAAGTGATAATGGTTCACGGTGAACGGTTACGTGAAATGATCGAAGACCGCCGCCCGGGTGTAACCGAGGGGTTACCGGGGGCCTGTTGCTTTGGGGTGCTCTGATTACTATTCTTATTATGCGGTGATATCTGCAAGATGAAGGCATCGCTGCATTGATCGTGTTGGACGGCACCGCGCAGGACGACACTGGAAAGGTTGGATACGAGATTGGCCAAAGAGATAATCCAAATCCAAGGAATGAACTGCGCCGCGTGCGTGCGCCGAGTCGAAAACGGCCTGCTGAAAATTGATGGGGTGACCGAAGCATCGGTCAACTTGGCCACGGAAAAGGCCATAGTAGAATACGATCCGAATCTTTCCAACGCTTCCGCAATCAAAGGTCGGGTGGAGGAACTCGGTTACGAGGTTCTAGGAATGGATCCGGCCGGCGGTGTTCCGATCGAGAAAACCACCATATCTATCGGCGGCATGAATTGCGCGGCCTGCGTGCGTCGCGTGGAAGACACGCTGAGGTCTGTCCCCGGAGTCAAAGACGCTTCGGTGAATCTCGCATCCTCAAAGGCCACGATCATACACTCGCGCGACCACAAGGGTGGAGTTGCAACGTTCGAGGCTGCCTTGAATGACGCGGGGTACCAATTTCTCGGCGTGGCCGGCCACTCGGAAGAAGACCCGGCCGAGGCGGCCCGGGAAAAGGAGATGTTGGACCTCAAACGCAGATTTGTTGTCGGCGCGGTGTTGAGCGTGATCATTTTTGTGGGGTCCATGCCGAGCCTTTTCCCATTTGTCTTGGCAGTGCCCCGTCAGGTGATGTTGATAGCGTTGTTTGTGCTTTCCACTCCAGTGGTTTTTTGGGTTGGCAGCCGATTCATTTCAGGAGCAATCAAGGCCGCTCGCCAGAGTACCACTGACATGAACACCCTTGTCGCGGTAGGCGCTCTTTCCGCTTATCTCTATTCCACACTGGTGGCGTTCGCTCCACAGGTGTTTGAGGCCGCCCGCATAGCACCGCACGTCTACTTCGACGGAGCGGCTATGATTGTCACCCTGATTCTTCTCGGGCGATTGCTCGAGGCGCGCGCTAAGGGAAAGACCTCTCTGGCGATAAAACGTCTGATCGGGCTCAAGCCGAAAACCGCTCGAGTCGTCAAGGACGGAGTGGAGACCGACATTCCCATCGAGTTTGTCGTCAGAGGGGACCGCATCATAGTGCGGCCCGGAGAGAAGATCCCCACAGATGGGCAAGTTGTGTCAGGCGCTTCGACAGTGAATGAGTCCATGCTCACAGGGGAGAGTATGCCCGTGGCCAAGGAACCGGGCGACGAAGTGTTCGGCGCCACGATGAACAGGACCGGCGCTTTCACATTTGAAGCGACCAAGATCGGCGCGGAGACCGCGCTGGCACAGATAATCCGGCTTGTGGAAGAGGCTCAGGGCTCAAAGGCGCCAATTCAGCGGGTCGCCGACAGAGTGGCGTCGGTTTTCGTGCCGGTTGTCTTTGCAATAGCGGTTTGCACCTTCATCGTATGGGGTTTCTTTGTCCCTGAGCCGCTGTTTGCGAGAGCACTGCTCAATTTCGTTTCAGTGCTCATCATAGCGTGCCCCTGCGCCATGGGATTGGCCACGCCCACCGCTATCATGGTAGGAACCGGTCTGGGAGCGGAACAAGGCATTCTGATCAAAGGTGGAGAGAGCCTGGAAAGGGCATACCGGCTTACCACCATAGTCTTTGACAAGACCGGCACCCTCACGCCCGGCGAGCCCGAGGTGACCGACATCCTGCCCGTGGACGGCGTGGACAAAACGCGTCTGCTCGTGGTAGCTTCTTCCATTGAAGCAGTCTCGGAGCATCCGCTGGCTCAGGCTATAGTGTCAAAGGCCCGGGCCGAAGGGATTGCCGCACTTCCAGTGGAAGCCTTTGAAGCCCATTCGGGACTCGGGGTGACCGGAAACATAGGCGGGAAGAAGATCCTTTTGGGAAATCGGCGGCTCGTGGAGAACGAACAGATCTCCGTCGATGGTCTGGAAACCGAGGCCCGGCGCCTCTCCGGCCAAGGCAAGACTGTAGTGTGGGTGGCCGAGGACGGCAGAATGCTGGGATTAGCCGCGTTGTCCGACATCCCCCGGGAGTCCGCGGCTGAAGCCGTATCGGGGTTGAAACAAATGGGGCTTAAGGTGGCAATGATCACCGGTGACAATGAACGGACCGCGCGTGGGATCGGAGAAGCGGTCGGCATCGACCACATCCTGGCAGAGGTGATGCCCGCTGGAAAGGCCGAAGAAATACGCAGGCTCCAACGTCAAGGACAGACCGTGGCGATGGTCGGAGACGGAATCAACGACGCTCCGGCCCTCACCGCCGCGGACATCGGAATCGCCATAGGCGTGGGAACAGACGTAGCAATGGAAGCCGGCGACATCACGCTCATAAAGACCGACCTACGACTGGTCCAGTCGGCTGTGAGGCTGTCCCGCGAAACCATGAAGGTTATCAAGCAGAATCTGTTCTGGGCCTTTTTCTACAACAGCCTGGGCATACCTGTCGCGGCCGGAGTCCTCTATCCCTTTTTCGGCATACTCCTGAACCCCGTGTTCGCGGCAGCGGCGATGGCCCTGAGCTCGGTGTCGGTGGTCACCAATTCATTGAGGCTGAAGCGATCTCTGACCGGGAAACTATGATGGGAAGACGGGGGAAGGCCGGTTGTACTGACTTTTGTATTCCGTTGCGCCTGAAGTTCGGGCATGAACATTGTTTTGAGAAAAGGAGCTTAACATGCAGGATAGTGAAATACGGGAACTGATAATGGGCAAGCAATCCAATCAGCGCATCACGTGCCGGACCGCGTTTGAAATAGCGGACGAGGCCGGTGTAGACCGAATGAAGATTGGTCGACTCCTCACCGAGATGGAGATCAAGATTCACGGTTGTCAGCTTGGTTGTTTTGCCTGATCCGCACTGGGCCGGGAATCACCGATCTCCGGGTTCTTTCCCCTCGGCGAACAGCCGCATCAGGACGTCACGCCGTGTCTTGTGATCTCGTAAGACTGCTCCCTTGTAGCTTACCTGGGTAACGGTGGAGCCGTGGATCTGCATGCCGGGAGTAATAAAATAGCCCCTGCCGTCCGGGTCCTCTACCATGCCTTTGAACTGGCCGTCACTAATCTGGATGACTCCGACGAGCTTTAGCTGTGAGCGATCAAACCTGCACAACGGCATGGACGGCGGACACTCTGTAGGGAGGACCTCCTCAGGGGCTTTGAAGGGATCCCGCTCAACCACAAAGAAGGTCCGTTTCTTCTTCTTGGGCATTGCGCGCTGTGTGGCGGGCCCCAGTTTGCCGGGCGCGCGCTTTTTTCCCTTACGAGAGGCAAGGTCCTTCTTTTCGGCGGGAGTTGCAGGTTTTTTTGCTTTTGGAGACTTGGACCGCTCATCCGTTTTCCCGGGTCGCTTCTCGGCTGCCATGAGGAGCGGGTAAGATGACTGCGCGGCGGCCGACAGCACAGGAGTCTTTCCCAGTAGGCCGTCCAGGCCCCTGTGGACTTCTTCGCATCCTGACATGAGGACCAGCGCTCCCAGGGCCGTTCCAACGCAAATTAAGCCCTTGATATTGTATGGAGTTTCTCGCAAGTTCATTGTGCAACCTTTTGGATGGTTTTCTCTTTCTAGCGCCTACGGCGTTTACGGCCGCGTTTTTTCTTCGCCTTGGCCGCGATTCGCTTGATCTCGGCCGGTGAAAGCCGCCGATAGGTCACCGCATGGATATTGGCCTGCAGAGTCACCAGCCCCATCTTTCTGGCCAAGGATCGTTCCCGGGCGGAGACACCGCCCGTCTTTGAGAAGGTGACACTTGGCACATTGACTATTCTGGGGAGGTCGTGAAGACTCGCAAAGAAGTTCCCCTGTTTCTGATAGTCGCCCTGGACCGTCAGAGAAAAGGGAATCCGCGCATAGTAGAGCTTCTTGTTTATCTTTTCCTTACCCGGAACAAATTTCTGTTGCACGAGCGCGGATTGCGAAGCCAGGTCGGTAATTTTCCTGATCAGCAGCTCTATCTCCTGCTTTTGCGGGAGCGACGCTACCATGCCCTTGAGCTGAACCTTGAGCGCTTTGAGTTGCTTCTTGAGTATCGGTTTTTTCTTGAGGGTGTTCTCCTGATTGACAATGGCCAGCTTCAGTCGACCGATCGTCTTTTCAGTCTTACTAATGCTCTTGCGCATGTCTGAGATCACCATGAACACAAAGAGGACAAGGCACAGGACGCACAGAGCCCCTACAATAGCAATCCTCTGGACTCGATTCAGTTTAAACAGAACTTCTTCGACAGTCATGAGCGGTTCCTCACCTCAATCTTCCTGTTATGGTGAACTTGGTTGAACCAAGCCCGCGCCTACCTCCTCCTCGCATAATGTGCAATAGCTTGACGCCTCTGAAGAACGTCCGTTCTTTCTTTTTGGCTGTGGGGTCAATGTAGGGATCTTGAGGAGTGTATTTCTTTTTCAGCGTCTGGAGCCTCTCAGCGAAATTTACAACTACAATGTTGTCAGCGCCCGTGCCGGTAATCCTGAATTTTCTTCCCCTCTTGTTCAGACCATGGATCCACACTTCGTTGGGAATGGCTGTGGCAAGCGCTGCCATGAAGGGCGCGGGAGTATCACGGGTCTTGGTGAGCTTCTTGATGGTTATGACTTGCTTCTTGAGCCTTTTGATGCGGTTCTTAAGGTTCGTGATCTCCTTGTTCTTCGCCTTAAGCTTCCTGAGCTTGTGGTTGTGTATTCTCTTCTTGGCCTGCAGGTCGCTTAGCTTGTAATCATAAAACGCCCAGGTTCCTCCCATGATCAAGGCCACCAGACCGAAGGCAAAACTTGCCGCGATGATGAACTGCTTGATCTCTCGCTTCCTCAGGATACCTCTGATGGGGAGTAGATTTATTCTTACCATTTTACGATTGCTTGTCCCTTTCATCCCGGAGAGCAAGACCCACGGCGACCGCCATGGTGGCCCCGACCTTGCGGAGATACTGCGTGTCGAATCCCCTCTCGTTGATCCTCAAGTTCCGGAAGGGGTCCATAATCTCAACAGGGATGTTCAGATCGTTCTCTATGGTGCTGGGCAGTCCATAGGTCAATGCCGCACCGCCACTAAGAAAAATCTTCTGAATGGGGTCGTAGGAAACGTTGGTGGAGAAAAAATCCAGGATCTTTTGCAGTTCCGTAACAAAGTACTCCACAGACCGCTGGAAGATCTTGCGCAGATTCCTCGGGTTCACTCCGTCCAACTCAGCCCCGGTTTTGATGTTTTCGGCACGGACATAATCCACGTCGAAAAACCTCATGATCTCTCTGGTGATGGAATCGCCTCCGAGCGGCAAATCCCGAGTATACTGGGATGCCCCGGACTTGAGGATGTTGATGCTCATGGTCCCCGCGCCGACATTAACCAGCGCCACCACTTCTTCCTGGACGCTGGGATAGCAGAACTCATACATCACCTCCAGGGCGAAGGGGTCAACGTCCACCACGAGAGTCTTGAGATTCAGAGAGGAGAGCAGATTCGCGTACTCCTCCATGTAATCCTTCTTGGCTGCCACCAGGACCACTTCCATGGCGCCTTCTTTTTCCGGCCGATCTCCCATGATGAAGAAATCGAGATTCACGTCCTTGATGTCGAAAGGAATGTAGGGCTCAGCCTCCATCTGGATCTGCTTTTCCAGTTGAGCGTCGCTCATGGATGTCATCGTTACTTGCTTGATAATGACCGACTTCCCCGACAATGATGTGTTAACCAGCTTGGTACGTGTCTTGGAATTGCGAATGAGGCTATTGATAGCCGCCCCAACCGCGTCCGGCTTCTTGAGGGATTTCTCTATGATCGCCCCATCCGGCAGAGGGGCGACGCCAATGTAGGAAAGCTCGTGGCCCTTCTTGGAGCGGTCGATTTCCACCATCTTTACCGAGCTGGAGCCTATGTCGAGCCCTATTACGTTTGGTACAGCCATGTCTTTTCCTCAGCGCGGACTCAAGCGTTCACGTCCTTTCGGCAAAGATAGGATACAACAAAAACATGGAACAGTCAACAAAAAATAGGCAATTAAGGCATGTTATGCTGCTTGAATAAACCGTCTGCTGACATGGATGGCTTGGAGTGCTTCTGTCGCGGCTCGAAAACATAGACTGTCTCATCAGGGAGTGCCATGCCCAATTTACGTTTGGCCACTTTCGCGATTGTCTCCGTATCGGAACGTAAGAGCGTCACCTCACGCTCCAAGGACTTGATTTTCTTCACTACATCTTCGTTCTCTCTCTCCAGCGAGGCCCTTTTTTCGATGAGTCGATCCTGATGCGTCAGGCCCTGCCGGCCCATGAGCACGCCCAGGGACGCTACCGCAACAAACAGCGCCACGAACTGAATATATTTGACAGCTCGCCCGAAGATTGGTTTCACCGGAATTCCCTTGCCGTTCAATAACTGATTGCGAATGGCGGACCGCGAGCGTCTCGCTTCAGACACAGGACAACTTATAACTCAAAAAGCATTTTTATTCAAGGCCTGTATGCCGAGATAATCAACTAGATTCGATGTTTTTGATCAAGAAATCCGTCAGGCTTTGCCTGTCGAAAAACCTCCCCGGCACGACACCGCGTCTTGATAGGTCTCCAGCGAGAGCCACGATTCCTCCAGACATGTCCGTCCACCTTATTCCCACAGGGGAGTCCATGAATTCAGCGGCTGTGCCGTCAAATTCGATCGCTCCGTCGGACAGGAACAGGACCCTGTCCGCGGCCAGAGCGTGTTCAAGACAGTGGGTGATCTCTATGACGGTCAGTCTTCGATCCAGGTGAAGTTTCTCGACAAGGTGACGAATAGAGGCTACGGCAGGTTGATCCAGCATGGAAAAGGCCTCATCGAGAATAAAGACCCTGCTTCCCATGGCCAGACATGCGGCCAGGGCGACCTTTTGTTGTTCGCCGCCCGAAAGGGTGTGGACGAGCCGACTCTCCATTCCCTCCAGTCCGGTCCACTTCAACACCGACTTAAGCCGGGCTTCGATGTCTCGAACCGGCAACTGCAGATTTTCGAGTCCGAAGACAATGTCTTCCTCCACGCACACGCCCACCATCGCATTATAGGGATCGCCTCCCAGGTAGCCCACGGCACAGGCTTGCTCACCGCTGGAATGGCCGAGTGTTATGATGCCCGAATCAGGATTCAATTGGCCTTTGATCAGCTTTCCCAGGGTGGTTTTCCCGGACCCGTCGGGCCCAATTATTGCCACGCGGGAATAGGGAGCTATGGTGAGGTTGAGGTCTTTGAATAGCGGTTCGTCTTGGGGCGGGTAGGAAAAGAAGACGTTTTTGAGCAGGATCATCAATCAGTAGGATGGTGAATCAGCCCCCGAAGAGCAATCCGAGGGCCGAGACCTTTTCAGTTTGCACTATTGCTTTGATTTCAAGGAGTCGACGATTCGATCCTTGATTTTCTTGGATTTTTCCGTCACTTTCGAGGTGGCCTCCTCCGGCCCTTTTTCAACCAGTTCCACCAGGGACATGGGGGCTCGATCACCCGCTCGCACCCCCTTCTTGATCACCCGGACGTATCCGCCTTGGCGATCTGCGAAGCGTGGAGCTATATTCTCAAAGAGTCTTTTCGCCACTTCTTTGGAACGAATCACTCTCAGAGCCAGACGACGAGAGTGGAGATCACCGCGTTTTCCCAGGGTTATCATCTTGTCCGCAAGGCTTCTCAGTGCCTTGGCCTTTGCATCGGTGGTCACAATGCTCTCATGTTCGAACAACGACGTGACCATGTTCCTCAACATGGCCTGCCGATGAGCAGTCCTCATTCCCAATCTATATTTTGCTTTTCTGTGTCGCATATAGGCCTCTCCGGTTCACTCACCGAGATAGTTTTCCCTCTCTTGTCTCATCTTATCAAGGTCCTTCCGATCTGGGAAGTTCGGGATGACGAGTCCAAGCTGGAGCCCCATGTCCGCCAGTATTTCCTTGATCTCATTCAGCGATTTTCGACCGAAATTCTTGGTTTTCAGCATATCAGCTTCGGTTCGCTGAACCAGCTCCCCGATGAAGCGGATATCAGCGTTTTTGAGGCAGTTTGCGCTTCTGACGCTCAACTCCAGCTCATCCACACTTCTGAAGAGGTTTTCATTAATTTCCGGCTCGACCTGGAGCGGTTCCGGCGGAAGTGCCTGCTCCTCTTCCTCGAAGTTGAGAAAGACCAGGAATTGCTCCCTCAGGATCTTTGCGCCCTGTGCCAGGGCGTCTTCCGGAAGAACGGCGCCGCTCGTCCAGATTTCGACCGTAAGCTTGTCATAATCCGTTCTGCGTCCAACTCTTGCATTGGTTATCTTATAGCTGACCTTTCTGATGGGGGAGAAAACAGCGTCAAGCGCGAGAACGCCTATGAGGTCGTCGGAGTCCTTGTGCAGCTCCGCGGGAACATATCCCTTGCCCCATTCCGCGGTCATGGTCATTGACAGACGACCTTCCTTGGACAAAGTGGCAAGAACCAGCTCGGGATTAACTATCTCAACGGTCTGATCGGCAATGATATCTCCTGCACAGACCTCTCCTTCGCCGACCGCCTCCAATCTTAGAGCTTTTGCTTCGTCGGCGTGGAGTCTTAGTTCGACTTTCTTCAGATTCAGTATCAGGTCGGTTACATCCTCTTTCACACCGGGAACTGTGGAGAACTCGTGAAGAACCCCGTCGATTTTCGCGGTGGTAATGGCAGCGCCCTGGAGTGAAGAAAGGAGCACACGTCGGAGCGAGTTCCCCAGCGTGATTCCAAACCCTCTTTCCAGGGGCTCGCACACAAACTTGCCGTAGAAAGGCGTGTGCGTAGCCTGATCCACCTCCATACGGCGAGGTCTGATGAGTTCAGTCCAGTTTCTGCTCATGAGGGCCGACGCGCCGTCGTTCGTGGCTTCCGTTGATGTCATTTGCGGATTCTCCATACGGGATCCCAACAGAGTTGTCGCTACTCACACCCATTTCGGTCCGGTATGATCCCGGAATGCCGATCAGACCACAGCCTCAATGCTGATGATCCGGACAATCCGAGCCGGCCTCGTCGGGATGCGGTCCTATTTCGAGTAAAACTCTACGATGAGTTGCTCCCTGATTGTGGGAGGGAGTTCCTCCCTGGTGGGAAGCGCCTTGACCACGCCCTTGAAATTGGCGGGCTCGACTTCCAGCCAATCAGGTACACCTCGGCGACTCACCGCCTGGAGCGACTCCTCGATGGATTTGTTTTTTCGGCTCTTTTCCCCGAGTTCGACGACCATACCCGGTTTCGTACGAAAAGACGGTATATCAACCTTGCGCCCATCCACGGCAAAGTGTCCATGATTTATCAGCTGTCTTGCCTCAGCCCTGGACGATGCAAACCCCATTCTGTACAATACGCTGTCCAAGCGCGATTCGAGGAGAATCAGAAGATTCTCTCCTGTAACTCCTCTCTGTTTCTCCGCCAGACGCGCATAACCGCGGAACTGCTTTTCAAGTACTCCGTAGATCCGTCTGACCTTCTGCTTTTCCCTGAGCTGAACTCCGTAGTCAGAGTGCTTGGTGCGACCCTGACCATGCTGGCCGGGGGGGTAGTTTCTGCGCTCCGCCGAGCATTTGTCCGAGTAACACCTATCCCCTTTGAGAAACAGCTTGGCTGTTTCCCGGCGGCAGAACCTGCATACTGATCCTGTATAACGTGCCAAGCCTATCTCCTTCTCGTTGACCGGTAATGGTTGCTGAACACGATTGCTACACCCTTCTTCTCTTGGGAGGTCTACACCCGTTGTGCGGTATGGGAGTGACGTCTCTGATGAGAGTGACCCGGAATCCCGCGGATTGTAAAGCCCGCAACGCGGCCTCTCTCCCTGCGCCGGGTCCCTTTATGAGGACCTCTACGCTCCTCATGCCATGATCCATCGCCTTGCGCGCGGCATCCTCCGCTGCAAGCTGAGAGGCAAACGGGGTGGACTTCCTGGAGCCTTTGAATCCCTGAGTGCCTGAAGAGGACCACGCCACAACGTTTCCGTCCAGATCGGTTATTGTGACGATCGTGTTGTTGAATGTGGACTGAATGTGAGCCACTCCCCTGGGGATGTTCTTTCTTTCCCTTTTCTTTTTGGCAACTCGCCTTTTTGGCATAAGACTCTCCGCGTAAGAAGACCCTTTCAGGGCCGTAATACCACCCCACCTGGTGTGCAGACATCGCCATAGGGCGCGTGAGCAGGCTTGCCTGGGCTCCGCGCGCTCAATGACGAGCGGATCGCTTCCAGGGACCTGCTTGGCATACGGTCTGCCGTCCAGATCAGTGGTTCACCTATTTTCGCCTACCGATCTGCATCCTTTTCGGACCTTTTCTAGTCCGAGCGTTGGTATGGGTACGCTGGCCCCGCACGGGAAGTCCCCGGCGGTGGCGCAAGCCACGGTAGCAACCCAGGTCCATGAGACGCTTGATGTTCATGGTAACTTCTCGGCGAAGATCTCCCTCCACCTTGACAGAACGATCAATCTGCTCACGTATCTGGGCCACGTCAACCTCGGTGAGCAGATCCGTATTAATGTTCGGATCAAGCCCGGCTTCCTTGAGTATCTTCTTCGAGGTTGTGCGCCCGACACCATAAATGTAGGTCAGCGCTATTTCAACTCGCTTGTTTTTCGGAAGGTCAACTCCCGCAATGCGCGCCACTGTGTTCCTCCCGGCCGGTGGACCGATGTCACTCGGGTCTAACCCTGCCTTTGCTTATGTTTAGGGTTCTCGCAGATCACCCGCACGATTCCCTTGCGCTTGATGATCTTGCACTTGTCACACATTTTCTTCACTGATGCCCTGACTTTCATGAGAGCCTCCTCATCCCCGGTGCAAAACGCGCTCTACCTCAGGGCAGCTTCAATGCGCGCGTACACTTCGTCAATGGGGCCCATGCCTTCCACCCGGTGGAGAAGGCCCTTGTCAGCGTAATGGTCGGCCACGGGAGCGGTTTGCTCGTTGTAGACCGCCAGTCTTTCCCTGGCCGTGGCCTCGGTGTCATCATTTCTCTGATAGAGTTCGCCGCCGCACTTATCGCAAATGCCCTCTTTGGCCGGCGGGTTGAACATGATATGGAACATTGTCCCGCATTCTGAATTCTTGCACGTGTACCTTCCGCTAAGTCTCTTTACAAGTTCGTCGTCAGGCACATCCACGAGGACGGCAGAGTCAATGGGCTTGCCTAGCTTGTCCATCATTTTGTCGAGCGCTTCGGCCTGGGGAACAGTCCTGGGGAAGCCGTCGAGCATGAAGCCTTTGTCTAGGTCAGGCTTGGAAAGCCTTTCTTCAACGACTCCTATCACGACATCGTCGGGAACCAGGTCTCCCTTATCCATGAAAGACTTGGCTTTAAGGCCCATAGGAGTCCCTTCCTTGAGCGCGGCCCGGAAGATGTCACCGGTGGAGATCTGCGGAATTCCCAATTTGCCCACCAATTTTTTGGCCTGGGTTCCTTTTCCCGAACCCGGTCCTCCCAGAAGTACGATAATCATGTTCGTTTCCTATCCATGGGTCGGCGCGGCTTCATGCCCGCCTCCCCTTGACCCGGCCCGTTCGGATGAATCCCTCATAATGTCTCTGAATCATATGTGATTCGATCTGAGTCAACGTGTCCAGGGCAACCCCCACCACAATGAGCAGTGAGGTTCCTCCGAAATAAAAGGGCGCGTTAAACCTGCTCATCAGTATGGAAGGGAGCACGCACACAGCCGACACGTAAATGGCCCCTCCAAAGGTGAGTCTCGTCAGCACCTTGTCTATGTACTGGGCGGTTCTGGGGCCCGGCCTTATGCCGGGAATGTAACCACCGTACTTCTTCATGTTGTCCGCAACGTCCACGGGGTTGAACGTCACCGCGGTGTAGAAATAGCAGAAGAAGATAATCATGGCCACGTAGATCAGTTCGTACACACCAGTGCCGGGACTCAACCATGCCGTTATGGTCCCGACAATTGGAACATTCAGAAATTGCCCGATCGTTGCGGGGAAGAAAATCAGAGAGGACGCGAATATTGGAGGAATAACCCCGGCCGTGTTGACTTTTAGCGGCAGGTGGGTTGATTGGCCACCGTAGACCCTTCGTCCCACAACGCGTTTCGCGTATTGCACGGGAATGCGCCGCTGGCCACGCTCAACATAAACAATGAGCGCTATCACGCCTACCATGACCACGATGAGAAAGAGAAGGATCAGGAAGCCCAGGTTCCCGGTCCTTACCAGTTGGATTGTGTCCCCCAAAGCGGCCGGCAATCTGGCCACAATGCCCGCGAATATTATCAGTGAAATCCCGTTGCCGATTCCTCGCTCGGAAATCTGTTCCCCCAGCCACATTATGAATGCGGTCCCCGCTGTGAGGGTTATCATCGAAAGGACAATGAAAGAGGTCGGGTCCATGTATACCATGCCCTCGGCTCTGGTGAGACCGATGCTGATGCCCATTCCCTGAATGAGCGAAAGTCCGATGGTTCCGTACCGGGTATACTGGGTAATCTTCTTTCTGCCCGCGTCCCCTTCCTTGGAAAGCCGTTCCAGATGCGGGACGACAACAGTCAAGAGTTGCAGTATGATGGAGGCGCTGATGTAGGGCATAATACCCAGTGAAAAGACGGAGAAATTCTCCAGCGCGCCGCCGGTGAACATATCAACCACACCGAACACCGTCTGCTGCATCTGCTCGATGAGGGTTCTGAGTTTACCCGCGTTTATTCCTGGAGTCGGTATGTGCACACCCACTCGGTAAACCAGGAGCATCAGCAGGGTGAATATCACCCGGCGCTTTAGTTCCGGAATCTTGACTATGTTAGCGAACGTACCTATCAACGGGGAACTCTCCTCACTCTATGTCTCCGGGGAGACTTCTGGGAACAGTCCTTCCAATTCTCGACCGAGTCCTCACGGCTCCTCCACGGTACCGCCGGCGGCTTCAACCTTGATGCGGGCCGCGGAGCTTACCCTGTCCAGTTTCACCGTGTATGCCTCTGTTATATCGCCGTCCGAAAGGAGTTTGACCGGTCCTTTCCTCGTTACTCGACCCTTTTCCCTCAGCAACTCGGGGGTTATGAGGGTTCCGGGCTCAAAGAGGGCCAGGTCTCTGACATGAACGAGGTTGTAATCAGTCCTGAATATGTTGGTGAAGCCTCTCTTGGGCAAACGCCTCTGAAGGGGCATTTGGCCTCCCTCGAACCCGGGGCGAATCTTTGCTCCGGAGCGGCTTTTCTGGCCATTGTGTCCTCTGCCGCAAGTCTTTCCGCTGCCCGAGGAGTCTCCACGGCCCACTCTTCTCCTCTTCTTCTTCTTTTCCGGGCCCGTCAGATTCGATAGATCCATAAGTCTCTCCACAACCGCACTCAGAATACCCGCTCTCAGCCGTCGATTTCTTCCATTGCCACGAGATGATTCACTTTGTTGACCATACCGCGAACAGCAGGCGTGTCTTCAAGCACGCGACTATGATTCACTTTTCTCAATCCCAGGCCCCGCACTGTGGCCCGCTGGGATTTGGTGGAATTTATTACACTTTTCTTCAAGGTAACCTTAAGCATCAGACCGGGTCTCCTCTTCCTCGGCAGTGGCCTTGCCCAGTTTTTGCGCAACCTGTTCCCGCGTCCGAAGGCTCCTGAGCCCCTGGAGGGTGGCCTTGACAACGTTGTGCGGGTTGTTGGCGCCCAGACATTTGGTTAGTATGTCGGAAATCCCGGCCGCCTCCATGACGGCTCGGACCGCGCCTCCTGCGATAACTCCGGTCCCCGATCCCGCGGGCTTCAGCAGAACTCTGGCCGCGCCGAACCGGCCGACGACTTCGTGAGGGACGCTGCCATTAACAATCGGAACCTGAATCATGGCGGCCTTGGCGCGCTCGACCCCTTTTCGAATAGCCTCGGGAACTTCTTTGGCTTTGCCCAAGCCGAACCCCACGCGACCCTGTCCGTCGCCCACAACTACGGCCGCGCTGAATGAGAATCTTCTCCCGCCTTTGACGACTTTGGCAACGCGGTTGAGGTTAACCACGCGGTCTTTCAAATCGCCCTCGGCAGCCAATCTGGATCTGTTCAGCAAGCGCTTCTCCTCCCTGGAATGCTAAAAATCGAGGCCGCCCTCTCGGGCGCCGTCGGCCAAAGCCTTGACCTTACCGTGGTAAAGGTAGGAACCTCGGTCGAAAAGTACCTTGTCTATGTTACGGGCCTTTGCACGGGAGGCGAGGCTCATGCCCACCTCGCGGGCCGTATCCTTATTGAAGGGATCACCGGACTTCCTTGAGAACTCCTTGTCCAGTGTTGAGGCCTGGCACAAAGTCGTGCCCTTGGTGTCATCTACGATCTGGGCAAAGATGTTCCTGTTTGACCGAAAGACCGTTAAACGGGGACGTTTTCCGGTTCCTCTGATCTTGTAACGGACTCTCTTGGCCCTCTTTTTTCTTGAGTACGACCTTTGAATATCAGCGGCCATCTCGGATTTCCTTCCAGATGCAGAATGGTTCACGAAACAATGTGTCGCCGGCAAAATCCTACTTGGCGCCTGCCTTGCCAACTTTGCGCCGGACCTGTTCGCCAAGATAGCGTATACCTTTGCCTCGATAGGGCTCGGGTTTTCGCGTCCGTCGGATTCGAGCCGCCATCTCGCCGACCCGTTGCTTGTCGCTGCCCCGAACGTGAATTATGGTGTTCTTCTCCACTTCTACGGTGAGTCCATCCTCAATTGGAAGGACCACCGGATGCGAGTAGCCCACATTCAGGACGACATTGTCATCTTCGACAGCGGCTCTGTATCCGATCCCCTGGATCTCCAACGACTTGGTGAACCCGTTGGTGACGCCGGTGACCATGTTCTGGATGAGACTCCGCATGAGCCCCTGCACGGCCCGACATTTTCTGGTGTCGCTGGCCGGTGAGATGCGAATTTCCTTGTCGTCAAAGTCTACCTTGACCTGGTCCGAGACCGACATGTGCAGTGTACCCTTCGGACCCTGTACAGCAACATTGGGAGCGTCGAAGGTTACTTTCACTTTGTCAGGAACCGTGATAGGGGCCTTGCCCACTCTGGACATCAATAAATCTCCTGAAACACTTGAGTTACCAGATGCTGCAGAGCACCTCTCCTCCGATTCGGCGACGCCTGGCCTCCTGATCGGTCATGATTCCCCGTGACGTGGAAATTATCAACAAGCCCATGCCGCCTCGGCTCTTCAGGGCGTGATCATGACCCACGTATACCCGTCGGCCCGGCTTGGAAACCCTGGAGAGTCCATCAATCACGCACTGATTCTCGGGGCCGTACCGCAAGGAGAGTTTCAGAATACCCTGCTTGTTTTTTGCCGATCGGATTACTTTGTACTTCCTTATGTAGCCTTCTTCTCTCAGGATCTGGGCCACGCCTATCTTGAGTTTGGAGGCCGGGATATTCACCTGGTCCTTGCCTGCCTGCCTGGCATTGCGGATCCGAGTCAACATGTCCGCCAAGGGATCAGTCATACTCATTGTAAGGGTCTCCTACCAGCTCGATTTGACCATACCCGGAATATTGCCCCAGAGCGCGTTTTCCCTGAGGCATATCCTGCACATCTTGAACTTTCGATAATATGCCCTGGGTCGGCCGCAGATCCGGCATCGATTGTATTCTCTCACCTTGAATTTGTTAGGCCTTGAGGCCTTGACTATCAGCGCATTCTTTGCCACGTTACCGACTCCCTCCAGTTGCACGCAACGGTTCTACTTCGCGAAAGGCATTCCCAGGTGGCCCAGCAGTTCACGGCCTTCTTCGTCGGTTTTGGCCGAAGTCACCACCGTGATGTTCATTCCCCGAATATTATCCATCGTGTCGTAGTCTATCTCGGGAAAGATAATCTGCTCCTTGATACCCATTGAGAAATTGCCCCGGCCGTCAAAACCGTGTGGATTAATCCCGCGAAAGTCCCTGACACGAGGTAAGGCCACGTTAATAAACTTGTCCAGGAAATGGTACATGGTTTCTCTGCGGAGCGTGACCTTGCAGCCGATGCTCATACCCTCCCGAAGCTTGAACGACGCTATTGATTTCCTCGCCTTTCGCACCACGGGCCATTGCCCGGTAATGACAGCAATTTCCTGTTGAGCGCTGTCCATGATCTTGGGATTCTGAATGGCTTCGCCCAACCCCATGTTGACAATGATCTTCTTCAGGACCGGCACCTGTGTGTTGTTCTGATACCTGAATTTCTCCATCAGGGCCGGAACCACGGACTTGAAATAGAATTCTTTGAGACGCGACGCCATGTGGCTCTTCCTTTTACGTGTCTATCTGTTCGTCACATTTCTTGCAAAACCGAACCCTGTCGCCGTCATCGAGGACCCTGACACCGGTTCGTGCGGGCTTGGAACACTTGGGACATACCAGCATAAGGTTGGAAACCTTCAGAGGCGCTTCCTTTTCGATTATGCCTCCCTGTTTCCCCACAGATCCGCCCGGCTTTGTATGCCGCTTGACCATGTTCAGTCGTTCCACCATGGCCGAACCGTTTTCAAAGACCTTGAGGACCTTCCCGGTTCTTCCCCTCTCCTTGCCCAAAATCACCTTTACTCTATCGTCCTTCTTTATGGTGCTCATTGTCAAAGAACCTCCGGGGCCAAGGAAACTATCTTCATAAATCTCTTTGCCCTGAGTTCTCGGGCCACCGGTCCGAAAATGCGTGTCCCAATGGGTTCCATCTGGGCGTTTATGAGCACGGCCGAGTTGTCATCAAAACGTATGTACGATCCATCGGGGCGCCGAACCGCGTTCCGAGTTCTCACCACCACCGCGCGGTGAACCTCGCCCTTCTTCACTTTGGAATTGGGAATGGCCTCTTTGATGGAGACGACTACTACGTCCCCAACGTATGCGTATTTGCGGCCGGTACCTCCCAGGACCTTAATGGTATAGAGCTTCTTGGCCCCGGAATTATCAGCCACTTCCATTTTTGTCTGCTGCTGAATCATGGGGCCCCTCCAGGAAACGCGGCCTCCTTGATAATCTCGCGGACACGCCAGTTCTTGGAGCGGCTCAACGGCCTGGTCTCCACTATCGTCACCTCATCTCCGATTCGGCAACGATTCTCTTCGTCGTGCGCTGCAAAACGTTTTCTGCGCCGGACGTACTTCTTGTAAACAGGATGAATCACTTTCCGGGTCACTTCGACCACCACCGTCTTGTCCATCCTGTTGCTGATTACAACGCCCGTCCTTACCTTCCGTTGCCGTCGCTTGGCCGAGGAGTTCGTCATGAAGACGCCTCCTTTTCTCTCATTATGGTCTTCACGCGGGCTATTTCCCTTCGGAGTGCTTTGAGGCGAGCCGTTTTCTCCAGCTGGCCTGTGGCATGTTCGAACCGGAGCTTGAACTCTTCTTCACGGAACTCCTTTTCCTTGTTCTCCAGTTGCTCCAAAGCGAGTTCCCTCAATTCTGCGGGCTTCATACTGCTTCCTCACGAACAACGAAACGGCTCTTAATAGGGAGCTTGCGTGCCGCGAGACGAAATGCCTCCCGGGCCACGTCCTCGGGCACTCCCTCCATCTCGTACATTATCTTTCCGGGCTTCACCACGGCCACCCATTCTTCAGGGGCGCCTTTACCTTTTCCCATACGCGTCTCAGCCGGCTTCTTGGTGATAGGCTTGTCGGGGAACAGACGAATCCAGATCTTTCCGCCCCTCTTGACGTGTCGAGTCATGGCGATTCGAGCGGCCTCGATCTGCCGTGCCGTGATCCACGCCGGCGCCAAAGCCATCAGCCCGTATTCGCCGAACGAGACGCGGGTCCCTCTTAGAGGGCGTCCTCTCATTCGGCCTTTTTGCACCTTTCGGTGTTTAACTTTCTTAGGCGCCAGCATATTACGACTCTCCTGTCTCGCTTTTGATCTTCTCGCCCTTGAAGATCCAGACCTTTACTCCGATAACGCCATAGGTAGTGGACGCCTGGGCAAATCCATAGTCGATATCCGCTCTAAGAGTGTGCAATGGAACGCGTCCTTCACGGTACCACTCCCGGCGGGCCATTTCAGCGCCTCCCAGGCGCCCGGCGGTTGCTATACGAATGCCTTGGGCACCGGATTTAAGTGCGCTGGACACCGATCTTTTCATAGCCCGGCGAAACGCTATTCGTCTCGTAAGCTGTTGGGCCACATTTTGCGCCACCAGGCGGGCATCGATTTCAGGCCTTCGTATCTCCTTGATGTCCACAACGACCTCTTTGGAGGTCATTTTCAGCATCTCGCGGCGCAACTTCTCGATCTCGCTGCCCTTGGGTCCGATAACGATGCCGGGTCGAGCCGTGTGGACCACGAGCCTGATCTTGCCCGCGGCCCGTTCGATCTCTATTCTGGAGACACTGGCCTGGGCGAGGCGTTTCCTGATGAACTTCCGAAGCTTATAATCCTCAATCAGGAAATCGCCGTACTCTCTTTCCGAATACCATCGGGAGTCCCATGTTCGGGTGATGCCGAGTCGGAATCCCAGGGGATGTACCTTTTGTCCCAAAACAAACCCTCCTGCGGGTAGTCCCATCACATGATAGTGGTCCGGAAGCGCTCCGAGCCTATTCTTTCGTTTCCGGACCGGTTGTGTTCCGGTAAAGTCATTGCTCTTTCAAAGCCACAAGGATGTGACTGGTTCTCTTCCTTATAGGCGTGGCCCTACCCATTGCGCGGGGCCTCCACCGTTTGGCTGTGGGACCCTCGTCCACGGCTATCTTGCTTATGTAGAGCCTGTCCTCGTCAACACCAGCCGACTTGGAGGCATTGTCCAGGGCCGAGAGGACGACCTGCCTGACAATCCCGGCAGCCTTCTTGGGCGTAAATGCAAGCAACGGCAGGGCCTTACCGACCGGCATTTCACGAACAAGGTCGGCCACAAGCCTGACCTTACGAGGTGAGATCCGAGCATGTTTCAGGCTTGCCATCCACTCCATTATCTTCTCCCTTTCCGGGATCTTCTGTCACCGGCATGACCGTAAAACGTGCGGGTCGGTGAGAACTCCCCGAGCTTATGGCCGACCATGTTTTCAGTGACAAAAACCGGAATGAATTTCTTCCCGTTGTGAACGGCGAAAGTCAGGCCCACCATGTCCGGAATAATAGTGGATCGCCGAGACCAGGTCTGTATGACTTTGCGCGCACCTGTTTGCTGAGCAACGGTAACACTCTTAAGAAGGTGGTCGTCCACAAAAGGACCCTTGCGAACCGAACGGGGCATAGCTGTCACTTCCTCCGTTTAACGATATACTTGCTGGAAGACTTGTTCCTGTTACGAGTCTTGTAACCCTTTGTGGGGACGCCCCACGGAGTCACCGGGTGACGGCCTCCGGAAGATTTGCCCTCGCCGCCGCCATGGGGATGGTCCACAGGGTTCATGACCACACCTCTCACCTTGGGGCGGCGACCCAGGTGCCTGGTTCGGCCCGCCTTTCCAAGAGAAATGTTCTCATGCTCCAGGTGGCCCACCTGGCCGACGGTGGCCCGACAACGATCCAGGATCATCCGAACCTCACCCGAGGGGAGCTTGATCTGAGCGTAATCCTTCTCCTTGGCCATCAACTGACCGTGGGTTCCGGCTGAACGTATGATCTGGCCGCCCTTGCCGATCTTCATCTCAACGTTGTGCACAAAGGTCCCCAGAGGAATGTTCTTCAGGGGCATGCAGTTCCCGGGCTTGATATCGGCCCTTTCCGCGGCTACCACTGTATCTCCTACGCCCAGATTATGGGGCCACAGAATGTAGCGTTTGTCGCCGTCGGCATAAACGATGAGTGCCAACCGAGCGCTGCGGTTCGGGTCGTACTCCACACTGACGACCTTCCCGGGCACGTCGGTCTTGTCTCTCTTGAAATCGATTACCCGATATCGCCTTTTGTGACCACCGCCACGATGTCTGACCGTTATCCTTCCGTGGTTGTTTCGGCCGCCTCTCTTGTGTACACCTCGCGTGAGGGGCTTGTGAGGGGCGTCGCCTGTCAACTCCTCGAAATCGTGGCCTGTCCTGAACCTTATCCCGGGGGATGTCGGTTTATATTTCTTGACTGGCATGAATCCATTCCTCGACGGCATTCCGAGCCTTGAAGCCTATTCCCGAGCTCTTACCACTCGGAAAGTAGCTCTAAACTCCTTCAAAGAAGTTGACTCGACTACCTTCTTTCAGTGTGACAATCGCCTTTTTCCAGTTCCGGCGCCGCCCCAAAGTGCGGCCCATTCTCTTGCGCTTTCCGTTGTAGTTCTGCGTCCGTACGGCCAGCACAGAGACTTTGAAAAGCTTTTCAACGGCCTTCCTTATCTCTGACTTGTTGGCGCCGAGAGCCACCTCGAACACCACCTGATTGTTTTCGTCCTTGAGGATCGTGCCCTTTTCCGTAATGATGGGCCGTCGAATTATCTTGTATTCTTCCATCTTCAGCCCAACCTCTCATGGATCTTGGAAATGGTTTCGGGAAAGAGCACCAGTTTGTCATAGCGCAGCATATCGTATACGTTGAGACCCTCAACCGGGAGCACCTGGACCTTGTAGAGATTGCGGGATGAGCGGTGCAATGTCTCGTCTTTCTCTGGCGTCACAAACAGGACCTTGGACCCATCAAGCCCCATATCCTTGTACGTCTCCAGAAAGAGCTTGGTCTTGGCGGCCTCCAGTTCAATTGCGTCCACCACGGTCAGTTTATTCTCCGAAAGCTTGGAACTGAGCACCGACCTGAGTGCGGCCTTTCTCACCTTCTTGGGCAGAGAAAAAGCGTAGGACCGTGGATGTGGACCGAAAACGACTCCGCCGCCGGTCCATATGGGGGAGCTGCTCGTGCCGGCCCGAGCCCGGCCTGTGCCCTTCTGTCTCCACGGCTTGGAGCCACCGCCGCGAACTTGGCCTCTGGTCTTGGTGGAAGCCGATCCCTGTCGGCGCTTCGCAAGCTGCCAAACCACGACCCTCTGGATGAGATGATCCTTGATTTCAGCGGCGAACACTTTCTCATCCAATTCGATGGTATCTATCTTTTCGCCTTTTTGGTTTATCACGTCTACCTGGGCCATCAGTTCTTCCTTATGAAAACAATTCCCCCGTTTGCTCCAGGGACAGGGCCTTTGAGAAAGATGAGGTTATCATCAGGCCGCACCTCCACCACTTTGACTCGAGGAGACGTGACCCGTTTGCCACCCATTCTTCCCGGCATTTTCTTTCCCTTGAAGATACGGGCCGGATACGCGCATTGGCCGACCGCGCCTGGAATTCTGTGGGCCCGGGAACCGTGAGAGGCCCGACCGCCGGCGAAGTTCCACCTCTTCATGACTCCGGCAAACCCTTTTCCCTTGCCGGTACCCACCACCTTGACCTTTTCACCGGGTTCAAATATGTCGGCCTTGACCTCCTGGCCGACCTCTAATGAATCCGGATCGGCAACTCGGAATTCCTTGAGAATTGCGAACGGTCCGGTACCGGCCTTTTTGAATTGGCCCTGACGGGGTTTGGTCACCTTACTTTCCTTCACTGCGCCGAAGCCCAGTTGCACTGTTGACTGTGCCTTCTTCTGAATCACCGTGCAAGGGCCCAACTCGACCACCGTGACTCCCACGGCATGACCGTTCCCGTCGAAAATCTGCGCCATTCCTAATTTTTTTCCGATCAGTCCTTGAACCATGCGCGGCTCCTCAGAAAAACCTCTTCAGTTGGCTATGCTACGCCTTTATCTCAACGTCCACTCCAGGGGACAGGTCCAGCTTCATCAACGCGTCCAATGTCTGCTGCGTGGGTTCGAGAATATCCAACAATCTCTTGTGAACCCTTATCTCGAACTGTTCCCGCGACTTCTTGTCAATGTGCGGAGAACGCAGCACACAATATTTGTGGATCCGCGTGGGAAGAGGGATCGGGCCGGCGACTTTTGCGCCGGTACGCCACGCGGTGTCAACTATTTCTGAGGCCGATTGATCCAAAAGCTTGTGATCGTAGGCCTTCAGCCTGATCCTGATCTTAAGGGTTTGCATATCCATAGTGAAAACCTTCCGCAGGGGAGCTGCACTGCAGCTGGAACCCTACTCGACTACTTCCGAAATAACCCCTGCGCCGACGGTTCGGCCGCCTTCTCTGATGGCGAACCGAAGCTCTTTCTCCATAGCGATGGGGGTAATCAAGACCCCCTCAAGTGAAACATTGTCTCCGGGCATTACCATCTCCACGCCCTCAGGCAGGGTCACCACGCCCGTGACATCGGTAGTACGAAAATAAAACTGAGGACGATAACCGTTGAAAAACGGTGTGTGACGGCCACCCTCCTCCTTGGTCAGTATGTAAGCCTCACCCTTGAACTTCGTGTGAGGGGTGATCGAGGCCGGATGCGCCACCACCTGACCGCGCTCCACGTCGTCTCGCTTGATACCACGAAGAAGAAGCCCTACGTTGTCGCCGGCCTCGCCCTCGTCCAATACCTTCCGAAACATCTCCACGCCAGTACACACGGTCTTGCGAGTCTCGCGAATCCCTACTATCTCAACCTCTTCCGTGACCTTGATCTTCCCACGCTCAACTCGACCAGTTACTACCGTCCCGCGACCGGATATACTGAAAACATCCTCCACAGGCATCAAAAAAGGCTTCTCCGTGTCACGCTTCGGAATGGGAATATAACTGTCTATGGCGTCCATCAACTCAAGAACCGACTTGGCATCCTCAGCTTCCGGATCACCCGACTCCAATGCCTTGAGCGCACTACCCTTGACTATCGGGATATCATCACCAGGAAAATCATACGAACTCAAAAGCTCACGAAGCTCAAGCTCAACCAACTCTATCAACTCAGGATCATCAACCATGTCGGTCTTGTTCAAATACACAACTATGAACGGAACACCAACCTGACGAGCCAATAGAATATGCTCACGGGTCTGAGGCATGGGACCGTCATTGGCACCAACCACCAATATCGCTCCGTCCATCTGGGCTGCGCCGGTTATCATGTTCTTGATATAGTCCGCATGACCCGGACAATCCACATGAGCATAATGGCGATTGTCTGTCTCATACTCCACGTGCGCAGTGGCTATGGTAATGCCACGCTCCTTCTCCTCGGGCGCCTTGTCTATCTCCTCAAACGGCACGTAGTCGGCCTGACCCTTCACACTCAGAATCTTGGTGATCGCAGCCGTCAACGTGGTCTTGCCGTGATCGATATGGCCTATCGTTCCTACATTCACATGCGGCTTGCTGCGCTCGAACTTAGCCTTGCCCATGAGTTCCTCCCGCCTGTTTAGCCTCGGCAATCACCTTTTCCGTAAGGGATTGGGGGGCCTGTTCATAATGTGAAAATCGCATGGTAAACGTGGCGCGGCCTTGCGTCAAGCTCCTCAGGTCTGTGGCGTAGCCGAACATTCGCTCCAGCGGCACGCGAACCGCAACGGTCTGAAGCCCCGATCGACTATCCATTCCGAGTATCTTGCCGCGCCGTGCGGTAAGATCACCAAGCACGTCCCCCAGGAAGTCCTCGGGTACGACAACCTCAACGTCCATGACGGGCTCAAGGAGCACGCTGCCCGATTGCTTGCTCGCTTGCTTGAACGCCATGAATCCCGCCGTCCTGAAGGCCATTTCGGAGGAATCGACCTCATGGTGTTTTCCGTCTACCAGGGTAACCTTCACGTCGATCACCGGGAATCCGGCAAGAACGCCCGACTGCATGGCACTTCGTATACCTTGTTCCACCGGTCTGATGAATTCCTTGGGAATGGCGCCTCCGGTGATCTTGTCAGCGAACTCCAGTCCCACGCCCTCGTTCATCGGCTCTACTTCGATGACCAGTTGAGCGAACTGGCCCTTTCCGCCGGTTTGTTTAACGTGCCTATAGTTCACTCTTACCGGTTTGGTGAGAGCTTCCTTGAAAGCCACCTGAGGCGCTCCCACGGAAGCCTTCACTTGAAATTCCCTGAGGAGCCTGTCGACGATGACTTCCAGATGTAACTCGCCCATGCCGGCCAGAACCGTCTCACCGGTTTCCCGATCCACGCGAACCCTTAGTGACGGATCTTCCTGTACGAGTCGACTCAAAGCTCTTGAGAGTCGATCCACGTCGTCCCTGGTGTCGGGTTCCACGGCCACTGAGATGACCGGCTCCGGGATGTCCATGGATTCGAGCAGCAGTGGATGGTCTTCGTCTGCGAGAGTGTCACCGGTCTTGGTGTGCTTCAATCCTACGCATGCGACAATGTCTCCCGCATGGATTTCCTTGACTTCCTCTCGCTGATCGGCGTGCATCTTGAGCAGGCGACCGATTCGTTCCTTCTTGCCCGTCCTGACACAGAGTACCGAAGATCCTGATTGGAGCGTTCCCGAGTAGACCCTCAAGAAGGTGAGGTTTCCCGTGTACGGATCGTTCATTACCTTGAAGGCCAAGGCGGAGAAAGGACCGTCAACCTCCCGGTAAACAGATCTCCCTGAGGGGTCCTTTCCTTCCATTGGGGGCATATCCACCGGTGACGGGAGAAATTGTACGACTGCGTCGAGTAGTTTTTGAATACCCTTGTTCTTGAAAGCCGCGCCCATGATTACGGGGGTGACTTTCAGGGCCAAGGTCCCGGCTCGGATAGCGCTAACAATTCGGTCGTTGGGAATGTCCTTGTCTCCTTCAAGGTACATTTCGAGCAGATCGTCATCGAGTTCGCATGCGCTCTCCACGAGTTCCTGGCGCCACCGTAGAGCATCGGCCTCATATTCGGGCGGGACATCGCGGTCCTCGAACTGCATTCCCATTGAGTCCTCATCAAAGATGCGGCACTTCATGGTAATCAGGTCGATGATCCCCTGGAACTCTTGCTCATTGCCCAGAGGAATCTGCGTGACCAGAGGTTTTGTGCGAAGTCTCGATTTCATCATTTCGATCACTCTCAAGTGGTCGGCCCCGGTACGATCCATCTTGTTGATGAATGCGATTCTCGGGATGCCGTATCGATCCGCCTGCTTCCACACCGTTTCCGATTGAGGTTCGACGCCTCCCACTGCACAGAATACAGCGACGGCCCCATCTAAAACCCGGAGGCATCTCTCCACTTCTATGGTGAAGTCCACATGCCCGGGTGTGTCAATTATATTTATCCGGTGGTCTTGCCACCGACAGGTGGTTGCGGCCGAGGTAATTGTGATTCCTCGTTCCTGTTCCTGCTCCATCCAGTCCATAACGGCCTCACCGTTGTGGACCTCGCCCAATTTGTGCGAAACGCCGGTGTAGAACAGAATCCTCTCCGTAGTAGTAGTCTTGCCGGCGTCAATATGGGCCATAATCCCGATATTGCGAGTCTTGGAAAGAGCGTCTCCTTTCATGGGGGTCGGTGTCTCCTGAATCCACTACCACCTGTAATGGGCAAAGGCCTTATTGGCTTCAGCCATTTTGTGAGTGTCTTCCTTTTTCTTTACCGAACTACCCCGGTTGGCCGCGGCGTCGAGCAACTCGGACGCGAGTTTCTCCTTCATGCTCTTTTCACCCCTGGCCCGAGCGAAGTTTATCAACCACCGGATGGCCAGGGCCTGGCTTCTTTCAGGACGCACTTCTACGGGAACCTGATAAGTGCTCCCGCCTACTCTCCGGGAGCGGACTTCCAGAATAGGTCTGACGTTGTCCACGGCCTTTTCAAAGATTTTCACAGGATCCTCTTTGGTTCTGTCCGCCACCAGGTCGAAAGCGTCGTAGAGAATCGTCTCCGCAATTGATTTTTTGCCGTCCCACATGATCCCATTGACGAACTTGGTCACCAGCTTCGTGTGGTGCTTGGGATCCGGCAGGACATCCCTCTTAGGGACGCTACCTTTTCTAGGCATTGAGCTTTGCTCCCATATGGGGTTTTCGTACTACGGTTTCCGGCTGCTCAAAGAACTAATTGGGCCGCCTCGCCTGTGGTCGGAAAGATCCGGAAGGCTTTGCGGAGATGCGTGCTCCCCGCGAGAACGTTACAGGTCTGTTCCTTCCAAAGCTCTCCTGCCGTGGCAGGACGGCCTACCCGAACTGCACAGCCTCTATTCCAGTCCATTGACTCGATACTAGGTCAGGCCTTGATTCTTTTCGTTGTTCCAGTGGACAATGCCGCGAGCGGGCCGGACTTCGGCCGACAGGCAGGCAGCGCTCACTTCGGTCTCTTAGTTCCGTACTTGGATCTCCCCTGTTTTCGGTCCTGCACCCCGAATGTGTCCTGGGTGCCTCGAATGACGTGGTACCGGACCCCGGGCAGATCCTTTACGCGCCCGCCGCGGATGAGCACCACCGAATGTTCCTGGAGATTATGACCGATCCCGGGAATATAGGAGGTAACCTCGTATCCGTTTGTGAGACGGACTCTGGCGACCTTCCTCAGCGCGGAGTTGGGCTTCTTGGGGGTGGTAGTATAGACCCTTACACAAACTCCGCGGCGTTGAGGACAGTTGGTCAGAGCGGGGGCCGTGGTTTTTTTCCTTGGCCTTGAGCGACCTTTTCTGACCAGCTGGTTAATGGTGGGCATAAGCCATTTCCTCCAAAGTGTATCCAAGCATTATGGACACATTGTCGATCACCTGTCAACCCTTTTCTTGTCAAAAATGATCATTCAGTCCCGCGGCCGGCGGGACATGGTATCAACTTGGTGTTACGCGCTTGCCGTCATGTCTTCGGCTTCGCCCTCTTCAACAGGTTTCATGGCGCCCGCTGACTCCTCTTCGTCTTCGACAACTTCCTCGTGTGCTATCCTGAGGTCCTTGTACCGACTGAGTCCTGTGCCCGCGGGTATGAGTCTCCCCATGATCACGTTCTCTTTGAGGCCGCGCAGGTAATCTATCTTTGAGGAGATCGAAGCCTCGGTGAGCACCCTGGTGGTCTCCTGGAAACTGGCCGCGCTGATGAAGGAGTCCGTGGAGAGTGAGGCTTTGGTGATGCCCAACAGAAGCGGTTCGCCCACCGCGGCCATGCCGCCTGCTTCGAGAACCCGAAGGTTCTCGTCCTCGAACACGGTCCGCTCGATCTGCTCACCGACGAGGAAGTCCGTGTCCCCGGCGTCTTTCACACGCACGCGGCGCAGCATCTGTCTTACGATGACCTCAATATGCTTATCGTTGATCTTGACACCCTGTAGTCTGTACACTTCCTGTACCTCGTCCACGAGGTACTTGGCCAGATCTTTTTCTCCTTTTATGCCCAACAGGTCGTGGGGGTTTGTGGAGCCCTCCATGAGGGCTTCCCCGGCCTCGACCCAATCGCCGGAGTGCACGGAAATATGTTTTCCTTTGGGTATGAGGTATTCTTTGGGATCTCCCACTTCCGGTGTAACCACTACCTTGCGTTTACCCTTGGTGTCCTTTCCGAAGCTCACCAGTCCGGGGATTTCAGATATGACCGCGAACTCCTTGGGCTTTCTTGCCTCAAACAGTTCGGCCACACGCGGCAGCCCTCCGGTGATATCCTTAGTTTTGGTAGTTTCTCTGGGAATCTTGGCAATGACCGTTCCCGCGTAGACCTCCTCACCCTCCTTGACCATGATATTGGCGCCAACAGGCAAGAGATAGCGCGCCTCGGCCTCGCCGATCTTTGTGGTGCGACCGCGCTCGTCCTTGATTGAAACCCGCGGGCGGATTTCCGCGTCTCTGTCCTTGAACTCCACGATGACTTTTCGGGACAGACCTGTGACCTCGTCAACCTGGTCGGTCATGGTAAGTCCTTCGATCACATCGCCGAACTTGACTTTCCCGGAGACCTCGGTGATGATCGGAATTGTGTATGGATCCCACTCGGCAAGCAGGGTTTCCCTGTACACCGTGTCACCCTCTCCGACCCTGATCCTGGCTCCGTAGATCAGCTTGTTGCGCTCTCTTTCCCTTCCCTTGTCGTCGGTAATGGCGATGTGGCCGTTGCGGTTCATGACGATCGTCTCGCCGTTTTTGTCGACCACGGTCTTGACATCAGCGAATTGCACCCGGCCCTCATTGCGGGAGAAGAGCTCGGAAGAACCTGAGCCGAGCCATTCCAGGAGGACCTGACCTTCCGACTCGATATTCTCACCCTCCTGTACCTTCACGTTCATATAGTCCATTACCGGGTAGCGCTCGAACAACCTGAAGCGAACCTTGCCCCCTTTGGTTGCCAGTGAGCGGAAGATGCCCCCCCGCTGTTCGGCCGGGAGCATCCGCAAGCTGCGTGACGAAATGTTTTCATATATAAACGAGTTGGGGGCTACTCTTTCACCATGTCTCACCACGAAACGATGTTCCTCGGGCATTTTGAAGCTGTGTTTTTCACGTTCATCATCAATAATGGAGAAGCTTTTCCTATCAAACGAGATATCGATCTTTCCGCCCATGCGCTCGGCTTCGTCCACAGTGTGCGACGGGCCCTCATAGAGATAAGAATTCTCTCTCAGTGTTTCTCCACCCTTCACGAGCCATTGTTTCACGTCCGACTCGTTCACGGAGAAATCCTGGAATACCATGATCGCCTTGACCTTGTCGTCCTCTCTTGCGAACTCCACCTTGCCTCTCTTTCGAGCGGAGATAATGTTGCGCTTGAGGGACGCTGTTCCACCAATGTGGAAGGTTCTCATTGTGAGCTGGGTCCCGGGCTCTCCGATGGACTGTGCTGCGATAATTCCTGCTGCTTCTCCAATGTTGACCATTCTGCCGTGGGCCAAGTCTCGTCCGTAGCACAGCACGCAGATTCCTCTGCGAGACTGGCAGGTCAGGACCGATCTGATTTTCACCCTGTCTATGCCGGCCGTCTGAGTTCTCTCCGCGTTTTCTTCGGTTATTTCTTCATTGGCATGCACAATTATCTCACCGGTGAATGGGTGCTCAATGTCGTCCAGCGCCACGCGGCCTAGAATACGGTCCCCGACGTGTTCGATGATTTCGCCGCCTTCCTCGAGGGGGGTCATTTCAATACCGTCAAGGGTTCCGCAGTCATATTCGGCCACAATAGCGTCCTGAGCAACGTCCACCAAACGACGAGTGAGATATCCGGAGTTAGCTGTTTTCAGGGCTGTATCAGCGAGGCCCTTTCGCGCGCCGTGGGTGGAGATGAAGTACTGCAACACCGTCAGGCCTTCACGGAAATTGGCTTCGATGGGGGTCTCGATGATCTCCCCTGTGGGCTTTGCCATGAGTCCGCGCATTCCCGCGAGTTGCCGGATCTGCTGGGTGCTGCCACGCGCCCCGGAATCGGCCATCATGTAGATGGGGTTGAAACTCTCCCTTGGCCGGCCCGTTTCCTCGCTACTCTCCATCACCGGGTTTTTCAGCCCGCTCATCATCCTTTCGGAGATATCTTCGTTGGCCCGGGCCCATATGTCGATCACCTTATTGTATCGTTCGCCGTCGGTGATGAGGCCTTCCTTGTATTGAGTCTGGATTTCCAGCACTTCTTCTCTGGCCTTGGTGATGATTTCCGGTTTGGACGGAGGAATACTCATGTCGTCGATGCAAATGGAAATGCCCGCTTTGGTGGCGTAGTAATAGCCCATATCTTTTAGGCGGTCCGCGAGAATTACGGTTTCCTTGGCCCCGCACCTTCGGTACGCCTCATCGATCACGTTGGCCAATTCCTTCTTTTTCATGACCTTATTGATCACGGGGAAAGGAATTAGTTCGGGCACGATTTCGCGCAGAATTACGCGACCGATAGTTGTGGGGATCCGTTCGCCGTGGTCCCGCAGAAGTATTTTTTCATGCAGGTCTACGACTCCTGCGTCATATGCCACCCGCACTTCAGAGGCATCACAGAAGATGCGCGGGAGTTTTTCTTCCAGTTCCGGATCCGAGGACTCTCTGGTCAGGTAGTACAGGCCGAGTACGATATCCTGAGTCGGCACAATGATGGGTTTCCCATGGGCCGGCGAGAGGATATTGTTGGTGCTCATCATCAGGACCCTGGCCTCTACCTGTGCTTCCACGGAAAGGGGAACATGAACGGCCATCTGGTCACCGTCAAAGTCGGCGTTGAATGCGGTGCAGACCAGTGGATGGAGTTGTATGGCCTTGCCTTCCACCAGGACCGGTTCAAATGCCTGGACACCGAGCCGGTGGAGGGTCGGGGCCCGGTTGAGGAGGACAGGGTATTCTTGCACCACATTCTCGAGAATGTCCCACACCTCCGGGGGTTCCTTTTCCACTAGCTTTTTGGCGCTCTTTATGGTGGTGACGAAACCCCGCTCCTCAAGTTTGTTGTATATGAACGGCTTAAAGAGTTCCACTGCCATTCTCTTGGGCAAACCGCACTGGTGGAGCCGCAGGTCCGGACCTACGACAATCACGGATCGTCCCGAATAGTCAACTCTCTTACCCAGGAGGTTCTGGCGAAAGCGTCCTTGCTTGCCTTTGAGCATGTCTGAAAGGGACTTGAGCGGGCGCTTGTTGGGGCCTGTGATGACGCGGCCTCTCCTGCCGTTGTCGAAGAGCACGTCCACCGCTTCCTGTAGCATCCTCTTCTCGTTTCTGAGGATGATGTCGGGGGCATTAAGCTCAGTCAGCCGCTTCAGTCGGTTGTTTCGGTTTATCACCCTTCGGTAGAGGTCATTGAGGTCGGAGGTGGCGAAACGTCCGCCGTCAAGGGGAACCAGGGGCCTCAGATCCGGTGGGATTACCGGAATTGTGGTAAGAATCATCCAAGCGGGGTTCTGCCATCGACCGATTCTTCCAAGGTCCTTCGCGGGGATCAGTCCGGAACGGCTCAGCCGCTCAGTTACGTCATTTATTTCTACAAAGGCCAGTTTTTTGCGAACTTCCCAGCTCTCGGATTCTTCCCATCTTCCCTGAAGTTCCTGTGTGGTCCGCAGGAGGTCCTCCAGAAATCTGCCGCTCTCGCTCTCAGGGTCGACTTCTTCATAGACGGCCACAATTTCGGCCGCCAAGACCTCAGGCTCGATACCTTTGAGGGATTCCACCACTCTCAGTCTTTTGGCCAGTTTTTTGCGTTTGGCCTCGGACGTGGATTCCTTCATTTCCTCGCGGAGCCGTGTCCCTTCCGTCACCAGGTCGAGCTTTTCCAGCATATCCCGAACCGCCTCGCCTCCCATACGGGCTTCAAAGGCTTCGGCGCCGAATTCGTCTACCGTCTCACGGAACTTTTCTTCGGTAAGAAGCTCCCCCACCTCCAGGTCGGTCTCACCCTGATCCAGGACAATGAAGGACTCAAAATAAAGAACCCGCTCCACCTGTTTCAGTGTAAGGTCCAAGAGGGTTCCAATCCTGCTGGGGAGACTCTTGAGGAACCAGATGTGCGCGACCGGGGTGGCCAATTCCACATGGCCCATCCTCTCGCGTCGTACCTTGGACTGGATCACCTCCACACCGCACTTTTCGCAGACGGTGCCTCGGTGTTTCATTCGTTTGTATTTCCCACAATTGCACTCGTAATCTTTTACCGGTCCGAATATCTTGGCGCAGAAGAGTCCGTCCCGTTCCGGCTTGAAGGTTCTGTAATTGATAGTCTCGGGTTTCCTGACCTCGCCGTGGGACCACGAATGAATCAGTTCCGGCGATGCCAGAGAGATTTTGACTGCGCTGAAGTTCACGGGATCTTTGGGTTTCTCGAAGAAGCTAAAATATACGTCTTCCAAGGTTTCCCTCCTTTGTTTGGTTGAGCCCGTGGGGGGGCTGCGAGGGATCAGTCCGGTTCTTCAGTCGTGGACTGGAACCGGGAACGATTTCGTTAATTGCCGGTGGCCGGCGGCCTGCTTTCCAGCAGTTCTACGTCCAATCCAAGGGATTTGATCTCCTTGACGAGCACGTTGAACGACTCGGGCAGTCCCGGTTCCAGGATGTTCGTGCCTTTGACGATGCTCTCGTACATCCTGGTGCGTCCGGTGACATCATCGGACTTCACTGTCAGGAATTCTTGCAGGGAATAGGCCGCTCCATAGGCTTCCATGGCCCAGACCTCCATCTCCCCGAGGCGCTGCCCACCGAACTGGGCCTTACCGCCCAGTGGCTGTTGGGTGACCAGAGAGTAAGGGCCGATGGCCCTTGCATGGATCTTGTCATCCACCAGGTGGTGGAGCTTCATCATGTAGATTATTCCCACGGTAACATTTGTGTCGAACGGTTCACCTGTTCGTCCATCGTACAACACCGTTTGACCGTTGTCGGGCAGACCCGCCATAGTGAGCAGCGATTTGATCTCCGTTTCTCTCGCGCCGTCGAACACGGGTGTGGCGATGGGAATGCCGCGTGACAACGAGGCCACGAACCTCCTCACCTGATCGTCGTCCATTTCGTTGATAACCTCGGCAACCTTCTTTTTCCGCTGGGGCTCATAACCTTCGAATATTTCCTTCAAGTTCTCTCTCAGTTTGTCCGGGGAGAAGTTCTCTTCGAGCATCCGGGTGAGACTTTCCCCCAGCCCTTTGGCAGCCCATCCCAGGTGTGTTTCCAGGATCTGTCCCACATTCATCCTGGAGGGAACTCCAAGGGGATTGAGAACGATCTCGCAAGGAGTGCCGTCCTCAAAGTACGGCATGTCCTCCTCGGGCAAAATTCTCGAGAGGACTCCTTTGTTCCCGTGGCGGCCGGCCATCTTGTCGCCGACGGAGAGTTTGCGTTTGATCGCCACGTACACCTTTACGAGCTTGATGACCCCTGGTGGTAGTTCATCCCCCTTCTTAAGGCGGCTGATTCGTTCATCGTAGTGCATTTGCCAGAAATGATTCTGATCGCTAAATCGCTCCAGAACCTGAACGACTTCCTCCTCAGTATCGGCGTGGCCTTTGAGTGAGATTTCCCGCAGTGTCTCCAGGGGCACGGTTTCCATGAATTCTTCAGAGATCTCTTGCCCTTTTTTCAAGAGGCCCTTACCGGTTTCCTGATCGGTGACCGCGGCGGCCACCACTTTGCCCAGGAGCAAACTCCGAAGCCTCTGTCTTGCGCCTTCTTCCACTATGCGCATTTCGTCGTACCGGTCTTTGGTGAGCTTTGATATCTCCTCATTTTCAATGGAGATAGTCCTGCTGTCCTTGTCAGTTCCTTTTCGGGAAAAGATTCTGGCCCCTATTACCGTTCCCTCCACGCCCGGGGGAACCCGCAAAGAGGAATCCCGCACATCTCCCGCCTTTTCTCCGAATATTGCCCGCAGCAGCTTCTCTTCGGGGCTCAGCTGATCCTCGCCCTTGGGAGTGATCTTGCCCACGAGTATGTCACCGGGCGTTACGTCTGCGCCGATACGGATGACCCCGGAGTCATCAAGATCACGCAACGCTTCTTCTCCCACATTGGGGATGTCTTGCGTCACCTCTTCTTTTCCCAATTTGGTGTCCCGGGCCATGACCTCGAATTCATCTATATGAATCGAGGTGAAAATATCCTCCCTGACGATCTTCTCGCTGACAAGAATCGAGTCCTCGTAGTTGTAACCGCCCCAGGCCATGAACGCGACAATCACATTCCTGCCAAGGGCGAGCTCGCCTTTGTCTGTGGCCGGACCGTCCGCGAGCACCTGGCCTTTGGCAACCCGGTCTCCTTTCTTGACTATGGGACGCTGATTCATGCAGGTGTTCTGGTTGGAGCGCGTGTATTTCACAAGATTGTAGATGTCTACGCCCGGATCCAGATCACCTTTCTCGAATTCCGTTGCCCTTACCACTAAGCGCGTGGCGTCCACCGAGTCCAGTATTCCGTCCCTTTTGGCAACTTGTGTAACTCCGGAATCTGTGGCCACCACCTTTTCCATTCCGGTACCTACCAACGGGGCCTCCGTTGTAAGGAGCGGGACGGCCTGGCGCTGCATGTTGGAACCCATGAGAGCGCGGTTTGCGTCATCGTTCTCCAAGAACGGAATCAGAGAGGCCGCCACTGAAACCAGCTGGTTGGGCGAAACGTCCATGAGATCCGGTTCGGTGTTGCGCACCATTGCGAACTCGCCTTCTTGGTGACGAACCGAGACAAGATCCGAAGCCAGTTCATTCTTGCTGTTTATCAGCGCGTTGGCCTGAACGATGATATGATCTTGCTCGTCCAGAGCGGTAAGGAATCGGGTGTCTTTCCCGACCTTTTTGTTGTCCACAGGCCGATATGGTGTTTCGATGAACCCGAATTCATTGACCCGCGCGTACGTGGACAGGGATACGATCAGTCCAATATTAGGACCTTCGGGAGTCTCAATGGGGCAGATTCGCCCGTAATGGGTGGGATGCACGTCTCGCACCTCGAACCCGGCCCGCTCCCTGGTGAGACCTCCCGGGCCGAGAGCCGAGAGCCTTCTCTTGTGTGTGATCTCACTCAGCGGATTGGTCTGGTCCATGAACTGAGAAAGCTGCGACGACCCGAAAAACTCCTTCACCACCGCAGTGACCGGCTTTGCATTGATCAGGTCATGGGGCATAAGGGTTTCCACGTCCTGAAGACTCATGCGTTCCTTTATGGCCCGTTCCATGCGCACAAGCCCTATTCTGTACTGATTCTCGAGCAGTTCACCCACCGAACGCACGCGACGATTGCCCATATGGTCGATATCGTCTATGTCGCGACCCGGTCGGCCCTCCTTTAGTTCCAGGAGGTATTTGACTGCCAGCATAATGTCGTCTGACCGCAGGGTCCTCAGGGAGAGAGGGGCCACATCCATTGAGACGTTGAGCTTACGATTCAGCTTAAGGCGGCCGACTCTTGACAGATCGTAGTAATCGCCTTTGAAGAAAAGATTATTGAAGAAGGTATTGGCGATTTCTACGGTGGCCGGATTGGAGGGCCTCAGTCTACGGTATATCTCGATCTGCGCGTTCAGGGTCTCGTTGCTGATCTCGTCATCCGGATTCTGTTTGCGGAAATCCTCGATAACCTTGTTGGGACGGTCGTCAATTTTATCCTCGAGCAGGGTGTCTCTCAATGAAGAAGATACGACCCTCTCTTCCATGAACAGGCATTCAAAAGAGGTTATTCCCCGTTCTTTGAGGGTTTCCAGGAATTCCTCGGCCTCCTCTGCGACAATCTCTTTGTTGCACGCGCCCAGGACCTCACCCGTGGCCTCGTCCACGATATCCCGTGCCAGCACCTTGCCGACCAACTCCTCCTTTTCCATCGGCAGTGGATCGACATCCCTTTCGCCCAGGCGTCTCAGCGCGGCCCGAGTGATCTTCTTGTTTTTTCTGACTACCACGTCGTCCGTCCCGAGAGCGTGGATATCCGATGGCGCGGTCGTTCCTATAACTAGTCGAAGATCCACTTTTCTGCGTAGGCCGTCCGGATCTATCATTATGGTCTGCTTGTCATAGAAGTAATTGAGGGTCTGCTCTCCGGAATGTCCGAGAGCCTTGAGAAAAACCGTGACCGGCAGCTTCCTCCTTCGATCGATCCGCACATGAAGCCTGTCTTTTGGATCGAATTCGAAGTCGATCCATGACCCCCTTAACGGAATGACGCGAGCGGAATAGAGCAGCTTGCCGCTGGCGTGAGTCTTACCCTTGTCATGATCGAAGAATATTCCCGGTGAACGGTGTAGCTGGGAGACTATAACCCGCTCTGTTCCGTTTATCACGAACGTTCCGTCATCAGTCATAACCGGGACTTCACCGAAATAGACCTCTTGCTCCTTGACGTCCCGTATGGTGCGTGAGTTGGTGTCGGGATCCACGTCCCACACAATGAGCTGGACGGTTATCTTCAAGGGCACTGCGTAGGTCACACCTTTTTGGAGGCATTCCGCAACATTGTATTTTTCTTCCCCCAGGGAGTACTTTATGAATTCCAGGGACGCGGTGTCCGAGAAGTCCTTGATGGGAAAAACCGATTTAAAAACGGCCTGGAGGCCCGAGTCGTCACGCGCTTCCGGCGGCACATCCGCTTGTAGAAAGCGATCATACGACTGTTTCTGGATATCGATGAGATTCGGAATGCCAGCGATTTGCGGTATGCGTGCGAAATTCTTCCGCAGCCTCTGAGAGTGCACGGAGAAAGGGCTCATAATCTTCCTCTAGCTTTAGGTGATCTCGACAGGGTGGGGTTGTCGGTAAGGTGTTCCGCGAAGACCGGGCTCCGAGGTTTATCCTGATAGGAATAAACCCCGGGCCCGGAATTTCTCTGCTTGTAGGGGCATATATTCAGGCGATCTCCACTGTGGCGCCCACTTCTTCCAAGTCCGATTTAGCCTTTTCAGCTTCGTCCTTGGAAATGCCCTCTTTCACCGGCTTCGGAACCCCCTCCACCAACTCCTTGGCTTCCTTGAGGCCCAGGTCGGTCAGTGAACGAACCACTTTGATGACCTGGATCTTCTTGTCACCGAAATCTTTCAAGATCACGTCGAATTCGGTTTGCTCCTCAGCCGGGACTGCTTCTCCTCCGGCCATTCCCGCAACCTGTGCGGGCATGGCCATGGGCGCCGCTGCAGTGACCCCGAACTCTTCTTCCAACTCTTTTACGAACTGACTCAACTCCAGGACAGACATCGTACGAATGAATTCTTTGACATCGTCCTTGGTGATTTCCGCCATGATATCCTCCAAGATAGCTGTTAGAAATTCTCTTTCGTCCGTTCGCGTCAACCAACCGCGGGTTCGGACGAATCAGTTTTCTCGTTCTCGATAGCCTTGAGCACGTTAAGAAAAGATCTGGGCACCGCTGCCAGGGTACCCACGAAAGCGCCCACAGGCGCCACCATGGTTCCCAACAGCATAGCGTAAAGCCCTTCCCTGGACGGGAGCCTGGAAAGCGTTTCCATTTCCCCGAGCTCAAATCGTTTTCCGTCGTAGACCCCGCTGACCAGTTCCAGTTTTGGGTTCTTCTTGGAGAATTCGATCAGAGTCTTAGCCATGGCCGGGACACCGTCATCGTCCGTGGTCCACACGGCAGCCCTCGGGCCTACCATGTCACCCGCGATTGCGGCCACATCGGTGTCCTTGGAAGCAAGTGATACCAGCGTGTTCTTCAACACCTTGAAGGTGCTGTCCCCGGTCCTCAGCTGGGTTCTGAGCGAGTTCATCTCCTCCACGGTAAGGCCGCGGAAATTGGTCAAGAAGAGGGCCTTCGCTTCCAAGAATTGCTCATGGAGCCACGCCACTTCTTTTTCTTTGTCTTTTCTGGTCAACCTTCGGATTCCCCCTTTCGGTCGGTGGGAAAACAGCTTATCGAGGATATCAAGGTAGAGTTCGCCTCTTCACCCCTTTCCGGCCTTTAGTCTCGGCTGGCCCCGATTAAGTGCCTGAGACACACCCGCTGTCTTCGACCCGGCCCAAAGTATTTGTTGAGTTATTCCAGTTGCTTTGTTACACCCCTATGCCGAACCCCGAGGGTCCGACCGATTGCCGACCTGTGCGGTCGAAATACCCATATTTGATACGCCGCCTACTTCGTCAGGGTTCTCATTTCCTGGGGATCGAGCTTAAGCCCTGGTCCCAAGGTAGTAGACACGGACACTCCTTTGAGATAGACGCCTTTGGAAGCAGATGGTTTCAAGCGAAAAATGGTTTCCATAATGCTCTTGATATTCTCGGAGATCTTCTCGGGCCCGAAGGAAACGCGTCCCACAGGAACGTGGACTATCCCCGCCTTTTCAACTTTGAATTCCACTTTACCGCCTTTGAGTTCCTCAACGGCCTTGCTTATGTCAAAAGTAACGGTCCCGACTTTTGGATTGGGCATCATGCCTCTGGGGCCCAGGATCTTTCCCAGTTTTCCCACAATGCTCATCATGTCCGGGGTGGAGACGGTCTTGTCGAATCCGAGCCATCCTTCCCGTATCTTTTTGGCAAGATCCTCGCCGCCCACATAATCCGCGCCGGCCTCCTCGGCTTCCTTTTCCTTTTCTCCTTTGGCGAACACCAGAACCCGCACACTTTTTCCGGTCCCATGGGGCAGCACACATGTGCCCCGGACCATCTGGTCCGCGTGGCGTGGGTCCACACCCAGCTTCACCGCGAGATCCACGGACTCGTCGAACTTTGCATACGATGTGGACAGCATCGTCTGAACCCCCTCTTCGAGGGAGTAATCCCTGTCACGGTCCACTTTCTTCCGGGCTTCCACCTTTTTCTTGTTCTTGGCAGGCATGTCCCTCCTTTAGTCGACCTCGATCCCAAGGCTTCTTGCCGAACCCATGATAATACGGACCGCTCCCTCAAGGTCTTTGGCGTTGAGATCAGACATCTTCTGTTTTGCGATCTCTTCCACCTGGGATCTCTTGAGTGTTGCCACCTTGTCACGATTGGGCTCAGCCGATCCCTTTTCAATTCCCGCAGCCTTCTTGAGCAAGTAGGAAGCGGGAGGTGTTTTTCGCACGAAACTGAAGGATCGGTCCTGGTATACCGTTATCTGCACGGGAATAATCACGCCGGCCTGGTTCTGGGTCTGCGCGTTGAATGCCTTGCAGAACTCCATGATGTTGACCCCGTGTTGGCCCAGCGCCGGTCCAACGGGCGGGGAAGGCTTGGCTTCTCCCCCAGGGATCTGGAGTTTAATATTTGCCATCACTTTTTTTGCCATATTATTTCTCGCGGCTCATGCAGCAGAAATCAAACATGTTACGACCGCGCTCCTCTCTGGATGCTCGATCTATCGGATTCAGTTCTTGGTAACCTGAATAAAGTCCAATTCTACAGGGGTCGGTCTGCCGAAAATGCTGACTAAGACCCTCAATTTGCCCTTGTCGGGCCTGACCTGATCCACTGTGCCGGTGAAGTTGACGAACGGCCCGTCCACGACCTGGACCGAGTCCCCTTCCTCAAAAGAATACTTGGGCTTGGGCTTTTCCTGGCCCTCGGCCATCTGCTGCACCATCCGTTCCACTTCCTCATCCGGAATCACCGCGGGCTGCGTTCGGGACCCTATGAAACCGGTCACCTTGGGTGTGCTCTTAACCACATGCCAGGTCTGGTCGTCAAGTTCCATGTGAACAAGAATATATCCGGGGAAGAATTTCCGCTTCGATGTCTTCCGCTCTCCTTTGACCAACTCCACCACGGATTCCGAAGGAATGAGGATCTCAGTGATGCTGTCCTGCCGTCCCAAACCACGAACCTTCTCCTCAAGGGCCTGTTTCACCTTGTTCTCGTAGCCGGAGTAGGTATGTACAACATACCATCGAAGTGCCAACGGGCTGCCTCCTTCTTATCGGACAAAAACCTGAAACTCTAGCCTATGGCCAGGAGCATTTTGACGATCTTGGCAAGGGCCCAGTCGCTAAACCCCAAATAGAAGGCTATCACAAAGGTGAGCACCAGCACGACCATCGTGGACCCAACCGTCTCCTGGCGAGTGGGGAACGTCACTTTCTGGAGTTCGACTTTGGCCTCACGGAAGAACTGACTCGAATCTTTGAGGAAGGTCTTTACTTTGTCCATTTTCCCTGTTTCCCAGTCGATCCGGAGCGTGAAAGGCACGCCAAAAAGGTTGTGGCAGGCCAGAAGGGATTCGAACCCCCAACCCCCGGTTTTGGAGACCGGTGCTCTAGCCGTTGAGCTACTGGCCTACGCCTCACACTCCTGTCGCATCCTCATCACTTGGTCTCCCGGTGGACCGTATGCGTACGGCAGAACCGACAGTACTTCCTGAACTCAAGTTTGTCGGGAGTACTCTTCTTGTTCTTCGTTGTCGTGTAATTCCGTCGCTTGCACTCAGAGCAAGCCAGATTCACAATATCTCTCATCAGGTTGCCTCCCGACCCGGGTCCGGCGTCCTTTGGACCAGGCGCCTCACCCCAAAAATCGGCTTCACGGGCGATTTGCTACTCGACTACTTCCGAAATAACCCCTGCGCCGACGGTTCGGCCGCCTTCTCTGATGGCGAACCGAAGCTCTTTCTCCATAGCGATGGGGGTAATCAAGACCCCCTCAAGTGAAACATTGTCTCCGGGCATTACCATCTCCACGCCCTCAGGCAGGGTCACCACGCCCGTGACATCGGTAGTACGAAAATAAAACTGAGGACGATAACCGTTGAAAAACGGTGTGTGACGGCCACCCTCCTCCTTGGTCAGTATGTAAGCCTCACCCTTGAACTTCGTGTGAGGGGTGATCGAGGCCGGATGCGCCACCACCTGACCGCGCTCCACGTCGTCTCGCTTGATACCACGAAGAAGAAGCCCTACGTTGTCGCCGGCCTCGCCCTCGTCCAATACCTTCCGAAACATCTCCACGCCAGTACACACGGTCTTGCGAGTCTCGCGAATCCCTACTATCTCAACCTCTTCCGTGACCTTGATCTTCCCACGCTCAACTCGACCAGTTACTACCGTCCCGCGACCGGATATACTGAAAACATCCTCCACAGGCATCAAAAAAGGCTTCTCCGTGTCACGCTTCGGAATGGGAATATAACTGTCTATGGCGTCCATCAACTCAAGAACCGACTTGGCATCCTCAGCTTCCGGATCACCCGACTCCAATGCCTTGAGCGCACTACCCTTGACTATCGGGATATCATCACCAGGAAAATCATACGAACTCAAAAGCTCACGAAGCTCAAGCTCAACCAACTCTATCAACTCAGGATCATCAACCATGTCGGTCTTGTTCAAATACACAACTATGAACGGAACACCAACCTGACGAGCCAATAGAATATGCTCACGGGTCTGAGGCATGGGACCGTCATTGGCACCAACCACCAATATCGCTCCGTCCATCTGGGCTGCGCCGGTTATCATGTTCTTGATATAGTCCGCATGACCCGGACAATCCACATGAGCATAATGGCGATTGTCTGTCTCATACTCCACGTGCGCAGTGGCTATGGTAATGCCACGCTCCTTCTCCTCGGGCGCCTTGTCTATCTCCTCAAACGGCACGTAGTCGGCCTGACCCTTCACACTCAGAATCTTGGTGATCGCAGCCGTCAACGTGGTCTTGCCGTGATCGATATGGCCTATCGTTCCTACATTCACATGCGGCTTGCTGCGCTCGAACTTAGCCTTGCCCATGAGTTCCTCCTTCAGAGACCACAACACAAATGTCTGTGGGGCCGGGATCCGAGTCGAAAACGACTTGATCGGGTCGGCCAACGTTTATGTGAATTCCTTATATTTGTCAACTCTCATTGGAGCCCACGACCGGGATCGAACCGGTGAACCTCTTCCTTACCAAGGAAGTGCTCTACCTACTGAGCTACGTGGGCGAAACAGATCAGCCTTCCGTTCCGGACTGGTGGGCGTTCCACTCGACCCGGTGAGGCACGTCGCCCAAGGGCCCTTTGCGTGCCCGTAATACTTTCCTGGAGCGGGAAACGGGAATCGAACCCGCAACCCTCAGCTTGGAAGGCTGATGCTCTACCAATTGAGCTATTCCCGCGACGGCTTCTCAATGAATCACCACTTGTCGCAACAGGTGGTGGAGGGGGGAGGATTCGAACCTCCGAAGGCGTAGCCAACAGATTTACAGTCTGCCCCCTTTGACCGCTCGGGAACCCCTCCCGCGTGGAGCTGGCGATGGGACTCGAACCCGCAACCTGCTGATTACAAATCAGCTGCTCTGCCAGTTGAGCTACGCCAGCGGACGCCTCCTTCAGGCAAATAATCTATATAACACCCTCCAAAATCCGTGTCAAGCAAAAAGTTTTCAGCGCGCAACCATTCAGTCTTGGGGGGGCTTTGAAGGTGAGGGCAGACACATAGAGCCTGCCCCGGACCCGGGGTCTGTCCCTATGTTTGGGGTCCAGACCCGTCATGGGGCAGAGTGTACGGCGCCTGTGTGTGCGCCCTCTCAGCATCCGTTAGACTCGAGAAAGTGGTCGTTCCCGTCGCCCCCCGAATGGCTGAATTTTTACTTCCGCGCGGGGTCATGTGGCGCCATAGACCGCGGATATCACTCCTGCAAGTACCAGATTGCCGTCTACAAGGCCCTCGAAGGCCAGTCTGTCCACCAATTGACTCCGGGAGTAGATCACATAAATAATACCATAAGCCAGGATGGTGGCAACAAGCAAGAGGCCCACCGGTGGTATCAATTTCGTCTGAACTGAAGTCGCCAACAGGAGTCCCAAGAGAACCAGCAGCCACCGTAGCATCTTCTGGGTGGTCTTCACGCCGACCAGGATCGGGATGGTATCTCTGCCGACTATCCTATCGCCCTGAATATCCAGCACGTCGGACAGAGCGGTTCTCCAGAAAACCATTCCTGCAGCGAAGACGAACGAAACCATCAGCCCCGGGACCGAGTCCAGTGGGGTGTCGCCGACCACGGGTAGTACCGCCGCGGCCGTGGCCCATCCCAGGGCCACCAGAGGGGTCTTGGAACCCGCAAGATCCCTCAGGCTTCGTCCCTTCAACCGCGGAAGCCCGGCTCGAGCTGAAAGCGCGGTTGCGTAGGCGCTTCCCAGGACCATTATTGCCACCAGCAAAACGCAGGTAAGAACGCTGATGCGATAGCTCAAATAGACTGCGCCGATCGACGCCAGGCAACCGATCACTGTTAACATGCCCCTGTGGCGCGCGTAAAAGGCCGCGATCTCCGGCGTGTTGAACCGTACGGCCCCTGATCTATCCTGGATCCGGTTTAGCAGGTGCATGGCAAAAACGAAGAGCATGGTCATGGCCAGAGGCAGCCAGGTCACGGGCCTGCCCTGCAGTATCAGGCATGTGGCCGCAAGCCCGCCCCCAGCTGCCGCTGCCCAGAGATAGGTCATGACGGTGACATCGAACGCGCTCCTGAGCTTGGCGAGAGGGTCGGGTCGGCTGCTGCTGCCGATCTTTCTGAGTTTGTCAATAACGCGGCGAATCTGCCAGTTCGGCGTACTCGCTCCCGCTGTTACGCCTACATGGCCAATGCCCGCAAGGGCTTCCAGCGGTATGTCTTCATCCGTTTCCAGGTGAAGGCTCTTTACTCCTTGGGCCTCCGCGACCTTGGCCAGCCTGCGGGTGTTGCCGGAACCTTTTCCACCGACTACTACCATGAGGTCCACCTGGTCGGCCATGCCCACGACCTCGGATTGACGCTTCCTGGTCGAGTCACAAATGGTGTCGTAAACGTGAACAGTGGGCCAATTTTCTTTGAGGGTCTCCACTACATCGTTGAACGTCTTCACTTCCTGGGTCGTCTGGGCAACAACGCAAATCTCCCGACCGAGGGGAATCGCCTCGACGGTGCGATCCTTGTCCGCTGAATTGATTGTGGCTCCGCCGGCCGAAGCAAAGCCCATGAGTCCCCGTACTTCCGGATGGTCCTCGTCTCCCACTATGACGCAAAAGTGCCCTTTGGCCGCGTGTTTACGTATAAGCGCCTGAACGCGAGACACTCGCGGGCAAGTGGCGTCGATTATCCCCACGCCCTTTTCTTCCAGTAGGCGTCTTTCACGAGGCGAGATACCGTGAGCCCGGATCACCGCTGTCCCAAGCTCGATCTGTTCGATGGAGTCCACCTGGCATATCCCCCTGGATTCCAGGATCTCCAGCGTCTGAGGATTGTGAATAAGAGGACCATAGGTGACAATTGGGAGGGATGTCGAGGACCTCTGGAGATCCAGCACCATGTCTACGGCACGGCGCACACCCATACAGAATCCCGCCCTCTTTGCCAGACGGATTTTCATCGTTCAGGTCCTTTGTTCCCGGGGATTTTCGTTCTTATCCTCTCAAAATCCTCGGGCGAGTCCACATCGGAATCATCGTAGTCGCCTCCCATTTCTATCTCGACAACTTTGTCCGGATGATGTTTCAATAACTCTCTACCACCTTGATCTCCTGTTACTTTCATCAACTCCGGGAAAAGGAGAGCAGGAAAGATCACGGGTGTGGTCCTCCGGCTACGGATTGTGGGCACGACCATCTTGTCCTTTTGCTGTCGGAAAACCATCAGCAACCGGTCAATGATCCCGAAGGTCACCCACGGCTGGTCGCCCAGCAGTATCATGGATCCGAGCACTTGGGGATTGACCGAATCAATTCCCACGCGCATGGATGAGGACATTCCCTGTTCGGGCCGAGGATTCCGGACGATTCTGGGTTGTCTCGCTGTTCGCGAGCGCTTCAGTGCAGCCGTCAAATCTTCACAGCTTGGGCCGACGACCAATGTCACACGATCCAACCCGGATTCAGCGGCCGCGGCCGTCACTTTCAGTATTATGGGCTCTCCTTCAATTTCCAGGAGAAGCTTGGGACTGCCCATCCTGCTGGACATTCCGGCCGCTAGAATGATCCCTTCGACCCGATCGCTCATCAGAGTGTTGCTTTCTCGGTCCGGAGCGCGGTCTCATCAGCCAATTCCCTATGATACCGCTTGGCCATTTAACAAGTAAAATCTCGGGCAATGGCATGAAACCTGGTTTACTCCCTCTCAAAGCGTGCATCGAGCACCACTCCGCCGGGTCCGGGTCGATACACTCTCCCGTGCCAGCGGATCTCATTGCGAAAGACTGACCGAAGAAATATGAATCCTATCATAATGGTACATGGGAACAAGCATGCCAGCCATATCGGGATAGAGATGGAAAACGGGTTCACTGGTTTCAAGGCAAGTCCGACGACCAGCATGATCGACAGAAAGGCCCATGACGCCCATCCGAGCAGAGGTCCCACCAGACCGCAGGCAAACATGAGGCCGGTTACGATTGCAGCGATCACGCCCACAGCCGCGTTCACCAACAGCACGGTCATGGTGCCCCATATTCCGGGATTGGTGAATTTGGGGAAAAGGATCTGACGATCCAGATAGTCCATGCAGCGGCTGATTGATTGATTCCGCAGAGGAGATTCAAGAAGGCACGCAAAATCTGTCCGAACCTTGATTCCCGCGCGGTCCAGAAGGTTTCCCAAAACCAGGTCATCAATTACCGTTCGCGACCAAGCCTCCGGCACCTTTAGTGTTTCAATGGTCGTACGGCGAATCGCGGTTCCGCCTCCCCATGGCTTGGGGCTCTGGCAGGTCAACAACGTAACGAAAGAGGCATAAATCGCCTGACAGATGCCGCCAAAGGTTGGGGGGATCGGTTTGAACGCCCGGAAGGTGGTTACCACTTCGGATGCCCGGTTTTTGATCGGGCCGGTCAATCTTTTCAGCCATTCAGGATCGGCCTCGTTGGAACTGTCGCAGAAAACGATGATCTCGGTGTCGGGTTTAAGATCGCCAATCCCCGCAATGAGATTGTGGTTTTTTTGAGCGCATGTAAGGGTGATCCCACTGATGACTTTGCGCGCGTGGGGATAGCCTGCGCAAAGCCTGTCCACCACGGAATTGGCCGGGTCGTCTTCCATGTCCAGGATGAAGACGACATTGTACGGTTCATGGTCCTGTTCCAACAGAGATCTGAGAATATTCTCCTGATCGGGGAAGACCCCTTTAACAGGAACGAGCATTTCCACCTTGGTCGTGGAAGGGATCCCCGAGTCGCGGGACGTGGTTTCCGTCTGAACCGACAGCTTAAGCCATCCAAATCCTATCACAAAAAGTGATGTCAGTATTGTAACTAGAAAACAGATTATCAGTCCAATCTCAAGTGGACTCATGATTTTGCCCCGCCGCTGATTGTACTATTGGGAGTCCCGGAAGTGATAACCGACATCGACCGGACCGATCCGACGGAACTTTGGGAAACCACGCTCGTAGGAAGCTCGTGAACCGGTAAAAACCTGCATCGCGGCACAGCCTTTTCGTCGGTCCCGCCCAAGGCCATCGGAACGTACCGCAGGAAATATCTCAGACGGATTTTTCATCCCGGGTCGGCAGAGGCCCGCAACAGAACCAAATATTACTGGGTTACTCCGATTCTGACATTGCAGGTCAGGCCGTCCTTGATCTTCTCATCCGGATCTTCGAGCATGCACTCTATGTCGTAGTCAGCAGGAAACTCAAGTTGCGGATTTCGACTGATCCACGACATCCTGTTGATCTTACAAGGGTACTGCTTGCCGGGAATTGCGTCAAAAGAAGCAGTGCCTCGATCCCCTTTTTTCAGTTTGACCAGGTCAAGTTCATGGACCTTGCACCTTACCACGATGGTATCCATGCGCGCCATGGTCATGGCGTGGAATCCCGCCTTAAACTCGGATTTCTCCCGAGCCATCGGGGAAATCCAGATTATCTTGCCGTCGATAGGCGCTTTGAGGAAAGCCTTGTTGACAGGAAGTTTGGAACGGGCATAACTCCGATTTCCTCTCCATTCCAATAGTTCCACGGCCCTTAGTTGTTGAGATTCCGCGAAGCGCAGATCTTCCTTGCTCTTCTTGAGTGTCGCTTTGACCAGTTTAATCGAGCCCTCTATCTCCTGGATCTCTTTCTCAACCCGCTCCACGTCTCGTTCCGCGTCTCGGACCGCGTCCGCAGACGCCAACCCTTTGGTCTCAAGCGCGCGTGAATTCTCACGCTGTTTCTCCGCGCGTTCCAGTTCGAGTTTCTTGATGGGCAAAGAGGCGTTGTTCAGTTTTCCCAGCTTGATCTTCAGGTCATAGATTGATTGCTCAAGATTCAGGACCGCGTCGGGGTACAGAATCTTTTCAATGTCTGCCACCGAACTCTTGCGTAATGTGTAAGTCGCCAACACATCGCCCTTTTTCACCGCCTGGGCCTCACCCACCTTGATTTCGGTGAACTCTCCCGGGAACCGTGTTACCAAATTCCTTCTGAAAACAGCGAGGCTTTTTCCACGAAAGATGATTTCCGCTTCGGATTTGGCGTCGGCAATCTGCGGAACAATAGCGGCTTTCGCGGGGACAGGACTGGAAACCGCCGTCTTTGGTTCCTGTGTGATCGCCAGAAGCACAAGGGATACAATGGCGACAGCACCTGCCAGGAGAACCCCGTAAGCCTTTGCGCGTCCTCCGGACCTTTCAGTATCTGATTCTGGCATTGTACCTATTCAAACCTCCTGCTAGAGTTCCCAATTCAATGAGGGCCCTTACTTTTTTCTCAAGCGCACTAATAGACTCCGTGGACGCCTGGACCTTCCGGGCGCGTACGTCGATGTACTGTTCATACGGGAGTTGCCCAGCCTTGTATTGTGTCAAGGCTCTCTCTTCATTCAACTCAGCCAGCCTGGTCTGCTCTCGGCAAAACGCCTGCCGATCACCCAAAAGGTCAAGCTCGGCTTGGATCTCCCTGTATCGATTATAGATCTCCACTGAAAGCTCCTTGCGATCGATCGCCGCCATTCGGGACTCCAGTTTTTGTCTTTTGATGTTGCGGACGCGGCGGAATCCATCCCACAGAGTATAATCGAGTCCGAGCGCTACATTGACTCCGGACGTACGATCCACCTGATTGGTCAGACCCTCCATAAGAAGTCTCGGCTGAGGCAAGAGCGCTACATAGGAACCCGTAACCGCATTCGACTGCAGCTGCTCCTTTTTTGCCGCTACCTTAAGACTCAGGCTGTTGCTCTGGATTTGCACAAAAGTTACCAGACGGCCGTTGAATCCTCCCAGTATTTGGTTCGCCGCGTCCCTCGTGTCCAGTGGAAGATGGTAGTCGGGATGGTAACCGATGAGCCCCTTAAGACTTGCCACCGCTGCTCTCAATTCCTGCTGGAGGCGCTTGATCCCGAGCCTTTTTCCCCTCAGGTCGTGTCTCCACATCCGCGCATCAAGCGGATCAGCGCTTCCCCGCTCAGATCCGCTGTCTCCGTAACTCACCTTGTTCTCGGCCAGTGCCGCGAGCTGCTTATGCGCGCGAATTCTCCTTTTCACGGCATGAATGTGCAGAAACAGGTTGGCAATTTCCCCCACTCCATCTGCCATCTTCTCAAAGTGCATTGTCCTGGCTATGTCTACGATTATCGACTTAGATCTGATCTTGAACAATGCCAACATGGGATTCCAATTCGACATGCTGAATTCGACGTTGATATCGTTCTGACCGGTATCCCCGGTCCGAGAAAGGTAGTACCGAGTCGTTAAGTCCAGTTTGGGGAGAAGTTCGGAATGGGCGTCCTTAAGATCTATTGACTTCAGCTGAATTCCTATTCGATTCCGTAGGAATAGGCTGGAATGCGAAAGCGCATAACGGACACATGTTGGAAAATCAAAATATCCGTAGTTGTTGGGATACAGGTTCGTACCAGGTTCGGCATTAGAGAGGTGGGGGCAGCAGAATATGAGACTCGCTGAGACAATGATGATCGCCGCGATCCGGGCAAACCTGGAGCGTTGGAGACGGAGATAGCCGTCCCGAAGAGAGAGCGCATTTTGCGCAGCCCGGTTTCTCACAAATCTCACGTGTTTTCCACACCCTACATCTCCTCGAAAGATTCTTTCGAGGAAGTGATTGCAACCAATCGGAAACGTTGCACAAAATATGACTACTTCTATTCTTCTGGTTCATGAGCAAGTATATCTGAACGTCCATCTCTTGTCAACGACCTTTTATCCGTTGATCACAGGGAAAACCCCCATCAATTGGGAATTGGCTTCTGCACAGGTCCCTCGCGATTCCAAGTAATCTAAGCAATTGCCTGGTACTGCACGGTGGAAATCAGCGGGCGGCACTGCCGGTTTGTCCCGGCACACGCGAGGCGGTTGTGATAAACGCTGATAGGTTCGTGTTGGGCGTTGGCTTGTCCCGGCCCACGCGAGGCGGTTCCTTCGGTTTGCGGACATTTCTCAGGAACTATTTCACCCTGGACCAAAGTTGGTGTTTGCCGTTCTTGATCGGAGACCGGGTGATCATGAAGTCCCCCTTGACTCCATATATGTAGAACTCGGCAAGGCCGCCGTTGGGATGCGTCAGAACCATCTTGTGGCCGTCGATGACCCACATACCATCGGATCCTACAGGATGATCCTTGTTGAAAACACGGCAGGTCCCGTCTTTACGAAGAGTCATCAGAATCCTGTGACTGGATCTCTGTTTCTTGCCCGCGTTTTCCGAAAGGGGGGTCTCCACGGGGAGGGCCTCCCAGGTTCCCACGACCCGATTCCAGTCCAGTCTCCGCTGATATATCTGTTCCGGCGTGATACCCCCCCCTTCCACGCTCGACAGTGCCGTGGAAACCATGAGCGGAATAATAACCAGGAAAAACAAGCCTCTTGTCATCGGCCCTCCAGCCGGTGCGCTCGGCGCCCGGCAAACACTTGCACCTACCTATGGTTTCCGCTTGAGTCGAACAAGTCAAGGGGGAGCACGCCTCGAAAGCACTTTAGGTTAGCAATATCCTGTAACTTTCACCGCTTATGGAAGCTTTGGAGATTCACTCCGCTGAGTATACGATAACAGGTTGACTTTAAATATTTTCCTTGACATGGGTTGCGCTGCATGGTACCTCCGGCTTCCAGGAAAGAGAAAGTGGGGAAGGGGCTTCGAGCACTTCCAGCCATTGGACCGAAAATAATGACAGCAGAGGGAATCTAAGGAGGGTGTAATGGTGAAAAAAGTCTTAAGTCTTGTCATCTGTGTAATGATGCTGACTACGGCATCCGTCGTCCTTGCAGGCGGTCCCCCGTACGGGGCAAGGTCGTGCGGGCCTGCAGCAGGCTCGAATGCCGCCTGCGCGTACTGGGGTGACGCCCCGTTTCCGGGGCTGTGCGGTGGCGTGGTCGCTCTGCCGTTCCTCGTGGTGGGAAGCCTCCTGGGAGGCAACACAATGGGACCCTGCGCACCCCCGGGTAACGTGCGATACAATGCACCGCCAACGTATCCGCCGCCCAGACCGTACGCGGCGGCCCCCCGTGCGCCATATTGCGGCCCGGCTCAGTACGCGGCGGCCCCCCGCGGCCAACATTACGGCGGGGCTCCGGCGCAAACGGGACTCCTCGCAGGCCTGGGCTGCTTTGAAATGGCAGCGGACCTCTTCGGCGCTGTGAGCGGAGGAGCAGGGGTGCTCTACTAGGCTTTGTTGAATGTTCCCCCAGGGAGCAAATCTGAGACGGTTGCCTGGATTCGAGCGCACGCTGCTGAGCAGGCAATCTACGGAAAACCAAAGAGCCAATCATTTTAACGGAAAATGTCGGAGACTGCGGTCTCCGGCATTTTTTTGTCCGGGCACCGTGATAGTCGAGTACGGTGTGGCTGTCCGGGCCTTTCGAATACCTACTACCACCCCTGATAAGGGGCAACGAACTACGAAAATGGCGGCGTTTCTCCGCTTGCCGCGGACTTCCGGAGTGCTTAGAATACTTGTATCATGCTCTATTGGGGCTTTTCGGCCGATCTCAAACATCTGAGAAAGGAATATGGTATGTCGCTCACCGAGGAACTTCTTGGCCACCGTGAGGCATCGCGGAAACATATCCCGGAAGACAAGCTCGTGGTGATGGACCAGGCTGTCGACGATCTCGCGCGGTCCGGCATTATTGATTCGTGCCTAAAGCAAGGTGACGTGGCGCCTGACTTTGCGCTGTCCAATGCGCGGCGCGAGTCAATCGCTCTGGCGGACATGTTGAAGCACGGGCCGGTTGTGCTGAGCTTTTACAGGGGTGCGTGGTGACCGTACTGCAATCTGGAGCTGCGGTCTTTGCAGCTCGAACTGCCGCGGATCAAAGAACTCGGCGCGTTCCTGGCCGCGATAACGCCCGAGACCCCTGACAACTCTCTATCGGCGATTGAGAAGAACAATCTGGAATTTGAAGTCCTCAGCGATGTGGGGAACACGGTTGCCCGTCGGTTCGGAATAGTCTTTACGCTGCCGGTGGAACTGCGGCCGATCTACGCCGGCTTTGGGATCGACATTCCCAAGGCCAACAGCGATTCAACATTCCAGCTCCCCATTCCCGCGACGTACGTGATCGCCCGGGATCGAAAGATCAGAAGGGCATTCGTGGACCCTGACCATACCAGGCGACTGGATCCCAAAGATATTATTGAGACACTGGAGGAGATCGCACCAGGGGGGCCATAAGATCAAGATGAGTAAGGCCAAAACCGACCACGGTATTATTCAGGGAATGGAAACAAGTGAAGGATAGGACATGCTAAGGATAATCGGACTCTACGCGATCAGCGTTTTCCTGTTGGCGCTATACAATGGCCAAGTTTGACCACTCCTGGAGGGCCTCGGGATTCAACAGGTCCTAAGAGATGTGGGTGTCATAACAGGGATCATGTTGCCACTGCGGCTTCTCCTGTTGCAGCGGCATCGAAAACAGATCAGTTTCGAGTTTCTCAAAGACGGGAAATCGTTCTTCGCGATCCCTTTTTCCGAGTTCCGCGCGGACCTGCTGGCCTGGGCCTTCAACGGGCTCGCGGTTGCGGGTTTCATGGTCGCACGGTACGGGATTCCGTTAGAAACGGCTTTCAAGCTTGTCATCGGTTTCGTTGTGCCCGGGCTTTTCACAGGCATGCTCAATTTCCTTGAGATGGAAAGCGCAGTTATGCGCTTTCTCGGTAAGGAACAGGGAACAGTAAAGGTGCGGCCCGATCTGAGATTGTCGGTCGCTCGGAAGGTCACCTTTTTACTTGGATCGGTGATGACGGTTTCGGCCGTGGTCATCGGTTTCATGCTTCTCGACGATGTGCGGTACCTCGTAAAGAACCGAGCTACGCTCGGGGCCGAGCATTTTCATTCCATATTCTATGAAGTGGGCTTCGTGATCGTGGTCATGCTCGTCTTCAGCATTACCATTATCGGCCGTTTTTCACGCAATCTGCGCGAGCTCTTTCACCTCCAGATTCAGACGCTGGAGGAAGTGGGAAACGGATCCTATGATAAGCGAGTTCCAATCGTAAGTAGCGATGAATTCGGTATCATAGCGTCTCAGACCAATGACATGATTTCCGGATTGCGGGAACGAGACTTCATCAGGGAGACTTTCGGACGATATGTGCCGAGAGAGATCAGTGAGCTCATCCTTTCCGGAAAGATCCCCCTGGACGGAGAGCTCAGGAACGTCACTGTGCTCTTTTGCGATATTCGAAAGTTCACGTCGTTCGTGGAATCGAGGCGCCCTCAACAGGTTGTAAAAAGGATTAATCAGTATTTCACTGAGATGACGAAGGCCATACAGAATCACGGAGGATTCGTGCTGCAGTTCATCGGTGATGAGATTGAAGCGGTGTTCGGCGCGCCTGTGGCTTCGGAGAATCATCCTGAAATGGCCGTCAGGGCAGCTATGGAAATGAGGGAGCGCTTGGCCCAGCTTAACGCGGGATGGGAATCCGAAGGTGATGAACCGTTCCGGCACGGAATAGGAATAACTACCGGAGAAGTCCTCGCGGGAAACATCGGGAGTCCGGATCGACATTCGTATCTGATGGTAGGTGACGCGGTTAATCTCGCGGCCCGGATTCAGGAGATGACAAAAGAATTCAGATGCGATATCCTGGTCAGCGGTTACACGTGTGACGCCCTCACCAACGGCTTCAACATGGAACATGCGGGCAAAGTTAGAGTGAGGGGCATGGAACTGGAGACGGATCTTTATGAAGTGGTGTAGGGACCGTCATCCGGAAGCAAATAATCCGTACACTTTCAAAGAGCAGGTTCATGAGCGCTGGAAAAATCATTGCCGTTTGCACGAGCAGAAACAAGGGCACGCCCAAGACCGACATAGGTTCCGGGTTCCTGGAGGTCGGTTTCGGCCTGAGCGGGGATGCTCATGGTGGCGACTGGCACAGGCAGGTGTCGCTCCTCTCCGCGGAGCAGATCCGAACTATGGAGGAAAAGGGCCTTGATGTTCGGCCGGGGAGCTTTGCCGAGAACATGACCACCCAGGGCTTTGACCTGGATTCGGTCTGCGTGGGCGACCGCCTCAAGATCGGAGAATCGGCTGTTGTGGAAGTCACCCAGATCGGAAAGGAATGTCATACACGCTGCGCCATCTACCACAAGATAGGCGAGTGCATCATGCCGGAACAGGGAGTTTTTGCCAGAGTAATCGAGGCGGGAGATGTGAAAGTCGGGGACTCCATATCAATGTGATACGCCTTGTGTCTGTGGCACTCCTCGAAAGTCATTTCCGATTGCCCTGAGACTTCATCCTGTGGGGCAGGCTTTCCAACGGGCCAATCGGACAGAAATTTCGACAATAGCTATAGAATCAATTCGTTCGACCTTTTGGGCCTTCACTTCCAGGCGGTTTTAGGTTGAACCGGGCCCCCCATGATTGAGATTGACTGCGCGGATCAGGATAAGATATGGTGATGAAACTCGCGGGGAACCCACTGCCGGAAACAGGTCCCGGGGATTGTGGTTGTCGGATCATTATCGGACACGATGCCGCTGCCTTTCGGGGTTCGGCAGACCCGCGAATGAGCAATCACCCGTGCTATAGTGATGCGCATTGATATTCGGTGCTAAGATCACCCTCCCCCTCCCGTCAAGGGAGGGGGAGGAGTCCCCTCTCCCCTGGCGGGAGAGGGTTAGGGTGAGGGGGTTCCAGCCGTAGAACCCATTTTCAATGCGTGGCACTATAGAATCCCCAAAGTGAGGTGGCGGCCGCGGACGGCCTACATCCCGTGGGATGCCCGGCTACCATCCAAGAGCGGGCCTACCCGTCTCAAATTTGGTATACGCCTTGACGGCATTGATAGGAAGGAGTGCAAGATCATGAAGAACAGGTTTTTTTCCAAGGCGACGCTCGTGGGTCTATTGGCCCTGGCGCTGACGTTGGTGGTCGGGTTGTCAGGCAGCGTTGCCGCGGAACCCACCACCTTTGAGGGTGAGCCGTTTGACAAAGAGGTTGTCAAAAAGAGCTTCAAGAAACCTGGATATTCGCCCTACGCCAACCGAAACTTCCCGACCCGGGTGTACTGGGGCGACACGCATCTGCACACCGCGCTATCGTTGGATGCACGGGCCTTTGGGGTCACGTTGATGCCGGATATAGCCTATCGATTGGCCCGCGGCGAGCAGGTAACCGCAACGTGGGGGGAACCCATCAAGCTCGCACGACCGCTGGATTTTCTCGTGGTGTCCGATCACTCGGATGCCATGGGCACGATGAGTGAAATCATAGCGGGCAACCCCAACTTGATGACGGACCCGATAGTGAAGGACTGGCACGACAGGATCAACCAGGGCGGAGAGACTGCACTCATGGCCACGATGGAAGTGATTCTACAGCTCTCGGAGGGTAAGGTTCCTGAAGTCTTGATGTCACGCAAGTTGGCGCGTTCCGTTTGGGAAAGGTATCTTAAGATCGCTGAAGAATACAATGAGCCCGGCCGCTTCACCACGCTCATCGGGTACGAATGGACGTCCACGCCCGACGGCAATAACCTGCATCGGAATGTGATCTATAGGGACGGCGCGGACAGGGCTAAACGGATGCTGCCGTTCACGGCCGCTCAGAGCATGAAGCCCGAGGATCTGTGGAAGTGGATGCAGGCCTATGAAGACAAGACCGGCGGGGATCTCCTGGCCATTACACACAACGGCAACCTGTCGAACGGCCTGATGTTCGCTCTCACCGACTCGTACGGCAAGGCGCTCACAAAGAGCTACGCTGAGACGCGCATCCGCTGGGAGCCCATTGCCGAGGTCACTCAGATCAAAGGCGACGGCGAGACCCATCCAATGCTCTCGCCTAATGACGAGTTTGCCGACTACGAAACCTGGGACAGGGGCAGCCTGACCCTCACGCCGAAGAAGCCCGGAATGCTCCAATTCGAGTACGCGCGTTCGGCCCTCAAGAACGGGCTCATGCTGGAACAGAAACTTGGTGTCAATCCCTACAAGTTCGGCATGGTCGGCTCCACAGACTCGCACACCTCGCTCGCCACCGCACAGGAAGACAACTTCTTTGGCAAGCACTCGGGCAAGGAGCCCAAGCCCGGACGCTGGAGCGGTGTGGTCGGTGAGTTCGAGGGCAAGAAGATCCTCGGTTGGGAGCAGGTCTCATCAGGCTACGCAGCGGTGTGGGCCACGGAGAACACTCGCGAGGCCCTCTTCGACGCTATGCAGCGCAAAGAGGTGTACGCGACCACCGGTTCGCGCATCCTTGTGCGATTCTTCGGTGGTTGGGACTTCCAGGCTGAGGACGCAAACAATCGGCTACCTGCCGCGGTGGGATACAAGAAGGGTGTGCCTATGGGCGGAGATCTTCGCAAGGCCCCCAAGGGTAAGGCGCCGACCTTCCTCGTTGCCGCGCTCAAGGATCCGCTGAGCGGCAATCTTGACCGCATCCAGATCATCAAGGGTTGGCTGGATGCCAAACGCAAGACGCAGGAAAAGGTTTATGACGTGGTTTGGGGCGACGCGGACAAGCGCAAGCTCGACGCCAAAGGCAAGGTGCCTCCGGTGGGCAATACAGTGGACGTGAAAAACGCGATCTGGAAGAACACCATCGGCGACTCTGAGCTGATCACCGTGTGGAAGGATCCGGATTTCGATCCAAATCAGAGGGCATTCTACTACGCCCGTGTCATCGAGATTCCGACCCCGCGGTGGACCGCTTATGACGCGAAGCGTTTCAAGGTAAAGATGGATCCCAAGGTACCCATGACCACCCGGGAACGGGCCTACACATCACCCATCTGGTACACGCCGTGAACCTGGTTGACAATGACAAACCGAGACGCGGGAGGATACCCTCCCGCGATTCTCTTTGCGGTCTCAGACGATGAAGACGCTCCTGCGTGAACCCCTGGTGCACTTCTTGGTTGCCGGGACATTGCTCTTCGTTCTCTACGGATATTGGGGGGACGATGTTGAGTTCGACAAAGCTCAAATTACAGTGAGTTCCGCGCAGATCGAGCAGATAAGAGGCGCGTGGAAAAAACAGTGGCGCCGCCCGCCCACGGAGCAGGAACTCCAAAATCTCATCGAGAAGTTCATTGAGGAAGAGGTCCTCTATCGCGAAGCGCTTGCCATGGGCCTGGAAAAGGACGACATCATCGTTCGTCGCCGATTGGCCCAGAAGATGCGGTTTCTGATCCAGGACATCGCAGATCAAAGCCAACCCAATGAAGACCAACTGAAAGCTTTCTACGAAGCAACCCGTGAGCCGTACCGAATGCCCGCGCGGGTTTCATTCACCCATGTGTATTTTAGCCCTGACCGCCGAGACGCTGCTGTGGTCAAGGACGCCCGAGACGCGCTCGAAAAATTGAAAACCTCCGGCGTGGAGCGGGCCCCGGACCGCGGTGATCCATTTATGCTGCACCACGATTACGCAGACATTTCTCGGCCCGAGGCCGCGCGTCTTTTCGGCGGAACATTCGCGGACAATATATTTGGGCTCAAGCCCGGGCAGTGGCAAGGGCCGATCCGTTCCGGGTACGGTGTCCATCTTGTGCGCGTATCGGATTACGTGCCTTCGCGCGTGCCTGAGTTCGCAGAGGTAAAGGAACGCGTGCAACAGGCGTACACAAACGCTCAGCGCCGCAAGGCCAACAAAGCGGCCATCAAGGAGCTGAAGGTCCGGTACGGCATCGTGATTGACAAGAAAGCTATGACATCGCGGGATAAACAGGCCTCAGCGTCGACTCCTTTGGAAGACGCCCCATGAGACCCGGAAGTATAATATGGATGCCTGTTCTTGCACTCCTTGTACTGACCCCTAACGTTGGTTATGCCCATGAGGTACGCCCCGGGTATTTGGAGATCATTGAAACGGAACCAGGCGCGTACAAGGTTCTGTGGAAGGCGCCCAGTCGAGGGGGAATGGTAATGCGGATCAGGCCGGTATTGCCTGACGAGTGCCGAGACGAGCGTGTGCCTTCGCAGCACAGGCTTCCAGGGTCATTTGTGGAGCGGCGGATCGTGAGCTGCGGCGCGGCCGGTCTGGCAGGAAAGACCATCTCCATTGAAGGGCTTTCAACAACGATCACGGATGTGCTGGTCCGCGTGACCCATGCCGACGGCCAGTCGCAGACCGTGCTCCTGAAACCTCACAGCGCTTCCTTCCAGGTGCTGGGCGCGCAACCGTGGACTCGGCTTGCAATGTCCTATGTCCACCTGGGCATTGAGCACATACTGTACGGTATCGATCATCTGCTCTTTGTCCTTGGGCTATTGCTGTTATCCAGAGGATGGGGGATGCTGTTGAAGACCATTACCGCGTTCACGGTGGGCCACAGCATTTCGTTGGCCTTGGCCACGCTGGGTATGATAAATGTGCCCGGCAAGCCGTTGAGCGCGGCCATTGCGCTCAGCATAGTGTTTTTGGCAGGGGAACTGGTCCGTGCCCAGAGGGGAGAGATGTCCCTGACCATCCGCCGGCCTTGGCTTGTCTCGTTCGGATTCGGCCTGCTGCACGGGTTGGGCTTCGCCGGTGCGTTGGTGCAACTCGGCCTGCCCAAGCCGGCAATACCTCTGGCCCTATTGTGCTTCAACCTAGGTGTGGAAATCGGTCAGATTCTATTCGTCGTAGTGGCGCTGGCCCTGATGGGGTCTCTGAGCAGAATGGACATCCGGGCGCCTTCCTGGGGCAAGTCGCTTCCGGCCTATGGCATAGGGACGATCGCGGCATTCTGGTTCGTGGGGCGCTTTGTTGCCGTGTTGTAAAGGAGAACCAAACTCGTGAAACCCGTCTCAATTCTCCGTCCGGCTATTTTCGGCGCTCTATTTGCGGCCGCGCCCGGCCGGGCTCACGCGCATCTGGTCAACACCAATGTGGGGGAATTCTATGCGGGCATGGTGCATCCGCTCACCTCAGCGGAGCATCTCCTGCCGACCGTTGCGTTGGGGCTGCTCGCGGGCCAGTGCGGGAAGCAGGCGGCCCGTTGGTCGCTGGCGGCCTTTCCAATGGCGCTCGTGTTGGGAATTCTCGTGGGAAGCCGTTTCACGGAGTTGGGGTTTGTTCATTTCGCTAATCTGGCCGCGCTCGTGCTTCTTGGAGTCCTGTTGATCGTCGCTCAACGCGTTTCTACGGAGTTGATTGTCATCGTTGCAGTGTTGATAGGCCTCATACTTGGGTACAGGAGCGGTGTTGACATGGCCGTGGCCAAAGTGGGGTACCAGTTCATCCCGGGAGTCGCCCTGACCGGGCTCATTGTCGTTGCTCTGTTTGCAGCCTGGATCCCCGAAGCTTCCTCTCGTGCCACCCTGACCCTTCGAGCCCTTTGTGGAGTAGCGTTGGCAGTAACGGGAGTGGCCATGCTGCTCAAAGCCGTCTCCGGAGCGGACTTCCATATGTTCCGGGGTGTGGGCCTACCCACACAAGAGGATCTGGTCTCGCTGGTCAAGGTGAAAGACCTGAGCCTGCCGATAGTATTGGGGGCGCTGTCAGCCGCCGTGATTTGGGGGGCCGGGCATGCTCTCACACCGGGACACGGGAAGGCCATTGTGGCGGCATATCTGGTGGGTTCGAGGAGCACGCCCGTGCACGCTGTTTTTCTTGGGCTCATTGTCACGCTGACTCACACGCTGGGAGTTCTCGCGTTGGGGCTCGTTGCGCTCTTTGCATCCCGTTACCTTCTTGCCGAACAGATCTACCCCTGGCTGGGCGCGTTGTCGGGCCTGATAGTGGTTGTCATCGGGGCCGCCATGCTGATGAGCAGGATTCGACCCATGTTGTGGGGAAGCGCACATGATCATGGGCATTCCCACCAGCACCATCATCACCATGATCACGGGGATGATCAGGATTGCTCGCTCGGAAACGCACATGATGACGATGAGCACGGGCATCTTGTACTCGGTCACTCGCACCTGCCCCCGGGGACCGAGGAATCACCGGTCACGTGGCGCTCTTTGCTGGGGCTTGGGATCTCCGGGGGATTGGTTCCATGCCCATCAGCGCTCGTTCTGCTGCTTGCCGCGATCTCGCTGGGGAGGGTGGGCCTGGGTATGGCTCTCGTGGTAGCTTTCAGCCTGGGGCTGGCGGTAGTGCTGACAACGGTGGGGCTTCTTTTTGTGAAGGGAAGTCGGATCATCCAGCGGATACCACAGGTGGAAACGTGGGGCCGCCTTTTGCCGGTGGCAAGCGCTTTTGTCATTTTCGTCATCGGGGTGATCATAACCGCAGGTTCAGTGTCTCAAATCATCGCTTGAACCGTAGCCAATGCCGACATGACTGACTGATGCCAACTATCACCCCTGTAAGCTGGTATGAAGTCAGAATTCTATCGAGGAAAAATCAACGGTTTTGGAGAGGCGATCACGGATTGCCTCCAGTGACGGCGCCACATAGAAGTTGACCGTCGGCGCGGGGGTGTGAAGCGCGGCCACATAGGTGCTGTTACGGCACTTCAAGATAACCAGTCGGGCTTTGGTCTCGGTCTCATCCTGGTCGATATTGGCTTCCATGGCCTTGTTCTCAAGATAAGTGGCCCATCCATGCTCGGCTATGTAATCCAGGGCCTGCTCGCGTTTCTTTTTTGCCTGGTCTCCGGAGATCTTTTTTACCTTCTGCAGGTCCACCGATCCTCGGAAGATCAGTTGTTCCACTACGAAAGAGTACTTCTTGCCATGTAGATTCGCCCTGAATTTGGCCCCGCTCATTCTATCTGTCTGGGTTGAGAACAGCTCCAGGGCCCACATGCTGTTCTTCTCGGGTTCATTGATTACGTAGGTGTCGACGTTTCCCGGGATACCCGGGGTGATCATGGTAGGTTCTTCGAGTTCATCAAAGCTTATGGTCCCCAGGGGTGACGGCTGAGTTCTAGTGGTCCTCCATCTCCTGAAATCCCGTTTGTTCAACATGCCTTCGCGGATCATTTTTTTCAGTATGTGCTCGAACTCCTCCTTATCCACCCCATGCTTGGCGAGAATTTCGCGGGTTCCCAATCCTGCCTTGATATCTTTCAGAATGCCCTTGGCGTTGATTTTCCTGGCGCCGGAGTCGGACTTCTCCCCATCGAATTCTCCATTTCCATTTCCATTTCCGATGTCGTTGGACGAAGTCATGGACAGATATCCCCTTCGGTGCTCTGAATCCTGATCTCGTAGCGCGTGGCACTAAATCGCCGACAAACCTGATCCTTCACTTCGCGCATTACACAGGCTCACCCAAGGTAATCGTTCACCGGGCTTGAAGCGGTTCTGCGCCCGGTGAGAATAGAGGGGGCGACTTATCTCCCCCTCCCAACCTCCCCCGTACGTAATTCCGGGAGGTTGTACGGTTCACGGTGAACGGTTACCACCCAAGTATCATAGCATAGAACGGATGATACGGAACACCCCTAACTTGCAAAATCCGAACCCGTGGATTCGATGTTCTTCGTGCCTGTTCCAGGACCGGAAAAGACTGTCCGGCATTCCACCTGTCGAGCACACGCTGCACCCTTGCCGGCCCGGTCCGGGTGATCAGCAATTTCGAGGTCTCCGAGCGGGATTCACATGGGACACCTTGACCTGAAGATGCTTGATGAAGTACAACGAGCATCCAGTAGACATCGGTTTCCTGTGAGGGGCATCCTGTCCCGGAGGGGAAGAGTTACCCGCGGCGATTTCCTTTAGGTCGCGGCTGGGCGGGCCTCTGGTTCGGCTAACAAGACACGAGAAGGTGAATGACTATGAAGAGGATGGATGACTGCATTTTCTGCAAGATAGTTGCCGGTGAGATCCCGTGTACCAAAGTTTTTGAGGACGATTTCGCGCTGGCTTTCATGGACATTATGCCGTTGGGCAAAGGGCACCTGCTGGTGATACCCAAAGACCATTACGGGAGCATCCTGGAAATCGAGCCCGATCTGTACGGCCGTCTCGCTTCATTGATCTGCAAGCTTGCAAAGCCCTTGAAAGCCGCGGTGAACCCGGACGGCATGAATGTGATGCAGCTCAACGGCAAGGCAGCCAATCAGGTGGTCCCTCATCTCCACGTTCATCTTGTGCCGCGTTGGAAATCGGACGGCCTCACCCTCTCCGCGTGGGAACCGGTTCCAGGGGATTCCGAACAGATTTCCGCGACCGCTGAGGCGATCAAGGGTCACCTTTGAAGGTGGTGCGAGAAACAAGGTGAATTCCGGAGGCAAGGGATTGCACATATCTGATACCAACTATCATCGCAAGAAGGCGACAACGAAATATGAAAGTCCTTTCCGTTGTTCACTGGTCCGGGGCTTCGCCTCGGACAGGGCCCCTAAAGAGCGCGCACGCTGCGCATGGACTTGGAGGGGAGACTCATCTCCCCTCCAAACCACCCCATACGTTGAACCGCAAAGGGGTGGTTTTTCAACGGGACTTTCATAGGAATGCGCGTTCAAACAAGTGATAAAGAGCACTGCTGGGCAAGCCGGCAGTGGCACCCTGGTAGAGAACCGTACTCCTTTAAGCTCAACTTGGTATGAGCACGGACCCTCTTTATCTCGCGGCAGCGACACGGAGTAGAACAGTCTTGGCCAAGACCGTAAAAGGCATAGGTGATGGTTCAGAAGCAAGGATCAAGGCAAAGCCACCTACTGAATTCTTGAACTACTTTGGGAAAGACCGCGGTTTGCAGCAGTGGCTCGCGGACAAGAGAACCAGGCTCATAGCCACGGTTGTCCCACGATTTGTGAGCTTGGGGCTTGTTCCCGACACGGTTTCGTATATCGGCATCGCGCTGTTGGCCGGGGTCATTTTGTATTTTGTTCGCGAACCCGTCGCGGCAACCTGGTTTCTTGCGGGCCACGTGATCTGCGATGGACTGGACGGGGCCTTTGCCCGGAATTCGGGAAAGGCTTCACAATCGGGTGCTTTCACCGATCTTGTCTGCGATCAGCTGGGGTTGGTGGTAGTGGCCCTGCTGGCCATTTTTCACCATCTGGTTTCCCCACTTCTAGGAGCGGTCTACACATCCCTTTACCTCATCGTGGTGGTGTTCGGGGTCCTTCTGAACGCGTTGGGCCTGGGGATCAGAATAACCATTACCAGCAAGTATTTCCTTTACATGGTTTATCTGGTATGGGCTGTCTGGGGGACCAACTACATCCCGGAGTTGATGGCCTTTTTCTCCGTCCTCATGACAGGGGAAGTCATCATCGGTTATTTTCGGCTCAAAAGGGGGATCAGGAGGAAATTTGACACCAGGGTTCGATTCACCGAGGGAGATCCCTATTCGGGCAAACTCAACTACGCGCTAAACGTGGCTGTCCCCCTGGTGGTCTTCATTGCAATCTTCGTGTTTGCAAACATGATTCCCATTCGCGCCATGATCGACAGCCCAAATCTGCAAGTCAATTGGAAGCCGGGTGCACGGATCGTTAAACAGGGCGAATCCCTGGAGATTCTGGGATTCGGCGCATGGGGGGAGCGCGGGCTGGCTCTTGTCCGGGATAAGGAAGGGGATCTGGAGATCAGGGGCGTTTCCAGTGGCGACACCGACACACTGGAATCCTTCACCGTGCCCGGGTACGTATCTACGGCTCTCAGCACTCTACCGGTTGACGGAAACGTACTGCTGCTGGTTGACCGTACCACCCAAATGTTGATGGGTATTGACCTTGACGCTTCCTTTGCCGCGGGAAGGGCCGTGATGGTACTGACTCTTCCGCTGGGTCATCTACGAGTGACCGCCATGGCCCCGGCCCTGTGGAAGGGTCAAAAGGTGTGGCTGGTAGCCAACTATCTTTACACGCGCAAGACCTACGTGATCGATCCGGAAAAGGCCCGGAAGAGCGGATCCATCCTGGGCGGTTTGAAGGCATGGTACATCAATGGGGGATTCCCCACGGGCCTTGCCTGCACAAAGGGTCGGGTAATCGAATTGAACAGGTCTCCCTTCAGCGCGCTGCTCTACACCGCTTCCCTGGACAGACTGACCAAAGGAAACAATCTACTGGATTCCGTGATAACTTCGTTCCGTCCTCCCCAAAAGGATGCTGTCGGTCCTGTATATATTGGGAAAGACCTGGTGATGCTCTCGCCCAAAGGCATTGTATTCCGCGTTCCCGTGGAATCCATTCTGAGGTGACCCGCGGTCGCCCGGCGGGAAGCCACGGTATTCCAAGAAAAATTACATTTTCTCATAGGGCGGCTCCGATTTTCGGTCGTCCCTCCGGCTTCCAGTGGGGTGTCTGCGACACCCCGGACGAGAGTTCCCATTTTTTTTGGGAAACTCCTGGGCGACCATTCAGTTTCGGGGGGGCTTCGAAGGCAAGGGCAGACACATAGAGCCTGCCCCGGACTCCGATCCGGGGTCTGCCCCTACGTCTCGGCCCAGACCCGTCATGGGGCACAGTGTGCGGCGCGCACCTGTGTGTGCGCCCTCTTACCATCCGCTAGACTCGAGAAAGTGGTCGTTGCCGTCTGCCCCCGAATGACTGAATGGTTACACTCCTGGAAGAATTCATTTTGATTTTTCGTGAGTCTCAGGTAGAATAGCCTTTCCGAGGTAACCATGAAGCGTCTGATGTTCATATTCCTGGCGGTATTGATTGCGGCCGCGTGCTTGTACGGCAAGGTACAGGCTGCGGGGGACTATCCCCCCCGCGCGGTGATCGTGAAGCCGTTCAAAGCGCCTCCGCGCAAGGTGGTTCGACAGAAGATGTTCTATGGGTATGTCCCCCCGGCGCCTATCCGCCACACATGGCCCGGTGGGTACAGGGCGATCATTTCCGAAATGACCAACACCCTGATCGATCACATGCTGGGCCATTATTGATAGACAGATCCCTTTTTCAAGCCACACCAATCCCATTGATATGAGCTACCGTGCATTGAAGGGCACTGCGAAGCATGAAAATGCCCGGAACGCGCCAGGTCCCGGCCGTAGGGGCTACGCATGCGTCGCCCTCTTGGATGCTCGCAGGTGACGGCATTCGGCGGACTTTGCACTGCATCCATTTTCATACAAAATTGTTGGATTTGCGCGAATTCCCTCGCTTCGGTAAATGGTCACAAAGGGACTCGCTGATCGGATCATCACGGTGATCAGGCCAACCCGAGCCTGTCCAATTCATGCACAGCTTTGGCGTGGCCTTGTTTCGAGGCTCTGCGGAACCACTTGATTGCTTCGTCCACATCCCTGGAAACTCCGCGTCCATCCAGATACATCATTCCCAGGTTGAACTGAGCTTTGGGATAGCCCTGCCGGGCAGCCTTCCGGAACCACTTGACCGCTTGTTCATGGTGGGAAATCCCCATACAGAACTGGGCCTCGACAACCCCTTGTCCGGCGGCTTTCCGAAACCACTGGAAGGCTTTTCCCAGGTTCTTTTGAACCTCGTGTCCTTCATAGTACTTTCTGCCGAGTTTATACTGGGCCTGTCCGTCATTGCGCTCGGCCAACCTGAGCAGTCCTCTTACATCTTCCGGATACTCCAGTGAAGCGACCGCGTCACCGGCTATCTCCTTTTCCACCTTCTTCGGCCTGACACGGGCGGCGTCCTTGCGATCCAGCGACACTCCCATCTTCAGCAGCTTTTTCCTGGCGCCTTTGTGGCCCTGCTTCGCGGCTTTCACGAACCACCTGACAGCCTCGTCCCGGTCTCTGGCAACGCCCTGTCCGCGTTCATAGATCCAGCCCAGGGCGCGTTGGGCATCAGCGTGATTTCTCTCGGCCGCTTTGCGGAACCATTCAACGGCCTGCGCAAGGTTCCTGGACACTCCATGACCAATAAAGTACATCCCGCCGATCGCATAGGACGCGTTCGGTTCCCCCTGCTCCGCGGCCCTGGTGAACCACTTCAAGGCCTGTTCATAGTCCCTTGGAACCCCACGTCCCTCATAGTACATGCCGCCCAGAAGGATCTGAGCCTTGACATCCCCCTGCTCGGACAATTCCACAAGTCGATCCAGTTCCCGGGGATCGCTCATGAAGTCGACCGCAATCTGGACTGTTCTTGGAATCATTGGCTGCATGGAATCGCTCCTGCTTCCGCTATCATGCTCGATGGAGCAACTCAAACCAACTTACATGCCTGAAAACACAGGCACACCGAAACATAAAAGTCTTTTCCACTGTTCGGTAGTCCGTGGCTTCGCCTCGGACTGGCGCGTGAAGAGCGCGCACGATGCGCAATAATTTGGAGGGTAGACTCATCTCCCCTCCAAGCCACCCCATACGTTGACCCGTAAAGGGGTGGCTTTTTCCACGGGACTTTCATGCGAAGTTGAGTTCAAAAGAGTATTTCTGTTCCAGGGCGCCACTGCCGGCTTGCCCAGCAGTGCACTTCAGTACTCGTGTGATCGCACATCGGTATCAAATACTACCTGTCTACAATGACATACCGCGGCGCTTGTGGGCAAGGAAAGAATGCGCATCAGTGCAACCCTTAGTCGGAGATTAGCTTTGGCAAGGGCTCCGATTTTGTGATAGCTTGCGAATATGCCTCCCAGATTAATGAGTGTTGTCGGTATCGTGACGATCATCGGGTTTTGCTTCCTGTTTTCCAAAGATCGCCGCAACATCAATTGGACCCCGGTGATTTGGGGCCTCGGGCTCCAGTTCATCTTTGGGCTGCTCATACTCAAGACTTATCCGGACCAGTTCTTTGCGGGCGCACAGGCCCTGTTCATGGGCATCTATAAGTTTGCCGACAAGGGCGCGGGATTCCTTTTCGGCTCCCTGGTTGAAAACAAGGATTTTGTCATCCTGAGCATGGGGTCGGTGATCATCTTCGTGAGTTCCCTTATGGCGATCCTGAATTATCTCAGGATACTGCCCGCGATCATCTATGGTCTTGCCCGGGTCATGCAATGGACTCTACGCACGTCAGGCGCGGAAACCCTTGCCGCAGCCATCTTTGTTTTGATGGGCATCGAGGGGATTACAGGTCTCAAGACCGTAATAGCCAGGATGACCCGTTCCGAGCTCTTCACTGTCATGACATGCTTCATGGCGACCATTGCAGGATCGGTAATGGCCGTGTACGTAGGCGTATTCGGGGCAAACGCGGGATATATTTTTGCCGCGAGCATCATGAGCGCTCCGGCCGCGCTCGCGCTCTCCAAAATGATGGTTCCCGAGACGGAGACTCCCGAAACAAGCGGCCGCGTTGAATGGAAGATCCTCATTCCCGAAGATCGGGGAGTCGTGGAAGCGGCCGCGGGCGGCGCGGTGGACGGCCTAAAATTGGCTGTCACAATCGGGGCCATATTGTTGGCCTTTGTTTCCCTTATCCACATGCTCAACGCAGGTTGTGACGCGCTTTTCGGGTACCCCTTCACAACTCTTGGGGGCTATGTATTTGCTCCGGTGGCCTATCTGCTCGGAGTGCCCTGGGAAGACTGTCTGAATGCGGGCAATCTACTGGCCGTGAAAACCATCTTCAACGAATGGCTCGCTTACAGCGACATGAAGACAATGGTGGCCGCGGCCCAGCTATCACCCCGTTCGGTAATGATACTGACATACGCGCTCTGCTCTTTTGCTAATTTCGGTAGTCTGGCCATACTCATCGGCGGAGTGTCCGGAATTGCTCCCAGTCGCAAGGACGACGCCGTCAGTATGGGCCTACGGGCAATGTTGACCGGACTTCTGGCCGGCTTTCTTACCGCGTCCGTCGCAGGGGTGCTGATGGATACGGCCTGACAGATGGATTCCTAATAGATTGTAGGATGGGGTGAGTGAAGCGAACCCCATAGATCGAGGAATCATCCGTGTGAGGCCTGGCGTGAAAGCCTTGACCGATGGGATTCCCTCCGGTCATCCCATCCTACGTGCTACGTGCTGGTGCTTCATGGCAATGGTGGGCAGGTTGTGTCTGTTGAAGAGTCGGAACAATCTCGTTTGTGCCTACAGTTCGAGGAAAGGGGCCAACCAAATGGACACATGTCGAGCCGGACCCTATCTCCTAAGAATGTTGGAGAACGCCGGGAGCGCCTGTTCCAGCTAATCCGGGCATGAATCAACCTCTACATATGTCTTTCTTCCGTGGCAATTGAGAATTTTAGGGGCGTCCCTCTTTTCCGCTCTCGGTCGGCTCACTCCATTGAGGTTCAGCAACCTCTACCATCATCATCTGGGCCTCCGGCTCAAATGGGATCTCCATTGCCAGCATATCCTCCGCCCCGATCCGAAGAGACTCCAACAGCTCGTCCTTAGTCCTTTCCTGGGCGTTGACCCCTGGAAGGTCTACAAGCCACCCAATCCACCAATCTTGAGAATGCTTTATCACTGCTCGGAACTTCATGGTCTACCTCACAAAGGGAATGGACAAGTCCTTACAGATTTTTCTCGCCAACTCGTCCATTACCTCGGTGTGCCGCGGCACCTGTGTCTTGAGATTTCCTCTAACAAAAAAATGCTGTGCCTTCGTCCTTCTCGTAGAAGACCAGCTCCATTATTCTTCAAATGCTTGATGAGAGTGTTCCTTTTCATAAGGATTTCTTTCTACTCATCCTATCATCCGGCAACCGACTCCGCAATCTTCCCCTGAGCCCCATTCCCTCGCGGAACTTGAAGAAGCAACAAGAATAGTTGAAGCACAGAGGCACAGAGGAAGAGCAAGAAGGAATGAACATCGGAACCCCAGATACAGACAATGGTGATCAAGAATATTGAGATCTTCTTCTCTGTGCCTCTGTGGTTCGATTTTCTTGTCTTTGTCCTTCTTCTCTGTCTCTGCGGATCAGAATTCCACGACAAAGGACCCGTGGAGGCCGTGGCTGTCGGCCGGTGGTCCGTAGAAGGTTTGATTCCCGCCGCCGAAGGTGTGAAACATCAATGACTCGTACGGCGCCATCACCTGATAGTTTATTGGATGACGCCAATTTCGCTCCGTGGGATCCGATTCCTTGAGGCAATGACCGGAGGACAAGGCAAACATTAGAGACGCGTTCGCGGGACCCAATAGCGTTCCCACCTCAGAAAACAGGAGGTAACCCTTGCGATAATCATGGGGTCGGCCTGATGGGAAAACATCCCATCCGAAGCGGCTGTATTCAGCATTGGCAAAGAAGAGGTCATCCCTGTACTTGCCATAGATCCACCAGAGGCTGCCCATGTCACGGTCTCGATCCGCTTTGCGATCGGACCAGATGGTGGGACCACTTTTGGTGAGGTTCCGGTAATTGATTACTCCGATTCCCGTGGTCACGCCTGAATTAGCGTATTAGGCCATGAACACATCGCACGGAGCCCTGTCGCCTACTACGATGGAATAGTCGTTCGTGAGATCCTGAATCGAGTACGACTCCATGAGCGCGAAAGCGTTGAGTCCCGTGCATTTCTTCTTGGACTTGGTTTCGCAACGGTATGTCTCTCCACTGGAGTAGGCGGAGCCGCATGAGCTCGGCCGGGTAGTGGAGGAATCGTCATCTTCACCAGACGACAAACAGACGCCGATACTGTCGAGAATGCCGTTCACGGCAAAGCATACCATGGCATACATGGAATTCACTACCACATAAGCGCCGGTGCATCCAAGTAACACAAGGGGTCCGTAAAGAATCGATGCCGACGTGTTCGTGTTGCTGGATTCATGCGGCAATGTCGCGCCTGTGCCGATGGTGAACTTGAACTTCTGCCACGGAATGGTCAATCCCACAAATTCGTTGGCGTTGTCGGGTCCTCGGGTGGCGCGGACACCGGAAAGCAGATCCTTGGAACCGGTCCAGAACTCACAGTATTCAGGTACTCCCACGCTGATCCGGAACTCCTCCAACTTTCCGATTTCCGTAGGATCCCCGGACAAGAGCCCCAACTTACTATCGTAGTATCGTTCAAACGGTGGGACACCAGGATACAGCGCGGATGACACCACATCATCAAAAATCGGCTGGGGCGCGGATGTCCATCGGTGTATGGTGTACTTGCCCGCAACCCCGAGCAGACCGCACGCCCTAAGAGAAGGAAAGATCGTCAACCTGGAATCGGCCCTAAATCCGGAAGGATGATCACCGGAGTTGGACCCCGCTCCCCCCGTCGTCTGAGTGTCCGGGAGATCGGAAATTCCAGGGGCTCGGTTCGGATTAACACTCCCTAGGCATTGAAACCGTGCTTCGTACTCGACCGGCAGTGCGATCTCCCACTTGGGAATGGAGTTCAGCATGGACCTGGAAGCGATTCTCACGTGCGGATTTGCACGGTCCCAGGCAAGACAGGCATCTGCCGACCCGAGGATCAACAGCCATGAGAGCATCAAGCGGAACAGTTTTCTCATCACGTCCTCTATTCACGGAGATCCGAGAAAACGACTCCACACCCATGTTCGATTCTGAATTCACATCTGCCTGCTTCAATCTACACCGCGGGGTTGCTGAATTTCCGGCTCCGACTCGCGAGAGCCCCCTTGGGTCGGGTTTGGTTCCTGTTCGTGAGGGACCGGCAAGATGCCGGTCCTACTGGAAGAACCGGCACAGCTCGGTCTCACGTACATCCAAGATTCAGACATTGGGATTGAAGTCGAATCTAGATATATCCCAGGTCTTTGAGCCGCTTTTTCACAATTTCCTCTTCCTCGGAGGTGAAACCTTTGGGAGAGGAAGACCCATCGGCCGCGGAATCTTCATACTGCGCGGGTGAGCGCGGGCCGCCCGCGATCCCCGAGTATCCGGGCCCGTTGATATTGATAATCTTTCCCCCCACTCCTTCCGGCAGCGGCAGACCGAATTCGTGCAAGATGGTCGGTGTTATGTCCAGGCACGAGGCGTCTTCTGTACGTAGACCCTTGATCCGGCCGCGGCGAAGGTCGGCCATACGCGCGCTGATGAATACTCCTTCCGGATCGTGGTTTGCGTGGTCGAGATCCGCGTTCTCTGTATTCCAAAGTATGTCATGGCGACCGACCGTTCCGATGGATCGGCGATTCAGATTATCGAAATAGACCATCAGGTCCGGCGGTACGTTGCGACACCGCGCGTAGACTTCCTCGGGTTTGAGCACCTGGTTGGAAATCACATTACCGTCTCCGTCATCAAGGGTCCGGAGTCTTTCGGCAAGTTTGTCCCTGAATGACTCGTAGTCAGCAGGGTCGATAGCGCCCTGGGGTTCTCTACCCTTAACATTGAGGAAGACTCTCGCGTAGTATCCTCCCTCGCTCCAGGCCTCTGTTCGGGACCAGTCGATCATGTCCGCAGTGAGGGGCTTCTCCTGTTCCGGACGCCGATGAAGAACCAGAAAACCGTTTCTAATCAGCCATTCGTTGATACACACTCCTCCCAGCATGTTTCTGGCCCCGTGGTCGGACATTACCAGGACAGTGGTCTCATCCCCAAGAAGCCCCAGCAACGTGCCGATCTGATTGTCGAGGAACTTGTAAAAATCCCGGAGCACATTCTCATACGGATTCCCAGGCTCGTAACCGGGATGATCCGGCCGGCCGTATCTCCAAAAGCCATGATGGAGGCGGTCCGGAGCGATCTCCACCATCATGAAGAAATCCCACGGTTTGTGAATGAGAAAATCGCGGGCCACCCGAAAACGGCGCTCTACCATGGTGTAAAGATCGCTGAGAAGCCGCTCCTTGTCGTGGGTTCTGAAATCCTTTACATCCGGGAGGTAATCTCCCCCGGCTGTGCCGCAGAGCTCCGCGGCGATTTCGGGGGGATAAGTGTATTCGGATTCGATTCCTGGCGTCAGGAATCCCGCCACGGTAATCCCATTGTGCGGTTTCGGAGGATAAGTCTGTGGAATGCCCAGCAGAATCGACGTCTTACCGGCTCGCTGCAAATAGTCCCACAATCGGGGAACTTCCACATGGGAAGAGTTGGTGACGACCATCTCACCGTATTCGTGGTCCATACGGTTCCTCAAGCCGTAGAGGCCCAGTTCCCCCGGATCTCTTCCTGTTGTGATTGTGGTCCAGGCGGGAACCGTAATGGGCGGATCAGTGGACCTCAGCGGGCCCCATATTCCGTGATCCATCAGGGCCCTGATGTTGGAAAGACCCTTTGCCGCTTCTCCGAAAACCAGCGAAGGGGGCACGCAGTCAAGTCCGATGACCAGCACCCGCTTTGGCGAGTGTGTTCCCACAAGGCCCAAAGACCGCGGGCGATCGGGTGTCAGGTCAGAGAACCTCTTGTCCACAAAGGAGAGCACAGATCCCAAAGACTGCTCTACAGTCTGGACGCCCGTGGGCACCATCAAATCCGATGAAGTGGGCGGATCGAAAGGCGCGGAAATCCCTGTGAAGTGCGGGATTTCCCCTCTACGGGCCTTCCGGTACAGGCCCTTGCGATCGCGGGTTTCGCAGACCTCCAGCGAACAGTCCAGGAATATCTCAATGAATCGGTCCGGTTCAAATATTCCCCTGACAGCCTTGCGAAGACTCTCTATAGGGGTTATGAACGCGGCAATGACCGTATGGCCCGCGTCGGAGAGGATCTTGGCCACTTCCCCGGCGCGTCTGATGTTCTCAGCGCGATCAATCACCGAAAAGCCCAGGTCCCGGTTCAAGCCGTGCCGGACCATGTCCCCGTCGAGAAGCACCACAGGCACACCTCTCGATTCCAGAACATTCTGGAGCATTGATGAAAGAGTAGATTTGCCGGACCCCGAAAGTCCGGTGAACCATATGGTTTTGCCGGTATGCCATTTCATAAGTCGTCGTCACCGCCGCAAGTTTCAGTGCGCTTTACTATAGCACAGCCGCTCCAATTGATTGGGCAAAACCGTACACCTCGATCCAGCATGCGCTTGCTACGCTTGCTTGATACGCACGTTTTGCTAGAATGTTCTGAATAGGAGCAAGAGTGAAGGGCAAGCACGACAGCAATAAACCAGTCAAAGCGCCTGACCAGGCGCCTCGATCAGGATCTTTGAAGGTGCTGATCATCGGGGAACCGGAATCGCTCGATCACAGTTCTGAGATACTCGATACCCTTTTGGTGATGGGCGTCGGATTCACATTACTTGGTGTCATCGACAAGGGATTGGATGACCTGGCTAGATTCAAGGAAGCTGAATCCGAGAATCCCATGTTGGTGGCATTCAAGGACCTGCTGGTCTCCGAACCCCCCGACCTTTTGATCATGAATTCCGACGATGCTGAGCTTCGCAAGAGCATCACTGAGATCATTCCGGCCCAAACCAGAATCCTGGACACGTTCGCACTGAAGATTATAAAGAAGCTGAGGGAAGTGTCGGCCCATCTGGACGTGACCCGCAACAGGCTTGAGAGTGTGGAGATGATCAAGGAGGTCCTGATGTCGGGGCCGGAGACCAGCATCATGGTGGTCGATGAGGACCTCAACCTTGTGGAAATCAGCAGCGCGCTCCTCAAACGCGCGAAAATGTCCAAACAGGATGCCATCGACAAGGCGTGCTACTGGGTGGTAAGAAAGGCTATGGAACCCTGCGACGTGAGAGGTCGGCCCTGTATTGTCCGTGATGCGCTCAAAACTGGGCGTTCAGTCCATACTGTCAGGGAAGATCAGAACAAGGATGAATCGAACAGGTATTTCACTGTGAGCGCGTACCCCCTCAGAAAAGACGAAAAGGGCAAGAAGAACGTCCTTGTGGTCTGGAAAGACGTCACACGGGCCATGGCGCCTGTGCTGGATCGCCAGGCCCAGACCATTCGTGAGGATTTCTCCCAGGTTCTGACGCAGGACAGGATGGTGGCCCTGGGAAAGCTCGCCTCAGCCGCTGTACATGAAATAAACAACCCTCTTCAGGGCATACTGACCTTTGCCAAGCTGATGCGACAATCACTGAATCAGGAATCGGTTTCGCCTGAAGAGTTGGATCGGTTTCGTTCCTACCTGGACCTCATAGCCGATGAATCGGCCCGTTGCGGAAAGATCCTTCGCAACCTCCTCTCTTTCTCACGACGGGGAGAACTGACCAAGGCCAGCGTGGACATCACAGCGCTGTCCAATGAAGTGGTATTACTCCTGGGGCATCGCATGGAGTTGGAGAAGGTGACCTTCAATCGGGATATCCCGGAGAATCTTCCGCCGGTGCGCGGTGACCGGGATCAGATAAAGCAGGGGCTCCTGAATCTCGTTCTCAATTCAGTGGAGGCCATGCCGGATGGTGGGGTTGTGGAGATCTCCGCCGCGCTCCATCCGGATGGGAAACAAGTAACGGTGAGTATCAAAGACACGGGAGTCGGCATTCCAGAGGAGGTTCAGAGCAACATCTTCGAACCGTTTTTTACAACCAAGGCAGAAGGCAAAGGCGTAGGACTGGGACTGAGCGTGGTGTACGGAATCATAGCTCAGCATGGAGGCGCCATAGAAGTGGACAGCCACGAGGGAGAAGGCGCCACCTTTATTTTCACGCTTCCGGTTTTCGATGAATCGTCAATAGAGGAGGCAGTTGATCTGACATGAGCCGCAAAAGCAGAATCATGGTAGTAGACGACGAGCTTATCGTCCGGGAATCGCTCTCCGCGTGGCTGGAAAAAGACGGCTCGGTGGTCGAGCGTGCCGAATCAGGAGAACAGGCTCTGGACCTGATGCAACAGAATCTCTACGATATACTCTTCGTGGACATTAAGATGCCCGGTATGGGCGGATTCGCGCTCTTGGAGAAAGCGAAACAGTCCTTTCCGACCACCGTAGTAGTGATCATTACCGCGTACGGCACTGTGGAATACGCGGTGGAGGCTATGAAGCTGGGCGCGGACGACTTCCTGGTTAAACCCTTCGACCCGGAAGGGCTCGGCCTTCTTGTGGCCAAGCTGTTGGAACACAAAAGACTTCTCGAAGAGAAACAGTATCTGCAAAACGAGGTGAGTCGCCACTGGGCCGGACCTGATGAGATAATCGGCCAATCTCCGAGGATGCTGGATCTGTTCGACACGATTGTGGAAATCGCGGGCAGCGAGTCGTCGATACTCGTCCTGGGTGAAACAGGCACGGGAAAGGAACTCGTAGCCAGGGCCATTCATGCCAACAGCGGAAGAATGGGGGGACCTTTTGTCCCAATCAACTGCGGGGCCATACCTGAATCGCTTCTGGAAAGTGAAATGTTCGGGTTTGAAAAGGGGTCCTTTACAGGGGCCACGCGTCCCAAAAAGGGGCTCATAGAAGTGGCCGAGAGGGGGACCCTGTTCCTGGACGAAGTCGGAGAGATCATCCCAAAGATGCAGGTGGACCTCCTTAGGGTGCTCCAGGACAAGACATTCTTTAGGGTAGGAGGCGTGGAGCCCATTGAGGCCGATTTCCGCCTTATCAGCGCCACACATCGGGATCTCAATAGGGCGATGTCAGAGGGAAGCTTCAGGCAAGACTTCTTTTACAGAATAAACGTCATCACGCTCACAGTCCCCCCCCTGAGAGAGCGGCGGGAAGATATTCCGCTCCTGGTGAATCATTTCGTAAGACGCTTCGCAAGGGAAACCAACAGGGAGGTGGACGCTATCAACGATGAGGCTATGAAGATCCTGTCCCAGTACAATTGGCCCGGAAACATACGGGAATTGGAGAACGTGGTGGAACGAGCGGTGGTGACATCCCGAACGAGAGTGATGACCCCGGAAACCTTCGCCTATCTCCGTACTGACGACGCAACCGGCGGGCCGCAAGAGAAACCGCGGTCGCTCCAAGAAGTGGAAAAGGAGCATATCCGCCGCGTCCTGGACGAGGAAGATTGGAATGTGAGTCGCGCGTCGAAAGTGCTCGAAGTGGACAGATCGACCCTGTACAAGAAGATTCGCAAATATGAGTTGGAGAGGGAGCGCCAATAAGAGGAGAGTAGGACAATTTACGAGCCGGTTGGTGTGGGAACTTCATTAATAGTCGGTACCGGCCCGCCGGGCGTGGGTGCTTCGAGAAAGGTTTTCCTCTCGTTCCCAGGCCCTGCCTGGGAACGCATACCGGGAGGCTCCGCCTCCCTAACTTGGGGCCGGCGGCTCTGCGAACAAAGAGGACTTTTTTAGGAATGCGCAATCAAGAGAGTGAGATCGGTTTCTTGGGTGCCACTGCCGGCTTGCCCAGCAGTGCTCTTTATCAGTTGTTTGACCGCGCATTGGTATTAGACCTGTCCCGACCGTCACTTCAATCCTGTCCCGTAGGAGGGCGCCTAAGAGGCGCCGCTGCCCTGCAATGAGTAAGAAAGAGCCAAAACCTCAAGCGCGGTCGGCCAAAGAAACCCTCATAACGGTTCTACCCCTTGGGCGTGTGGAAGAGGACGTGCTGCGGGTGGTGGCCGATGGACTCCAGGGCGTTCTTCGATTGCCCGTCGAGGTACGGGAGGGCATCCCGCTGCCCGAAGAAGCGTTTATGAGTTCCCGCAACCAATACAACGCGATGACACTCATCAAGCTTCTCGACGCCGATCACTCGGATACCGGTCTGAAGGTGATCGGGTTGACCGCCAAAGATATCACCAACCCTATCCTAACCTATGTGTTCGGGGAGGCCTATATGGGTGGAAGCGCGGCTGTCATGTCCTGCGCCCGCCTCAGATCGGGATCGGCAGGGGAACTGGTAAACAGAGAGCGTTTCCTGGAAAGGGTGGTGAAAGTGGCCATTCATGAGATCGGGCACACTTTCAACATTCCACATTGCCACCACGGACGATGCGTAATGCGAGTGTCCAATGGCCTCCGCGAACTCGACGACAAGCTCAACTACCTCTGTGACTACTGCGAACTGTTTCTCGCCGAAGCAGTCACCGCGGCCCTGAAAGAAACCGAAAAGGATGCCCGGCGCATAGAAACCGCCTAATGCCGACGTGTGCTGCGCGAGTTTATTCTGCACCGTTTATCCGGAAATCCCTCACCCCAGCCCTCTCCCAGAGGGAGAGGGAGCAAGAGGAGTCCCCTCCCCCCTCCATTTTGGGGAAGAGCCCAGGGGGAGAGGGCAAGGGTGAGGGAGGCTTCACACTTCGTTACTCCCGCAATCCAGTGCTCGATTCGCAAATCATACTCTATTCCCATCGTACGTGACAGAAAAGCGCGGCACACAATGCCGACTTCTATACCTCAGGAACCCCGTACACAACGAAACATATAGGGGTTCTCGAAATTGGTTTCGGATTCCTGCGAAACTTCTTCTTGTGGTGCAGACTTTCCAGTCTGCGATTCGCTTTCCAGCCTATGATACCAAGTTGCGTTCAAAGAAGTACAGCGTACAGGTGAGGGACCGAGTCTCAAAATCCCCCCTAACCCCCCTTTTTCAAAGGGGGGGACCGGCACCACCCCCCTTTAGCAAAGGGGGGCAGGGGGGATTTCTCCC